>DATLLF010000268.1:0-17190 GCA_035537955.1 Vicinamibacterales bacterium | reverse complement strand
GTCGAGATTGGACGCGGTGCGTTGATTGCCGAAGGAGACCGTCGGTAGATTGCCGAACAGGGAGCAGGTCGCGAGGGTGCACCTCGAGTCATAGGGACTAAAGAGCGTCGCCCCTGTCAGAGTTGTCTGCGAAGGAAACGTCTCGCTGTCTTCGCTTCGGAACGCACCGCGCAGCGTCAGCAGATACGGGCTGCCGGGATCGCCCAGGATCGCTGTGTCGCCGAAGGCCAGAAGCAGTCGGCTGGTGTCGGTGTCATTTCGCGCCGAGGGCAGACTCGAGGCAGACGACAGCGGCAGGAAACTGTTGACGTCACTGTCGGTGTAGTTCACCTGCTGGGTCAATTGGTGCTGGCCGATATGCTCATCGAACTTGAGGAACATTCGAGTCTCTGAGAGCTCCGTCGGAACATCGAACGGCGCCTCCTGATCGCGGAGCAGCTGGTTGACGACTTGGCTGCCGGTATCCGGATACTTGAAATCCAGTTGGCGGTCCTCGCTGATCTGCTCCGCTGAGCCGAAGAAAAAGACCTTGTCCCTGGCCACCGGACCGCCGCCCGCGATGCTGTAGTCGTAGCGGCGGAGCGGCAGCGGATCGGTTCTCGTCTCGTCCAGCGAATTCGACGAATCGAGCGCGTCGTCGCGGAAGAACAGCGAGCCGACCCCGCGGAAGACGTTGCTCCCGCTCTTGGTGATGACGTTGACGATCGCTCCCGAGGCCTGGCCGAACTCGGCTTTGTAGCCGTTGGTCAGCACCTGAAACTCGGCGATGGTTTCCTGATTGAACTGCTGGGCAGGCCCGCCGTTCACGGTGTCTTTATTCGATTGCCCGTCGATAAGGAAGTTGTTGTTGCCGCTGCGTTCGCCGAGCACCGGGTTGGCCCTGTCGCTGTTCGGATCGACCTGGCGGTTGATGGCGACGCCAGGCACCAGCTGCAGCAGGTCGAGATAGTTTCGGCCGTTGACGGGGAGTTCCGTGATCTGTCGAGGCGTAATGGTCGCGCCGGTCGCGGCGGTCGTCGCATCGACGAGGGGGGAGTGCACCTCGACCACCGCCTCGACACCTACGACTTGCAGCGTGACGTCGAGGGTGACGACCCGGTTGAGCGTCAGCTCGAGGGTTGTGGTGCGCGAGGCAAAGCCGGGCGCCGTGATGTCCACTGTGTAGTTCCCCGCTGGCAGGGCGGTGACACGGTAGAAGCCGTTGGTGGCGGTCGTCGCTGTGCGCACGAATGCGAGCGTCGTCTCGAAGACCTTGACCTCGGCGCCGGGCACGCTCGCCCCCGTGGCGTCGGTCACCTTGCCCTCGATGGTGGAGGTCGTCGTTTGCGCGGCGGCACCGGAGGCCGAAAGGAGAAGGAGCAGAAGGAGCGCTGGTCGGTCAATCCTTGGCATGACTCTTACCTTCTTGTGGGCGTCGTTCGCACGGAGCGACGCAAGGGGCGACGTCGATCTCGCATCGACGAACGCTGTCGAATGTCGGCCGCAACTGTTCGTGGTCTCGTGTTTCTTGCGAACCGGCAGCGCCGAGCGCGACTGTTCCGCGCATGGCTGTGTAACACCGCTTGTTGCGCAGTGTCAACACAATTTCAACAACCGTTGCACCGCACCAATGTGTTACCGTTCGCCACCGGCTATGAGTCAACGGACCGCGACGCCCGGCGCTGGAAATAATGGGAAGGGTGCGCCGACGCCGCTCGAAGTGCGCTTTGCCCACGCGCAATTGAGCAGAAACCGGCGCGAGCTGATCAGGGCGATTCTCGACAACTACGAGGAGGCCTACTTCCTGTCCTCCCGCGAACTCGCGAAGCGCTACAACGTCGACGCCGCTACCGTCGTCCGCGCCATCCAGGACCTCGGCTACCAACGATATGCGGACTTCGCGGCAGACCTGCGAGAGCATTTCGTCAGGCAGATCACGCCATACACGGTGCTCAAGGCGGCGACGCGCAAGCGGCGCAGCGTCGCCGATCACATCGACGGCGGTCTGGAACGGGACACGGAGAATCTGAGGGTCCTCAAGTCGAGCCTTCAAACGGAGCGGGTGGTGGAACTGGCCGCGCTGATCCACCGCTCTCGGCGGATTCTGGTCGTCGGTGTGGATCTGGCGACGTCGCTCGCGTGGTTTCTCGCCTACGGATTGACCCCGCTGGGATTCGCTGCCGAAGCGCCGGTCGGCAGCGCTGGAAATCTCCAACACAAGATCGATCTCCTGACCAGCGAAGATCTGGTGATTGCCATCAGCTTCGGACGATGCCTCAGGGAAACGGTGGAGTCGGTGCTGAGAGCGCGCGACCGCAGGACCCCGACGTTCGGCATCACCGACGGCAACTCCACGCCGCTGGCCATGTACTGCGATGGACATCTGATGGCGCCGATCCACAGCCCCTCGTACACGGGCTCATACGTTGCGCCGATGGCCCTCATCAACACGATCATCCTCGCCTGCGCGCACCTCCGGCCGAAGCGCGCGCTCGCCATGCTGGGGCGCACCGAGGCGGAGTACAGATCGGGCGAGCGCTGGTATCAGGCGCCCCTGCGCGCATCGAATGGACCTCGGGCGAAGCGGAGGCTTGCCCACGCACGAAAGGGTTAGCGCGGAGCGTTGATACCCGGAAGCGGCGGGGTTGGTGGGCGCGTGTTGGTCACGATTGCCTCAGTACAAGCGCGGCATCTACGGTGGCGGCTCGGCGCGTCGGTGCCACCACCGCGAGGATCGCTGCTGCGAGCAGGATGATGGCTGCGCCAATGAATGCCATGGGGTCCCGCGGCGAGACGCCGAAGAACATCGCCGCGACCACCACGCGACCGGCCAGCAGGGCTGCGCCGGCGCCGAGCGTAAGGCCGAGGACGACGGGCCGCAGACTGTCCCACATCAGCAGGCGCAGCAGGGCAAGAGGCTCCGCACCCATCGCGGCGCGCACCGCCATCTCGCGCGCGCGCTGAGCGACGACCGAAGCGGTCAGTCCGTAGAGACCGATGACGCAGAGAACGATGCCGATGATGCCGACAATCCCGGTGAGGGTGGCCAGCATGCGCGGGCGGCCCGCCTCCTGCTGCAGCCGCGCGGCGACGCTGGCGACCTTCACATCCGCCTGCGGATCGATCGAGCGCAGCCGCTGTCTCGCCTGATCGATGACACCATCGGTGCCGGGCGCGACGCGGATCAGGAGCTCAGCGAACACCTCGCTGGCGGGATCGAGCGGCTCGTAGACCGCGAATGCATTGCGCTCGTGGAGCCGCGCTGTGATCGCGTCGGCGACCACGCCGATGACCAGCGGCCGGTTCTCCGCCACCGGGATCTGCTGCGGCAGCATCTGACCGACCGGCGACTGGTCGGGCCAGTATGCTCGCGCGAGTGACTCGCTGACGAGTGCCACCGGAGCCTTGGCTGCGACTTCGGCGCGCGTATAGGTTCGCCCGGTCAACGTTCGAAGGCCGAGTGTCTCGAAGTACTCGGCGCCCGTGCGATTGAAGTAGACGACTCGAGAGGGCCCATCGCTCGTGACGGAGGATTTGGTGAGGTCGCTGAATGGCGTCAGCTCCGCCAGCGTCACCGTACTAATACCCGGGACAGTCTGCAGTTCGGAAATCGCGCGCGCCCAGAACGTCCTGATACCAGACCCACCATTCGCGAAGGCGTCACGACCGAGTCCCGGTGTGACCGCGTAGAGCCCGCCGGCGTCGAAACCTACATCGATGGTCGCGGCTCGGAAAGTCGCGCGCATGAACAGTGTCGCCGTCACAATGAGGAGCACTGAAGACGCCGCCTGTGTCATGACGAGCATGGACCGAAAGCGCCGCGGCGCGACGCGGTTGTAGCGCGCGCCCTCTCCCTTGAGTGGTGTGACGAGGTCGGCTCCGCGACCGTGCCACGCCGGCGCCAGGCCGGCGGCGACGCCGGTGACGAGCGTCACGATCGCGAGAAACACGTAGACCTTGAAGTCGGGCGTGAGGTCGGCACCGGAGGGCGCCTCGACCATCGTGCCGATCAGCGGGATGGCCCAGTACGCGCACAGCAGACCGATGGTTGCGGCGATCGCGCCCAGCGCAAGGCTCTCGGTGACGAGTTGCCGGACGATGCGCCAGCGGCTCGCGCCGAGCGCCGCCCGAACGCCCATCTCGCGTTCGCGCGTGATGGCGGTCGCGATGAGGACGGTCGCGACGTTCGCGCATGCCAGCAGCAACACGAGACCGATCAGGGCAAACACGAAGAGAGTGATCGCGAGCGCGTCCGACGAGGAGACGCGTCCCAGGCCGGCGTCAGGATCCAGTCGTGCCCGCAGCGTCGCGTTGCCGGCGGTCGCATCGGGTGGCAGGGCGGCGGCCACACCACTCAGTTGCGCTTCGGCCTCGGACAGCGCGACGTCCGGCAACAACCGTCCGAAGACTTCGACGCCCACGTCGGGTGTGCGCTTGACCGGGGCGGCATCGTACACAGCTCCGTAGGCCGTGAGCGGCATCCACAGCAGGCGATTGTGCGGGGCAGAGAAACCGCGTTCCGCCACGCCAACGATCGTTGCGGCAGTGCGGCCGATCCAGATGGTGCGACCGACGACGGCGGGATCGCGATTGAGCCTCGAGGTCCAGAAGACGAAGCTGACGACAACCGGAGCCGAGCCGCCCTCATTCACGTACTGTTCATCGCCCGGTTCGAGTGGACGGCCGAGCGTCGTGCGTCCGCCAGTCGCCGCGAAGAACCCGCCGCTGACGAAGGCCACACCGACAGAGGGCACGGCGGTTTCGGCCGATCCGGTTCGCGCGGCCGCGGCGTCTGTCATCACCGCCTCCACCTGCATCCGCGTCGCCCCTTCGCGGAGCCGCAGAAACTCTTCGTACGCCCAGGCGGTCGCCTGCGAGCGATCGGTCGTCCTCAGCACACCCGGGGCGCGATCCGGGTCGACGATGCCCTCGCCGCGAAGCGCCGCGTTCATGATGCTGAACGAAGCAGTGGCTATGCCCAGGCCCAGTGAAAGCCCGACGATCGTGAGTAGCAGGATCGCGGGCTGCCGCGCGAACAGCCGCACGGCATACCTGAGGTCGAGGCGGGCGTCACGCAGGAGCGCGAACTTCGAGCGGGACAATGTGGAATCTCCTGTAAGCGCAGGTACGGGCGAGTGGGGTTGCAGCCACAGACTCGCGACATCGTGATACAGACGCCAGTGCGCGTGGACTCGGCCGCGATGGCTTCGACGCGGGACGAAGAGTTCCTGCAGATCGGCCTCGACCTCGGCGCGCGTCTCGCGCGGTACCGATGACAGCCGCAGCAGCAACCGCGCGGGGAGTGGAAGACGAAGTTTGCCTTCGCGCTTCGCGCTACCGGGCGACTGATCCGTCACGAGCGGCCTCCTTCGGCGATCACGTTCCAGATCCTTTCGCGGACGCGGTGCAGGTCTCGCGCGGTCCTCAGTCCGCCCGGCGTCACCGTGTAGACCCGTTTCGACTTTCCGCCCCGCTGCGCCACCGCTTCGCTCATCGTCGAGCTGAGAAAGCCTTTCTCCTCGAGCCGGGCGAGGGCGGCGTAGATGGACCCGATGGATACCGCCCGCGCCGTGACCTTTTCCACATACTGCTGGATGGGGACGGCATAGGTGTTGTCGCCGAGCGCGCGGACCGCGAGGAGCGTGAATTCTTCGAACTCGCCGAGGCGTTCACTCTTCATAACCTGGTAACTACGAAGGGGTGTCTCGATTAGTTCGCGTTTGGATAGAAAATGAGGCCGGGTGACAAACCGCCGCGTTCGCAACGTTCGCCTCCGGTCGCCTGTTCCCAGAACCGGACGGCCGCGCTCGCCACGCCCGCCGAATGGCTTGATTCTTCGGCGGTGAGCGGAGGATTTACGTGGAGCGGGCCTTGCTAAGTGACGAGGTCGCTCGCATGACCGTTTCCCTCTTCGTCCAGACCATGACCGCGATGCTCGCCATCGCCGGCGCGCAGGCGCCGAGCGAGCCGCCGGCGGCCATCCGCCGCCCGAACCTGCAAGTGCTGACGACCGTGACCGAGTCGCAGCTGTTTCCAATGATGAACGCGATCGCCGATTCGCTCGGCGTGCGCTGTGATCATTGCCACGTTCGCGTCTCGCCCGATCCGACCAAGACGTGGTCGCTCGCGGGCGGATGGGTGTGGGATCGCGACGACAAGCAGTCGAAACTCGTTGCGCGCGAGATGATGCGAATGGTTCTGGATGTCAACACGCGGCAGTTCGGCGGTCGCATGGCCGTGACGTGCTACACGTGCCATCGCGGAGCCGTTGCGGCCGATCGATTTCCGCCGCTGCCGCCGCGCGACTACTCGACGATCTCGGACACCCCCGCCCCGACACTGCCAGCCGTCGATGACGTGTGGAAGGCGTATGTCCGCGCCGTGTCGAATCCGGCGCGCGCCTTTTCGACGATGGTGCTCACTGCCACCGACGACCGCTCCGAAGGCCGCCACGGCACGGTCGAAATCATCTTCAAAGGAACCGATCGCGTGCGGTTCACGTCGCGTATGCCGCCTGAGGGGCCCGTCAGTCAGGCGGTAAACGCCGCCGCCGGCTGGATCGCGAGCGGGACCGGCTCGAGAGCGCTCCGTCCGGAAGAAATCCCGCGCGTGCGCCGGGGCGCGCTGCGCTATCGGCCGATCAAGATCGATCCTCCAGCGAATTGGCGAATCGTCGCCATCGAACGGGTTGGCAGCCGCAACGCCTATGTCGCCCTCACCGAGGTCGACGCGCGCACGAAGACCATGTGGTTCTTCGACGTCGCGACCGGTCTGCTCCTGCGCGAGCGCACGACAACCGAGACGGCGCTGGTGCCCCTTCAAGAGCAGATCGATTACGAGGATTACCGCCGCATCGACGGGGTGATGCTGCCATTCGTGATGCGCTCTTCGGACGGTTCGCCGTTTGACACGTCGACGCGCGTGTTCACCAGCATCACGCACGACGTGAACGTCGACGACTCGATCTTCGAGATGCCGGGCGGCGGCCGCGGACTTCCGCCGGGCGCTTCAAGGCGGTTGCCTGGATCGAGAGTGTTACCCACGTCTTCGCACTGAATTCTCCGAGAGCGAACCGCCCGGCCTAGTGGACGATGTCGTATTCGAGCATCAGAGTGCCGGTCGCCTTGAGCACCTTGTGACTGGTCAGGCGTAACTGGACTCTGCCGTAGGGGCCGGGCATCAGCGGCACGCCGGCACCGAGCAGGACCGGGATCACCGCGACCTCCACCGTGTCGACATGTCCTGTCTCGAGCAGGCTGCGAAACAATTCGCCGCCGCCGAAGAGTGCGATGTCCTTGCCCGGCCGCTCGCGCAGCCGCTTCACGAGCTCGCCAGCTCCCGCGCTGACGATCGTCACGTCCGGATGATCCTGCGGACGCAGCGTCGTCGAGAACACGTACACGTCGACGCCGGGCATGGATCCGCCCTGGCCGGAGGCATTCATCTGGGTGAACGTCTTACGGCCGATCAGCAGGGTGTCATATTGCGCGAACATCGCCGCGAAATCGATCTCCGGGTCCATGAGGATCCAGTCTGCTTCGCCGCTTGGACCGGCGATGAAGCCGTCGAGGCTGATCGCACCGCCGTATCGCACTCGCCGCATAGGTCCTCCTTCCGTTCTACCGGACCTGAAAGTTACTAAACGTTCATTTATTATGTCAAGTCATAACTGAACAATCGTTTATAATCACCTCCCGTGAGCCCGCGACCGCGCACTGCCAGCGATGAAGACCTGTTGAACGCAA
Source organism: Vicinamibacterales bacterium (assembly GCA_035537955.1). GTDB lineage: Bacteria > Acidobacteriota > Vicinamibacteria > Vicinamibacterales > 2-12-FULL-66-21 > JACDCA01. The sequence continues at coordinate 9,466 of DATLLF010000268.1, read as the reverse complement.
CCTACCGCGTCGTGATGCGTCTCGGCCCGCATCTGACCCTGACGGACGTGGCGAAAGAGGCGGGGGTCTCGGCGGCGACACTCGTCCAGCGCTTCGGATCGAAGCGCGGGCTGCTGCTCAAGTTCGCCGCGCTTGGCGGGACCGGCACCGACGAGGAGTTCGCCGCGATCCGCCAGGCGCATCCCGACCCGCTCGACGCGACTCGCGAAGTGGTTCGCTGCTACGCGCGCATGGCGCCAACACCGGCGGCGGTCTCGAACGGGCTTGCCTTTCTCCAGGTGGACCTGAGCGATCCAGAGTTCCACCGCTTCGCGCTCGCGCAGGCACGCGCCAGGCTCCTCGAACTGAAGAAGCTACTCGACGCGGCGGTCAAGGCGGGCCGGCTGGCGCGCTGCGACACCACGCGGCTCGCGTCCGCGCTAGACGCGGTGATCCGCGGAGCGATGGTCGCGTGGGCCGTGCTGCGCAAGGGGACGGCAGAGCAGGTGATGATCGAAGCGGTGGAGACGCTTCTCGAGCCGCGTATCACAGGACGCAAGAGGAAGAGTCGTCGAGAAGAGTCTACAGCTCGCGCACGCAGAACTTGACACGACGCCGAATCCGGCGCGCCAGCTTTCTCGCCGAGCCGGGCGATCCGCCGGGTAATCGCCGCCGCGAGATCGCAGGGAACGTCCGTCGAGCAGCGATTGCTGCTCCCGCCACCCTCAGTGCGATACCAATCGAGGTTAATCGTTCCTCAAGGCGTCGGTTGGGTCGACGCTCGCCGCGCGCCGGGCCGGGACGTACGTCGCAAGCACAGCCGCGACGATCAATACGCACGCCACCCCCGCGAAAGTTGTTGGATCGGCGACCGTCACGCCGAAAAGGAGCGACCGAATCCATTCGCCAGCTGCCACCGCGCCGGCCAATCCCGCCGTCAACCCGATCGCCGTCAAGGCCATGCCCTCGCGGACGAATAGCCAGACGACACCTGACGGCGACGCGCCAATCGCCAGGCGCAGCCCAATTTCCTTCGTTCGCCGGCTGACCAGATACGCGAGCACGCCGTAAACGCCGATCGCGGAAAGCGTGGCGGCGACGACAGCAAAGGCGAGAAACACGATCATGATGAATCGACGTTCGACGATCGACGCGTCCACGAGTGATGCAAGCGACTTGACGTTGGCGAGCGGCAACAACGGATCGAGTGCCGCGACATGGCGCCGCAACGAGGGAACGATGGCAAGAGGATCAGCGCTTGTGCGCACGGTCACGGTAAACCCGTCGACTTGATGTTGGCCGTATGGCATGTAGATTTCGGCGGGCGTCTCCTCGTCGAGCCCACGGTATTTGACGTTGCCGACGACTCCGACAATCGTCTTTGGTCCGCTGCGCGCGTCGCGCGCCAGCTGCGCGCTGACGAGAATTTGCTGCCCAAGAGGATTGACGCCTGCGAAGTACCGCTGTGCGGCGCGTTCGTTGATCAGGACGACGCCGGGTGCGGCTGCTGTGTCATGTCCGTCGAAGAAACGTCCCGAGCGGATCGGAATCCGCATTGTCGTAAAGTAGTCCGCGCTGACGATCCGCAACGACGCGGACGGCATCGCTGCCGAGTCCGGCTCGGGCTGGTCGGTGCGACGAAACCCGGTGATCGCATTCAGATCGCTCGCGAACGGAAGGCCCAGTGCGACAGCCGCCGATTCCACTCCTGGTTCCGCCCCCAGCCGCGAGAGGAGCGTCGACACGAACGCATCCAGGTTTGCGGCAGCCGGATACTTCGCAGCAGGGAGCGACAGACCGAAGGTCGCGACGCCAACAGGATCGAATCCAGGCTGCACGCGCTGAAGCTGGAGATAGCTGCGGTTGAGTAAACCCGCACCGACGAGCAGCATTGCCGCAAACGCGAGCTGCGAGACCACCAGCAGCCGCCGTGCGCCCGTCGTGGCCGTTCCAATGCGGCCGCGGTTACTCAGATCGAATCGGCGGTGACCAGATCGCCTCGATACTGATAGCGCAGGCGTCAAGCCAAACGTGATGCTCGTCACGATCGCGGCGCCCAGCGCAAAGGCGAGAACGTTGACGTCGACCGTGAGCGTCGACAGACGCGGGATCGACGCCGGTCCCAGCAGCACGAGGGCGCGAACGAGCAACACCGCGACGCCGACGCCGGCGGTTGCGCCGACGATCCCCAGCACGAGGCTTTCGGTCAGAAGCTGTGCGATCAACTGGCGCCGCGTCGCACCAAGGGCGACGCGCACGGCCACCTCACGAGCGCGAGCCTGTGCACGCGCCAGCAAGAGACTGGCGACGTTCGCGCAGGCAATCAGCAGGACGAGCGTAACAGCGCCAAGCAGTACGAACAGCATCGGGCGAATGGTCTGAACGATCCGTTCGTGCAACGGAATGGCCGTCAGCGTGACATCTGCCTCTGTTCGAGGAAATTCGCGCGCCAGGCTGCGGCCGAGCGTTTCCAGGGCGGTCGTCGCTTGCTGAGGCGACACCGCGTTCTTCAACCGCCCGAGTACCTGCACCCATTGCGCCCCGCGGGATTCGGAAGCCATATCGCGCGGGGTGAAAATCAGTGGCTGCCAGAACTCGGCGGTCGAGGGAAAGTGCAGATCGGCCGAGGCGACACCGACAATGGTTACGGCGTGGCCGTCGAACGTGACCGTCGAGTTGATGATGTCCGGATTGCCGCCAAATCGCCGACGCCAGAGTCCGTGGCTCAGCACGATCCGATTGCCGTCGCCACGATCATCGGCCTCCACGAATGCGCGGCCGTGTGCCATCGGAACGCCGAGCACGTCGAAGTAATTCCACGAGACCTTCGCGCCCTGCAGCCGTTCCGGCTCCCCCGCACCGATCACGTTGGCGGTGATCGGCGCCAGCGCAACAGCATCCGAGAAGGCGTCATTCTGCGTCACATAATCGCGGAAGTTCGGCGGCGACAACCACGGCGACACTCTGCCTTGATGCCCGTAGAGAATCATCACCAGCCGATCTGGATCGCGATACGGCAACGGCCGCAACAGCACGCCATAGACGACGGTGAACACCGCTGTCGTCGCCCCGATACCGAGGGCCAGGGTCAGAATTGCAACGCTGCTGAAGGTCGGCTGGCGCCGCAAGATGCGACAGGCGTAGCGCAGATTCCGAAGCAACTGACCCACGAGCGTCCTCCGTGTCGCCTGCACACCGGTCGCGGCGCGAACGTGTGACTATGCAGTGCAGGTCTTGGACGTGACGGACCCGCCAAAAGGTTGGACGCGAGACTGTTACCTATGTCTTTGGAATTGAACCAGGCGGAGATTGACTCGCCGCGCTGGCCGTTTTTCGAGCGCGGCTCATCCGTGCAGCCGTGAACGTGTCTCCGTTCGCTGTTTTTCCTATACTCACCTGAGGCACACACATGAGCGTCAAGTTCAAGGACCCGGAAGCTTTCGCCCGCAGCATCGGCGTCTCTGCGAAAGGCGTGGCGACGATGAAGTCGATCGCCGCGTGGGCCGCGGCTGCGTCCACCGTCTATGGAATCGTGGCGGTTGCAGTTGACGTCATCACGAAAGTTCTTGGCGGTGAAGATCCGGTGGAGGAGGCGCTCGACGATCTGCGCCGCGAGGCCGCGAATATCAGAGACAAGGTTCTTGCGGGACAACTGACGGTGAAGCTCGATAGCGCGGCATCCGTGCACGGCGTCATACTCAATCGCGCAGCGGTACTTCGTGACTTCGTTGCGCAGCGCAGCGAGCAGAACCGCAAGACGCTCGTCGACGGCATGCGCGAATTGAAGGATCACGTCGTCGGGCGCGCGCAGTTCGATGCCAACCGTCTACCGTTCGATCCGCTCGCGTATCAGATGCTTTCCGGCGAGGCTCCGCCCGCCTGGATGGCAGGGTACGGCTCGTGGAACCTCTATAGGGGCTTTCACCTTGGCGCCTATCTCGCACAGAACCCGTCCGGGCCACTGCCCGCGGAAGAGCAGTCCGCCTCGTCGGATTCGTTGTTCTTCAGTTCCCCCGGACTCGTGCAGGCGCTTCGACCCGTCGTCGCCGGGCCATCGCCGTTCGATCGCCCGCCCGACAACCTCGCATTGAATGCGCTGCGGTGGGATGGCCGGTTCAACTTCCCGCTGCTCGTGTTCGGCACGTTCGTCTATGAGAACGTCCTGCGTGCCGTCGAACCTTACTACCGGACGACAGGGGACTTGCGTCAGCAGTTTGGCGAAGTCATCAATGCTCTGAGCCAGTTCGCTGACGCATGGGACCAGCAGCTGCTCTGGACGTCGGACATGCCGGCGGCGCCCCCGCCACAGAACGAGGCGATGAGCCTGCTCTTCGCTTTCGAGCAGTGGCCCTGCGGTGCCGTCGATCCAGTCTTCGGCACGGCGTCGTTTCAGGAAGGCTGGTGGGAGCCGGAGTTTCCTCCTGACTGGGGATTTGGTGGCCGAAGCGTCGGTCTCATGTCGGCCACCCAGGGTGTCGAGCATGCATCGGCACGATCGGCCGCGCTCACCTGGGTCCGTGCTCATAACGGACTGCTGCAGCTTCGGGTGATGACGACGGTTTTGCGTGCGCTGCTGACGCCACCCTGGTCATCCCAGAGCCTCACGTCGTTTCACGATCGATCGACGCAGACCGTCGAGTCAGTGCTGCAGTCAACGCCGGCCGCCGCAAAGACGTTCAACATCATCACGCCCGCAACGACGTATCAGGGGACGCATGAGGCGCGCCACGTCTGCGTGCTCGTGCCCATTGCAATTCAGGGGAACCCGGGACTCGAAGGCATTCCCAATCTCCCGCGCTATGCGGTCAGTGACGTGACGTTCGGTTACCGCATCGAGCTCGTGGGCGAGAACAACCAGCGCGTGACGCTGTTCGACGCGCCGCTACGCCGCCGTGTCGGCGAGCAGGGCGTGTGGCACACAAACGCCTTGGGTGCGCAGGCCTTGCGATCGATTCCGTGGTCCACTGATTCTCAGGCGGTGTCTTACAACACGCGCACGTACCTCCGCTATGCCGACCCCTCCGGCACGCTCCACCGTCAGGACGACTTTGCCTCCGGGACCGTCGCCCTCGCGTGCCGTGTCATCGTAAGCGACGCGGTGCACGATCCGATTCCGGGGCTCGGTGGCGAGTGGCCGCCGCGCGGCGCGCTGTGGCTCGAGATCGAGAGCGCAAGCGCGTCGAATCGATCGTTCGAGCTTCACTACGAGATTACGGAGACGACAGCGGTGGGAGCGGACGGAAACCCGACTGCCAACGATGCGTCACTCGTCAGGTACCGGACGTCTGGGGAAGTCGCGGTCGACGCGCTCGTCGGCATATTTCCGGCGGAATACCACGCGCAGTACGAGCAGGAGCGCAAGGCGTTCTTCGACTGGATCGAGAACATCAACGAGCAATACAGGCGCGGGAGGCAACGATTCGGCCCGCCGAAACCTGACGACAAGTTCGATAGGTTCCAGGACATCCTGGATCTGGTGGCCGATCCGTTCTGGGCGCCGGCAGTTCTCGAGCAGTTCGAGCGCGTGAGGCGGCGTGAGGAGGAAACGCCTGCTCGCGAAGCCCTGCAGAACGGCATTGCGCAACTTCGGCAGCAGGCGTCATCCGTTGTTGCGGCTCCGCGTTCAGCGCTTCAGTTGCCGCCACAGGATCTCGGGCGACACCGCTGAAGTGCCCCGAGCGAGCTCGGAACGGCAGTCCGCTTGGCGTTCGAGGCGGAGACTGAGGCGCCCGCTGTTACCAACGACGATCACCGGCTTCCGCGGCGAATGATCGCCTCCTCGTAGCGGCGATCTCGCGAATCCCCTTGCCGGCGAACACCTCAGGGTGCTCCCTGCCCTCGGCGACCGTCTCGGGATCGTCTGGGCCAGCCCGGTGTGACGCCCACGCCGTGGTATTTGGCCAGATGAGGTGCGAGGATCGGCTTGACAACGCCGATCGGATAATTTATTTTGTCCGTCCAGACAAATTTTATTGTCCGTATGGGCGCCCAACCTCTCGAGATCATCGACGACCCCGCACGGGCGCGGGCGGCTCTGCAGCCGATACGGTTGCGGCTCCTCCATCTGCTCGAGCGGCCGCAGTCGGCGCCGCAACTCGCGAAAGCGATTGGGATGCCCCGTCAGCGGGTGTTGTACCACCTGCGGACGCTCGAGGCGCAGCGGTTGGTGGAGGCGCAGGAGCACGGAAATGTTGGCCGCCGCGTCGATCGCTTCTACGTCCGCACTGCGACGTCGTACGCGATCGCGCCGAAAACGCTGGGGGGAATCGCCGTCGATCCGCGGACGGTCGCCGACGCCTTCTCTGCTGCCTACCTCTCGGCCGTGGCGGGCCGGGCGCTGAATGACCTCGCCGCGCTCGGTCGAGCCGCCGCCGCTCGCGGCAAGCGCGTGCCGACGCTCACGCTGGAGACCGACGTGCGCTTTGCGACACCGGCCGATCAGCGGCGGTTCGCCGACGAGCTCACTACCGCTGTCTCTACACTGGCCGCCAAGTACCACGACCCCGACGCAAGGTTGGGCCGCACATTCCGGGTGTTCGCGTGTGGCTACCCGGCCGTGCCCTCACGCCCGGCCGAAACCGAAGGCGGCCCTTTGAAACCTGACGCCGACATGGAGGCAAAGTGACCAACGACCGCAAGCGCACCGACCGTGTCGTCGATCTCACCATCGACATTGACGCCACACTCGACGAGGTGTGGCAGGCCCTGACGACTGGCGAGGGCATCGCCCGCTGGTTCGCGCCCTACGCCGCCGTGACTCCGGGCGAAGGCGGCAGCGTCAGCGTCGGCTGGGATCCGAAGGAGATGTGGAGCCAGCCGATTACCGTGTGGGAGCCCTTGCGGCGGATGCAGACCGCCAGCGAGATGCCGTCGGCCGACGGCAAGATGGTGCGCCTCGCGGTCGATTACTACCTGGAAGCGCAGGGCGGCCGTGTGCGGGTGCGTCTGGTGCATTCGGGCTTCGACGACAGCGGCTCATGGGACGACTACATCGACGGGCTCGACGCCGGCTGGACCTACTTCCTGTTCAACCTGAAGCACGCGCTCGAACGTCACCGCGGCGTCGATCGCCGCCAGCTGTCGGCACACTTCCGCACCACGGCGCGCGATGACGAGGACCATCCAGTGTTCAGCGCGAAGGGCTTGCGCGTGCAGCCCCCGGTCGGCGGGCTGCGGCCAGGCGACGCCTGTCATCTCTCACTCGGCGGCATCGAGGTCGACGCCACCGTGGCTGTGCGGCGCGCACCACGCACCATCGCCTTCGTCGTGCCGGCATGGAACGACGCCCTGCTCTTCGTCGAACGCGAAGGGATGAAGGAGGCGCACCAGCTGGGTGTCTGGCTGTCTCTTTACGGCGCGCCCGAGACGACCGCGGCGCCGCTGCAGCAGGGACTGGCCGACCTCCAGTCGGCGGTCAGCGTGCCGAAGGATGAAGCGGGTGCTTAGGCAAATACCGAGCGACATGTCTGCGCAGAGAACCGCCCGCGCGCGCCGGCGCGGAAACCCGGGAGGAGGCATACGATGAACATCCTGTTGTGGGTCCTGCAGGTGCTCGCCGCGTTGCTGTACGGAGCGTCGGGCGTCATGAAGGTCTTCATGTTCGACAAGGTCAGCGCGGACGTCCCGTCCTTTGGTGCGTTGCCGCGGGAAGCCTGGATGGCCCTCGGCATCCTCGAGCTCGTCTGCACGGTCGGGCTGATCGTCCCCGCTGGCTTCCGCTGGAAGCCGGCGCTGACGGTGGCGGCCGCCACCGTCCTGGCGATCGAGAGCCTCGTGTTCATCGGGGTGCACGTCAAGTACCGCGAGATCCCGCCCATCATCATGAGCGGCGTGCTGGGCCTCCTCATGGCGTTCATCGCGTACGGCCGGATGGTCCTGAAACCGATCTACTGACCGGCCGACTGCGTCCGGCGCCGTCCGGCTCGAGGAGCCGCTCACCGTCGCCATGCGTCAGCTTCAGCAAGCGGAGACGATGCTCGGTTATGCGGTGACTGAGGAACTGGACGATCTGTATGAGTAATCCACGTCTCACGGTGCTCGTCGTCGGTGCCAGCGGCAGCATCGGGCGTCTGGTCGTCGAGGAGGCAGTCAGGAAGAGCCACGCTGTCCAGGCTCTCGCCCGCGATCCCCGAAAGGCAGGCCGACTGTTCCCCGATGTAGAGGGCGCCACGCCGGCGATTCCAGCGACGGGGTCATCGCGCGTCGCCAGCTCGCCGAGGTGCACTGCCGCGTACTGGTACGGCGACGTCGCGGAAGTGCGCACGCAGTAGACGAGGGAGTTGGAGCAATAGCCATGAATATTGCAAAAAGCGGATCACAGCCGTCGGCCAAAGGTCCCGTGGACTGGTTCACGGGATCGGTGCGGATCGACTCACCGTTTCAGCGACTGGCACCGGCGCGCATCGGCGGTGCCACCGTAACCTTCGAACCTGGCGCCCGCACCGCCTGGCACACACATCCGCTCGGGCAGACGCTGATCGTCACCGCGGGTTGTGGACGCGTGCAGCGCGACGGCGGACCGATCGAAGAGATCCGCGCCGGCGACATCGTGTGGTTCGAGCCCGGTGAACGGCATTGGCACGGCGCTTCGCCGACAACCGCGATGACGCACATCGCGATCGCCGAGATGCTCGACGGCACAGCGGTCAAGTGGATGGAACACGTGACGGACGAACAGTACGGCAGATGAACCCGATGTGGCCGAGGATTGCAGGTACTGGATGCGAGCGACTGTGATGTATGGCGCGCACGATGTGCGCGTGGAGACTGTTCCGGACGCCAGAATCGTCGAGCCGACTGATGCCTTGGTTCGGGTGACACGTGCGTGTATTTGCGGCAGTGATCTCTGGCCGTACAACTCGATGCCGACCAGCGAGACCGGGAACCGTATGGGCCACGAGTTCATCGGAGTCGTCGAGTCCATCGGCACCGACGTGCGAACGGTGAAGAAGGGCGATTTAGTCGTCGCGCCGTTCGCCTGGTCCGACGGTACCTGCGAATTCTGCCAGCAGGGGCTGCAGACGTCCTGTCTCCACGGCGGATGGTGGGGCGGCACCGAGCTCGATGGCGGCCAGGGCGAGGCGGTCCGTGTGCCGCAGGCGGACGGAACGTTGGTAGGGCTTCCTGTCGGCCCTGACCACGCCCTCATGCCGTCGCTCCTGACGCTCTCGGACGTGATGGGCACCGGCCATCATGCGGCGCTGAGGGCCAATGTGCGACCGGGCAAGGTTGCCGCCGTCGTTGGTGATGGCGCGGTGGGCCTTTGCGGCGTCATTGCCGCCCGTCGTCTCGGAGCGGAGCAGATCATTATGCTCGGCCGTCACGCCGACCGCATTGCCCTGGCCCGCAGGTTCGGGGCGACGGATGTCGTCAGCGAGCGAGGCGACGCCGCGATCGAACGAGTAGGCGAGCTGACCGGCGGACTCGGCGCCCATTCCGTCCTCGAATGCGTCGGGCACGGCGAGTCGATGCGCACGGCCGTGGGCAT
>DATLLF010000267.1:0-4758 GCA_035537955.1 Vicinamibacterales bacterium | reverse complement strand
CGGTCTGGCGCAGGGCGGTGCCCGGCGGCGCATCATCGTGAGCTCCGGGCCTTCGGATCGCGATGCCGCGCGGCGAATCACGGCGGCGGCGCGGCAGCACCTGCCGGACGGGGCCGGCCGGATCGTGGAATTCGGCGAGTTCGACCTGGCGGAACTGCGGGCGCTGATCGGTCGCAGCCGCGTCTTCATCGGCGGCGACACCGGTCCGCTGCACGTCGCGGCCACGACGAAGACGCCGGTGGTGGGTCTTTATGGTCCGACGCTGCCAGCGCGATCCGCGCCCTGGCGCGACGTCACCATTCCGACGTGGTCGCTCGAAGTGGCGGGGCTGCCCTGCCGCCCGTGCGAGCAGCGGGTCTGTGCACCGGGCGATTTTCGATGTCTCACATCATTGCGTCCCGAGGACGTCATTACGGCGGCGGAACAGGCACTGCGGTGGCGGCCGTAGGTTCCTCGGCCGCCCCCGACCGCCTCGAGCAGTCGGCCTCGCTTGCGATGCTGGCATTCGTGGCGTCGCTGCAGATCTCGATCGCCGCGTCGAACATCCTGCTCGCGCTGACGGCGATCCTCTGGATCGCGCTTCTCGTGAGGGGTCGAGAGCGGATCGAGGTCCCGCCCATGTTCTGGCCGCTCGCGGCGTACGCGGCGGTGTCGCTCGTCTCGGCCGTGTTCTCGATCGACCCGCACAAGAGTTTCATCGACAGCAAGCAGCTCCTGCTGTTCGCCATCGTTCCCATCGCCTATCGGCTCCTCGCCGGCACGCGCGCCTTCACCGCGGTCGACGTGGTGATCAGCGTTGCGGCATTGAGCGCGGCGATCGGCATCGTGCAATTCGGGATCCTCAAATGGGACGACCTGCACCAGCGCCCGCAGGGAGCGCTCGGGATGTACATGACGTACTCCGGGCAACTGATGCTCGTCGCCTGTCTTGCGGTTGCGCGCGTTCTGTTCTGGCCGCGGGAGCGTCTGTGGCCGATGCTGGTGCTGCCGGCGCTGGTCGTGGCACTGGCGACCACGGCCAGCCGCAATGCCTGGGTGGGCGCCTGCTCGGGCATCGCCATCCTCATGCTCATGCGCGACTTCCGCCTGGTCGGGATCCTGCCGGTGCTCGCGGCGATCTTCATCGCGTTCGCCCCAGCGCAACTGACAGACCGGTTCTACGCGATGTTCAGTATCAAGGATTCCACGCGCCAGACGGCCGCCACCGAAGCGAGCGTCAGATCGAACCAGGACCGGGTGGCGATGATCCGCTCCGGCATCCGGATCATCAAGGATCACCCGCTTACCGGCGTGGGTCCCGACATGGTGATGGACGTGTACCCGGTCTATCGCGACAAGGCCGCCGTCAATCAGTTGAATCCTCACCTGCACAACGTTCCCGTGCAGATCGCCGCCGAGCGCGGCCTGCCGGCGCTGGCTGTGTGGCTTCTCTTCGTGTTCGTGCTCGTGCGCGACTTCGTTCGGCAGCGGCGCACGGTGCCGTTCGCCTTTCTGCCCAACGCCGGCCTCGCGATTGTCGCGGCGATGATGACGGCGGGAATGTTCGAATACAATTTCGGCGACTCCGAGTTCCTGATGCTGTTTCTCCTGCTGGTGACGCTGCCCTCTGCGGCCGCGCGGGGCGTCGAACAGACCGCATAGATGACGCCGCTCGAGCACGTCCTCACCCGCCTTTCCGGCCACACCGTTCTCATCGTCGGCGATCTGATGCTGGATCACTTCCTCATCGGCTCGGTGGAACGCATCTCGCCGGAGGCGCCGGTCCCGGTGGTGCGATTCGGACGCGAAGAGTACCGGCTGGGTGGCGCGGCCAACGTCGCGGCCAACATTCAGGCGCTCGGCGGTCATGCAGAAGTTGTCGGACTGGTCGGAGCTGACGCGGAGGCGGATCGACTCCGCCAGGAGTTGCAGCGCGCCGGTGCCGGCACGTCCGGCATCGTACGCGACGAGTCGCGGTGTACGACGCGCAAGACACGCGTGGTCACATCGCGAAATCAGCAGGTCGCGCGCATCGATTACGAAGGCGACATCGAGGCTGACGGTCCGGTCGCCGACGCGCTCGTCGCGCAGATCGAGCGTATCGCCTCCTCGGCGCGCGCGATCCTCATTTCTGATTACTTGAAGGGCGCGGTGTCGGCGCGGATCGCGTCAGCGGCAATCGCAGCCGCGAAACAGCACGGCATCCCAGTCACCGTCGACCCCAAGGTGCCGCACTCCGCGTACTACGCGGGAGCGACGCTGGTGACGCCGAATCACCACGAGGCGGAAGCGGTCACGCACATGCGGATGCGCTCAGATGCCGATGTGGCGGCGTGCGCTCCGCGCGTCCGTGAAGTCACCGGGTGCGACAACGTTCTCATCACGCGTGGAGAGCACGGCATGTGGCTGCACACCTCGTACGGTGACACGGCGCTCCCCGCCGAAGCGCGCGAGGTCGCCGATGTCACCGGGGCGGGTGACACGGTCATCGCGACGCTGACACTGGCCCTCGCCGCGGGGGCGACGCTCGAGGAAGCGTCCCGCCTCGCGAATCGGGCGGCCGGTATCGCCGTCGGCAAGTTCGGCCCGGCGACGGTTTCGATCGACGAGCTGCGGTGAAGTCAACCACCACCTAATCACACCGGTTCGTAATCACCACCAGCTCCGGTAATGTCTCGCGCTTCATCACCGCACCCAGTTTGACGTTGAACGATGGGGTGCTGTGGACGACGCATGTCTGAACTGCGAGATCCCCGCGAAGCCGTTCGTACTCCTCCGTCCACAACACGCCGAAGACTCGTTTCGGCTCCTGCATGATGCGGATGAACGTCTCGCGGTCGTAGGTGATATCGATGTGCCGCCGCATGTAGAAGACCATGCTGGGCAGGGCGACGCTGTAATGCGCGATGACGTCGTCGCTGGTCGCGCGCGTCTGCAGAAACGCGGTTATCGGCGGGACCGGTTTGTACTTCTCGAAGCTGGGAAGAACGCGCAGCACGAGGATCCAGTTGCCGAGGACGCCGGCTGCAAGGAAGAGCACCAGTCCGAGTCGCCATCGGCCGGCAACGGAGAGCGCGAGCGCCGCAACGCCGCCGGCAATGACGACCCAGCCGAAAAGCGCCACACCCGCAAGCTCGTAGACGTTGCCGTTGGCCTGAAAGACGTACAGGATCCCCGCGCCGGCGCCGGCGAGCAGCAGGCCGATCAGGGCCGACAGCCATCGCGCGCCCGGCGCGCTGCCGACGACGACCGCCGCTCCCAATGCGGCAACCGCCGGCATGACGGGATAGATGTAGAGATCCTGCTTGGACGCCGAGAGAGAGAAGAACACGACGATCGTCGCGATCCAGATCCATAGCAACGTGCTCACGCGTTGTCGTGCTCGGTGCTCGGTGCTCGGTGCTCGGTGCGTGCTGTGTGCTTGGTGCTCGGTGCCCGGTGCTCGGTGCCAGAACTGCGCGAATGCGGCAAACAGCAGGATGGACCACGGAAAACCGTCGCTGAAGAGGACGCCGATGTAGAACAGTGGTCCGCGGCCGGTGTCGTGGCCGACACCTTCGCTGAAACGGCCGATATTCTCGCCGAGAAAGAACGACGCGATCGGCGTCCAGCCGTCGCGCTGGTAGAGCGCCGCATACCAGGGAACGATGATCGCGAGCACGACGACGACTCCCCACGGGATCATCATCTCCTTCGCGCGGCGAAGCTCTCGATGGACGAGCAGGTAGACCAGAAACACGAGCCCGGGCAGCGCCGCCGCGACGGGTCCCTTCGTGAGAACACCGAGACCAACCGCCACGTACATCAGCGAGAGAAACAGACGACGCCGGTGCGGATAGCATTCCGCGAGCGCGAAGAACAGCAGCGTCGCGGCCATGAACACCGTGATGTAGATGTCGATCAAGATGCGGCGGGAGAACATCACGAGCCGCGGCGAAACGGCCATTCCCAACGCCGCCCACAAGCCCGCGGCCGTCGCCGCGTGGCTCGATGCGACCGTCAGCCGTCCGAGGAAGAACGTGATGGCCACGATCGCCACGCCGCCGATCGCGATGGGGATCCGCTGCACCGCCACGGACACGCCGAATAGTTTGTAGAAGCCGGCGACGATCCAGTAACTCAGGATCGGCTTGTTGACGCGGGGCTCGTAATTGAAGGTCGGAAACACGAAGTCGCCGCGCTCGATCATCTCGCGCGGCGTCTCCACGTAGAACGCCTCGTTCGCATCCCAGATCGCCGATCCGCCGAGATCGACGAAGAACAGCGACAGCGATGCTGCCAGCAGCAGGAACAGCGGAACTCTGGATGGCTGATCGTTAAACACTAATCGCGAAGATCTGGCCCATTCGTAACTGCCTGTCTTGGATCACAGGAGGGTAAGAGAACAGGAGGCTTGATTTTAAAAAACTCAAGAACCTCCTGTCCTCCTGTCCTCCTGTTGTTCCGTCCGTGGCCGGTTGCGTCGGGCACGCCGCACAATCGCTGGTGGCCACGCACTAATGCCTGAAGTGTCTGCGACCCGTGAACACCATCGCGAGCCCCTGTTCGTCCGCCGCGGCGATGACCTCGGCATCCCTGACCGATCCGCCCGGTTGCACTACGGAGGTTGCTCCAGCACTGGCCAGCGCGTCGAGGCCGTCGCGGAACGGAAAAAACGCGTCCGACGCCGCCGCGCATCCGCTCAGCGATCCGGCCGGCGCCTTCGCGACCGCGATCCTGACCGAGTCGACGCGGCTCATCTGGCCGGCGCCGACCGCGAGTGTGCGGTCGGCATTGCTG
>DATLLF010000266.1:0-57678 GCA_035537955.1 Vicinamibacterales bacterium | reverse complement strand
GATCCACTCCGATCGTCTGAAAGAAGTTCGCGGTCGTCACTTCACTGCGGAAGAAGAAGCGGTGGGCGGCCCGCAGGTCGTGATGCTCAGCCATCGCCTGTGGTTATCGCGATACGGCGGTGATCCGGGCATCGTGGGCCGTCGCATCCGTCTGGACGGCCTCGATCAGACGGTCGTCGGCGTGCTCCCGGCGTCGGCCCGCCTCTGGTTGCCGGCGGAGGCGTTTCTCGTCAACGACGCGCAGATCTGGAAGCCGCTGCAGTTCAATTACGCCAACCAGCCGCCGCGAAATTTCACGTTCTTCACGGTGTTCGGCCGGATGAAACCCGACGTGACACTGGCGCAGGCACAGACGGACCTGGAGAACGTCGCGGCGCAGTTGCGCGCCGAACACGCCGTTCACGAGGCCGCAGGCATGCGCATCCGTGCCGTGCCGCTGCAGACCGATGTCGTCAAACACGTCCGCCCGGCGCTGGTGGCTTTGTTTGGCGCCGTCGGCATGCTCCTGGTGATCGCGTGTGCGAACGTCGCGCACCTGCTGCTGGCGCGCTCGACCGCGCGCGAACGCGAACTGGCGGTGCGGGGCGCGCTTGGCGCGAGCCGTGGCCGGCTGCTGCGGCAGCTCACCACGGAGAGTCTGGTGCTGTCGGCCGGTGGCGGGGCGCTCGGGGTCTTTCTCGCCTGGCTCGGCACGCGCTGGCTCGTGTGGATGAATCCCGGGAATCTTCCGCGTGTCGATGCGATCCGCATCGATCCGGACGTTCTTCTGTTTGCCATCGGCAGCAGCGCTGCGACGGCTGTATTGTTCGGCCTCATACCGGCACTTCGCGCGGCGCGCGTAGACGTGAACCGGACGCTGCGGGCGGGCACGAACCCTTCTGCATCGAAGGCCCAGGTCAGGATGCGCGGCGTGCTGATGGTCGGGGAAGTCGCGCTGACGCTCGTGCTCCTGATCGGAGCGGGGCTGATGGTGCGAAGCTTCATTGCGCTCCAGCACGTTCGTCCGGGATTCGACCCGGCAAGCGTGCTGTCGTTCCGCCTGTCGCTGCCCGTTGCCAAGTACACGCGCTTCGAGATGCGCGCGGAATTCATCCGAAGGATGGAAGAAGAGCTGAAGCGTCTGCCGGGTGTGGCGCACGTCGGGTTCACATCGCAGTTGCCGTTGACCGGGAGCGGAGCGCTGTCGCCCTTCGCCTACGACGAGGCGACCGCGCGCAACTGGGAGAGCGCGACCGCCGACGGCCGTGGCGCGTCGCCCGACTACTTCCGTGCGCTCGGCACGCGTTTGCTCGCGGGACGCTTTTTCGAGGAGCGTGACCGCGGCGCCAGCGTCATCATCATCGACGAGACGCTCGCCGCGCGCGCGTGGCCCGGGGAAAATGCCGTCGGCCACCGGCTGCAGGTGCAGCCGACGGGATCCCCCAATGCCTTCGCGGAGGTGGTGGGCGTTGTCGAGCACCTCCGCAGCCAGGATCTCGCGCGCGCCGTCCGGCCGCAGATCTTCAGGCCAATGATCGGTTTCGGCGGCACGCAGCCGTTCGTGGTCGTGCGAACGACGAGCGATCCCTCATCGCTTGCTTCCTCGGTGCGTCAGCTGGTCGCCTCGATGGATCCTGAAGCTCCCGTCGATCGTGTGCAGCCGATGTCGGTGTATGTAGGCGACGCGCTCGCGCAGTCACGGCTCACGCTCATCCTGATGGCAGGCTTCGGCGTGGTGGCGGTGATTATGGCAGCCGTGGGCATCTATGGCGTCATCAGTTACTCGGTCAGTCAGCGCACGAAGGAGATCGGCATCCGTATGGCGCTCGGCCAGGAGACCTCGCAGATCAGGAATCTCGTCGTGGGTCAGGGGCTGCGCCTGGTCGCGATCAGCCTCGCGATCGGTCTCGTTGCGTCCTACGTTCTTGCATCCTCCGTTTCAGGGCTGCTGTATGGCGTGAACCCGCGCGACCCGGTGACCTTCGCCGCGATGGCTGCATTTCTGCTCGTCGTCGCGCTCGCCGGATGCCTCGTTCCCGCGCGCCGCGCAACCGCGGTCAATCCGCTGGCTGCTTTGAAGGCGGAATGATCTCGCCGGATGCCGGCATTTTTCAGCGGCCTGCTAGGGAACCCGGACGGTGATCGGAAGATCACGATTCCGAAGTGCTTCGTTCCCGGCCGCATCCGCCGCGAGAATGCGTAGCGTGTAGTTGCCGGGCGCCAGCGTGCTCGTATCGAACGAACCGCCGGCGGCCATGCCATCGTGCAGCGTGCTGGTCACGGCGTAGAGAAATCGACTCCTGCGACTGCCGTAGACCGGGATGCCGCTGCCGGATCCATAGATCGTCGTCGCCGCCCCGTCGTCGAACGGACGCCGATCGAAACGGATCGTCTCGCGCGGCGCCTCGAAGCCCATGACAGGCACACCCGCGGCGTCCAGGATCTGGTAGCCGAGGCGATACAGTCCGAGCCGCCGCCGCGGAAGGTTCCCGTTCACCTGGTCCCACGCGTCGACCAGCACGCGAATGCGTCCGCTCACGACCGTGCGCTGCCGTGTGCGCGCGAAGGGCTTGTCATCGTCGCCGATGATCTGGATCCCGCCGTGGACGATCACCGGGGGAATGGTGTCCTGATATCCGGGCAGCTCGAACAGCAGCGGATTCAGCTCCTCGCCGGGCCACCCGACGTTCAGGTGCGCGTGGTAGAAGCGGTTCACCGTTCCGATCACCTCACCCGTGCTGAACCGCGCGCCGCGCTTGAGCCTCACGCCGCTGACTTTCCCCGAGTCGTCGCGTGTGACGGCGAAACGATTGTCTTCGATCGGTTCGTCGCGCGCGTCGCGGCCGACGCGGATGTGGATGTAGGCGACGGCTCCGATCCGCACCGATTCGACCAGCGACCCGAAATCACCGGCAGCAAGTGGATCATCTGCGACCGCATCACGTACGACGTGCACCGGAGTGCCTTCGGGGGCATGGACGTCCAGCCCGGCGTGGAATCGCTCCGAGCCTTCAGCCCCACGCGGTTCACCCAGCGTGCCAGTAACTTCGAAGGGTCCTTCGATCGGTGTGAACGGCCACAGCAGCGGCGTGCGACCGAACGCCCCGGAGTCGAATTGCGGATCGAGCGGCGGCGGTGGTGTGCGCAGCTCGCGCCGTGACTGCGCCGCTACGAGCCGAATGAGGCCGTTGCGACGATCGGTGACGATCAGTTTTCCGGGTGCAAGAACGGCAATGCCGGACGGCGCGCGAAAGAGTGCCGCTGATCCGGCGCCATCAGCGAAGCCGCGATGGCTTCCGGCGACAATCCGATCGCCGTCAGACGTGACTTCGATGACACGGCCGCGCGCGTCGGCCACGAAAACGGAGCCATTCGCGACAGCAATTCCGAGCGGAACGAACGAATCCTCGCTGTAGCGTGGTGCGATCGTCGACACGGCGCCGTTCGGCGAGATGACGCGGATCGCGCGATTCCCGGCGTCCGCGACGTAGATGGCGCCCTGCGCATCGACGGCGACTCCGCACGGCGTGTGAAACCTCGCAGCGCCGCCGTCTTCGAAGCCAGGCGATCCCGTCCCGGCAACCGTGGCGATCGCACCATCCGCCTCGATGGCCACGATGCGGTCGTCATAGGTATCGGCAACGATTACACGCCCGCGTGTGTCGACGGCGACACCGACCGGACCACTGAGACTGGCGTCAGCGCCGGCAACCGTGGACACCAACCCTGCAGGGGATATGCGGCGGATCGCGTTGTTGCCCGTATCGGCGACGTAGAGGTTGCCGAAAGAGTCGATGGCAAGGCCGGAGGGTGTATTGAAGCGGGCGGCACCGGCCGGGCCATCCTTCAGACCGCGCTCGGATCCCGCAAACACGGAGATCCTGTTGTCAGGGGTGATGCGATAAATGCGGTGCGCACCGGCCCCGTCCGCCACGTAGATCGTGCCGTCCGGCGCGGTCACCACACCGAATGGATCAGTAAAGCGGACAGAGAACGGATTGTGTGATGCGAATCCAGGCACTCCCCCGCCAGCAATGGTGCTGACGACAGACGGCCATGCAGGCTCGAGAGGGCGCGGCCGCTCGCGCGAGGTCCAGACCCAACCTGCGGCAGCAGCAGTGAACAGGAGAACCGTGGCAGCGGCTACTAGAATGCGGCTTCCTCGGAGGCTCACGCGGCGGACTCGTCAATGCTGCGACCCATCCCCGCCAGTATGTGGCTCCGCCTGGTCGATTGGAAGTCCGCAGAGCCGCGGACGGCCCTGCGGACCGGCGAACGCTAGTGGGATACCTTCTCGCGGTCGCGAAGGTCGCGTACTTGGTCGTGTGCCTGCTGCACCTTGACCGACTGCTGCTGAACCAGCGTCTGCGCCGTCCCTGGCAGTGCTTCCTTCAATGCATTCTCGTACGCCGACTTGGCGACGTCTTCACCGCGTTCGGCTTCCGCCACGATCGCATGGTCGTCCTTGCCGGTGATCGCCGACTTGATGTCGACCCAGCCTCGATGCAACGAGCCGCTCATGCTGCCGGCCTTCTCGGGATCTCCGCCCAGACGACGCACTTCGTTCTGAAGCTCGCGAGCCATTTCGCCGCGCTGTCGCGAATACTCGAGGAACTTCGTCTTGATCGCGGAGTTCTTCAGTCCCTCCGCTGCCGTCTTGAAGCCGAGCTCGCCGTCCTTGCAGGTCTCGATGAGGTTGTTGAGTACGGAAATCGCTTTGTCGCTCTGCATTATTTGTCCTCCTCAGGTAATCCGGAGAACTTGGAGCAAACTGGGAACCACTTTCGGCTCGCCTCGACCGTTCGCTCGTGGCCGGAAGCGCGTCAGCGCGACTGTTCCGTTCTGCCCAGAGCCGCCAGGATGTCTTCGATGGCGACGAACTTGACGCGCGGACGTCCGCAGGCCTGGCCGTTGCTGCACTCGAGCGCGTCGAGAGCGCGCCAGTCTGCGTAAGTGACGGCAAGCGGCTGCCGCGACATGATCAGCGCTCCCGCCGATCGTGAATCCGCTTCCGGTGGTTCCCAGTGGACGCCTTGGGCAACGTCGGAGAGCATGGCGTTCACCGTCTCCACCGAATCCGGTTTGTTCGTGCCGATTACACCGCTCGGTCCCCGCTTGATCCAGCCGGAGACGTAGACGCCGGTGACGGGCTCTTTGGACGCCGGATCGATCACGCGTCCCTTCTCGTTCGGCACGGTGCCGGAGCGGTCGGTGAACGGAACGCCCGGCAATGCGACGCCGCGATATCCAACCGAGCGAAAGACGAGACCGACCTCGAGCTCCTCGAACTCTCCTGTCGGTTCCGCGCTGATGCCGCCACCCGGCGAAGCAATCAGCCGGTTGCGCACGAGACGCAAGGCTTTTACACGTCCGTGCTCGTCGCCGACAAGCTCCACGGGCGACACGAGAAAGCGGACGTGCAGACGCTTCGCTTTGCCCTGCGGCTGACGAATCGCGTACCCCTGAAGGATTTCGACCTTCCTGACGAGTGTGCGATCGTCAGCAGCGTCGAGCTCCGCCTGGCTCAGGGGATCCAGTCGCACGTCCTCGGGCCGGACGATGACGTCGGCGCCAGGCATCTCGCCGATCTCTTTCACCTCCGGATTCGTGAATGCCGCCTGCAGCGGACCCCGCCTCCCGAGAAGGAAGACTTCCTTGATACTGCTGGTCCGCAACGCCTCGAGCGCGTACGCGGCGATGTCGGTCTTGACGAGCTCGTCCGGTGTGCGCACGAGAATGCGCGCGACGTCGATGGCGACATTGCCGACGCCGACCACTGCCGCGCGCTGCGCCGAAAGGTCGAATTCGCAGGCGCGGTAATCCGGATGGCCGTTGTACCACGCGACGAATTCGGTCGCCGCGTGGCTGCCCTGGAGCTCCTCTCCGGGGATCCCCATGTGCCGATCGGTCTGTGCGCCGGTTGCGAATACCACCTGGTGATAGTGCCGTGACAGATCGTCGAGCGTCAGATGCCGCCCGTACTCGACATTGCCGAAGAAGCGGAAGCGCGCGTGTGCCGCGATGGTGTCGTAGGCACGTGTGACGGTTTTGATCTTGGGGTGATCGGGCGCGACGCCATACCGGACGAGACCGTGCGGGGTCGGCAGACGTTCGAACATGTCCACGTCCACCGTGAGCGACGGTTGTTTGAAGAGGTGCTCGACGGTGTAAAACGCCGCGGGCCCTGATCCAATCACGGCGACACGCAGCGGCTGCTCAGGCGACCCGACGGCGGTCACTCCAGCACGCTCCAGCACAGGATTCCTCGCTGCATGGGCGAAGCGTACATCGCCCTCATCCGTTCTGGCTACCGGAGAGCCCGGAAGTTTGCCAGTTGGACTTTGGAAGCTGGGCGTTGACGATGACCGTGCGCCACCGCCGTGTGTGCAATCAGCGTGAGGCGGGCTTCAACCTGAACGCAGCCATCTCCTCGCCATTGCGAACGAGCAGCGTGTCGCCGACAAGGACCGGATGGTTCCAGGTTTTTCCCTCGATGGCCTTGAAACGTGCGATCTCCTTGTGTTGGTCCGCTGTCGCGCTGACGAGCGCCAGCTCTCCTTCTTCTGACAACACGAGCAACAGATCCTGGTCCGGCAGCAACACGAGCTGACCGGAGCCGTAACGGCCCCCCTTCCATTTGCGCTCGCCGGTCTCGATGTCGATGCAGGAAAGAATGCTGCCGTCGAAGCCGAACGCGTGTCCGTTGTGCACGACGAAATCATTGAAGTACGGTTTCAGACCGCGTGTGGTCCAGCGCTCCTGCGTCCCCCACTGGGAGCCGTTGTGCGAGATCGAGACGCGGCGGATCCCGAGGCCGCCCATGGCGTCACCGGCGGCGAGCAACAGATCACCATTGGGTGCGAAGGCTGGCTGCACGATGTTCACGGCCTCGGCCCATGCATGCTCCCACAGCACTTTGCCGTCGGCCGGTGAAACACCGGTCGCGCCGCCGCCGCTGAGCATCACGAGCTGTTCGACGCCGTCGATGCTGGCGAGGTGTGGCGAGCTGTAGCCGCCGCCGTGTGTCTTTTGTGTCCACCGCGGCTTACCCGTGGCGATCTCATACGCGGCGAGACGTCCGGACGCTGGCACG
Source organism: Vicinamibacterales bacterium (assembly GCA_035537955.1). Classification (GTDB taxonomy): domain Bacteria; phylum Acidobacteriota; class Vicinamibacteria; order Vicinamibacterales; family 2-12-FULL-66-21; genus JACDCA01. The sequence goes on along the minus strand of DATLLF010000266.1, from coordinate 50,606 downwards.
ACCACGAGATCATTCACCACGAGCGGGGACCCGCAGAATCCCCAGCCCGGGAGCTGGGCGCCGGTGTCGTTCTTCGCGTTACGCGACCAGATCACCGCACCGGTGTCGGCGTCCAGTGCATTGACGATCCCCGTCGCGCCCAGTGTGTAGATGCGATCGCCGTGTATCGTCGGTGTTCCGCGCGGCCCCGGGCCGCCGTTCGATTCGTAGAAGCGCGTCGAATCACGATGCCGCCATATCGGCTGCCCCGTGCTCAATTGATAAGCCGACACCAGTTCGTCACCGCCGCGCTGTTCCTGGGTGTAGATGAGATCGCCGCGCACCGCGAACGATGACCAGCCGGGCCCGACCGGTCTCCGCCACAGTTCCACAGGTGGCGATGACGTCCAGTCGGTATCGATCTGAACGCCACGGACGACACCGTCGCGCCGCTCACCTCGGAATCCCGGCCACTCGACTCGCATGCTCGTGCGCTCGCTTCCCTCGACTCGCGCGTCGGCGCGCTCGCTCAGGGCGGATTCAGCGCCACGCGTGCCGGTGAGTTCGCGCCCGGCAGGCGCTCCGGGGCGCGCTTGATTGCTGGCTGGAGGCGCTGTCGGGGGATTGCCTCTCTCAGCGGTGGTGCCCGTGGCGGTTGGTTCTGGTTGCTGTGCGGGGGCGCTCGCGACAGGCTCTTCACCTTTTGCGAGAAGACGCTCTTCGGCGGTGGGCGTCCACCGCCAGGCGAACTGCGCCCCGGATTCCCCCATGATCCCGTCCGTCCGGATCAACGTCCATACACCGCATCCGATCAGGATCGCGAGCACCATCGTCGCGCGTCGCACTCCATCGGAAAGGTGACGGGTCGCCACGGCCCACGCGACGAATACGGGACCGACTGTGATCGGCACTGCGTACAGCGGCACCATCATTCCCATGAGGCCGCCGGCGATGGACGGGTGGACGACCAGCTTCGTCGCCAGCGTCGCCGCCACGATTATCAGCAGCGCGCCGATTCGCTCGATCCACCGCGCTCTGCTGAAGAACAGCCACCAGAGCAAAATGAGGGCGGCGCCGGCCAGCCCGCCGAGAACCGAGTAGGGGCCGATGTCGCGCCAGAGAAGTGGCACGACGAATCGGACGAGCACCAGCAGCAGTGCGGCGACGATCCCTGGCCACAGACGAAGAGGTCGGCGCGAGGTCGGCGAGTCGAGATGCGTCGTAGACATGCTGGATCCCCGGAATCACTGATGACGCAAGCCGCTCAATGGATTCGTGCGAGCGGCGCGCCAGGCAGGAACAACACTCGCGAGGGTCACGCCCGCGAGAACGACAATCAGCGCGCGCGCGAAGGACACGACGTCCGTGGCGCTGACTCCGAAGAGCACGCTTCGAATCAGCCCACCCGCAGCAAGCGCCCCGATAATGCCGATGACGGCTCCAATCACCCCGAGCCGCAGCCCGCGTGCGAGGAACTGGCCAACGACTGAGTTGGCGGAAGCTCCCAAGGCGATGCGGATGCCGATCTCGTGCGTGCTTTGCTTGACGGTATAGGAAACCAGCCCGTACGTCCCCATCGCCGCCAGCACCATTCCGGCGATGCCGAAGATCGTCAGCATCGTTGCGGCGAGTCGGAAGAAAATCGTCGCCCCCTGGATCCGACCAGCCATAGGCCTCGCGAATTCAATCGGCAGATCCGGATCGAGCGCCGCCACGTGTTCCCGTGCCTGCCTGGCGGCGACCTCCACGGAACCCTTGACGCGGAGGTGGACGATCATGTCAGGCCTGTACGACTGCAGAAACGGCAGATAGAAATACGGACGCGGAGGTTCGTTGATCAGCAGGTATTTCACGTCACCTGCTACGCCAACAATCGTCCGCCACTCTCCCTCGGCGACGCGCATCCGTTTGCCGATCGCCGCCCCTGCGCTTCCCCAGAACCGCTCGGCGAGCGTTCTGTTGACGATGATCACGGGAGCGGCGCTTTCGTCGTCACGCTCCTCGAATTCGCGTCCGGCGAGGACGGGGATCCGAAGCGTGCGGAAGTAGCTCGGGGCGGCCGTGTTCGTCAGATAGGTCAGGTCCTCGTCTCGACGGGGTTCATAGCCTTCGATCGCGACCGCCTGCGCTCGCGTAAGGACGACGTTCATCGGTTCATAGGTGGCGACCGTGGCCGCTTCGATGGTGCTGTCGCCGCGCATCGACGCGAGAAGGTCCCGGTAGAATCTGCGGCCGCGCGCTTCCTCATAGCCACTCTGTTTGAGGTCGAGCGCGACCGACACAACCTGACCTGGGTCGAACCCGGGATAGGCGTTTTTGGCAGCCTCGAGCGTTCGCGTCACGAGGCCCGCACCGACGAGCAGCATGAACGAGACAGATACCTGCGCAACGACGAGCGCGGCGCGCATTCTTCCTCTTGCCGCACCACGCGGCGCGGCGTCTTCGTTGATGACCGCGACCAGATCCACCCGCGAGCTCTGGAGCGCGGGCACGAACCCGAACACAACGGCACTGCCGCACGCAATCAGCGCGGTGAACCCGATGACGAACCGGTCCACCTCGATGTTGAAGAAGATCCGCTGCGGCTCGGCAAGCGCTTCCGCATAGGCGACCAGCACGGGAATACCGTTCGCGGCGAGGAGCACACCGAGGAATGCGCCCGGCATCGCAAGGACCAGGTTCTCGACGAACAACAGACGCAGAATCCGACGCCGCCCCGCGCCGAGCGCCAGCCGCATGGCGATCTCGCCGCGACGGGAGACGCCTCGTACGAGCACAAGACCCGCGATGTTCGCGCAGGCGATCATGAGTACGAGCACACCCATCGCGCTCAGCACGATCAGCGTAGGCAGGATGTATGTGGGCGCGCCATTGGGTGTTTGGCGAAACGGCACGATCCTCAGTTGCGCCGGCGCATCCGCGCGTGGCCGTTCACCCGCAGTTGCCGTCCACAGCGCGTTGGTTTGCGCGACGGCGCTTTCGGGTGTGATGCCTGGCCGCAGATAGCCCTGCGGATAGAAGAAGGTGGCGCGCCGGTCCGAGAAGATACCGGCGGCAGTCGTCTCGCGGCTGCCGAAGGTGAAGCCGAGCTCGGGCGCCATCATCACTGGCAGATAGGCTTCCACGTCGTACACGACCGTCGTACCGTGAAAGGTCGGGTCAGCGACGCCAACGATCGTGAACGTGCGGCTGTTGATCTCGATGTTCTTGCCGACGATGTCGGGATCGCTGCCGAAATCACGGCGCCAGAGGCCCTCGCTGATCACGACGATCGGATGGCGCCCTGGCGCGATTTCGTCATTCGGGAGAAGCGTGCGGCCCGTGATTGCGCGCACACCGAGGATCTGGAAATAGTTGCCGGTCACCAGCTCCGTCCAGATGACGCGCGAGTTGCGCCCGCGCCCGAGGCCGACGTTGGCCACCGCCGAACCGAACAATCCCGCGAACGCCTGGTCGTGGTCTCGCAAATATCTGTAATCGGGGTAGGAGAGCCGCAGTGGACGGCCGGCGTTCGTTTCGCCGTACACGACGGCGATGTTCGACGAGCCACGAACGCCGGCGACCGGGCTGAGCGCGAGTGCCTTCAGCATCGTGAACACCGCCGCGTTCAGACCGATGCCGAGCGTGAGCACGGCGATCACCGTCAGCGAGAAGATCGGGTTTCTGGCCAGGGAGCGAACGGCATAGCGGACGTCACTGAGCAGATTGCGAAGGCGTTCGAGCCACTCGGGCGTCCACACACGCCGCGCCTCTTCCGTCGTGCGCGTGACGTTGCCGAATTCGCGCAGCGCGGCATAGTGTGCGTCGGCCCGATCGGCGCCGTCCGCCACTCTTTCTTCGGTAGCGATGGTGAGGTGTGCGCGGATCTCGGCCTCGAAGTCTTTTTCATCGAGGTCGAGATCACGGCGGCGTCGCGTCAGCCAATCCAGAATGCGCACGCGTCACTCCTCCGTGCCCGGGGCGGGCACCGGCTTCATGACGCGACCGATCGCGTTGACGAGCTGCGTCCATCGAGACTCTTCGCGCGCGAGCTGCTTCTTGCCCTCGGGGGTGAGCCGGTAGAACTTGGCGCGCTGGTTCGACTGGCTCACGCCCCATTCCGCTTTCAGCCACCCGCGCTTGACGAGGCGGTGCAGCGCCGGATAGAGCGAACCGGTCTCGACCCGGAGGAGATCGTCGGACTGCGAGCGGATCGCCTGGCCAATACCGTGGCCGTGCTGCGGTCCCCACTGGAGCGTCCGCAAAACGAGCATGTCGAGTGTGCCCTGGAGGAGCTCCAGGCGCTGATCGTCGGGTGTCTTCGCCATAGTCGTAGACAGTCTACGGCCTTAGACGTAGAGCGTCTACGGCTTGTTCCCGCCTCACGACATGGCAAGGGCTAGGACGAACAGCCGGTGTTTTCGACTTCGTGGTTGAGGGTGGCCTTCACGCGACCGGCGTGCGCCATGGAACCAGTGGCCGTCTGGAGGATGGCGATTCGCTCGCTGGTGCTGCAGCCGACGGTGGAGGTGCCTCGCAGGCTGAGGACCAACCCGGTGCGTTTTCCGCTGCTGAGCGTCAGGGCACCGCGTCCTTCCAGGAGAAACTCTCCCTCGTCGACGAACGCTCCGATCCCCTTTAATACGATCGTTCCGCCGGCGTGCGAAAAAGTGCCGGATCCATCGGAGATCTCAAGCGTGAGCGTCGCCGCCTGCGTCCCCCCATCGGGGTAGTTCGCCGTGCCGGCGTATGAGCCGATGAGCCGGTCACCCTTCTCGTTTTCGATCGAAAACGATCCTGCCACGAGGGGAAATGTCGCACCGGCCGACGACACCTGCAGGCCCGACCGCAGCCTGCCAGTAGCTTGTGCTGACATCGGCGAGGAGATGTCGGGCGAAACCGGCGACGTTCTGCCGCAGGACGTTGTCACGAGAATGGCGGCAATGAAAAGGCCGTGGCGGGGGAGCCTGGAGATACGCATGGTGCATCTGCCTCCTGCTCAGCCTTATCGGCACGCGACGCCGGCGCGATACCTTGACCGGCTGAGACACCTGCTCCCGACCATACAGAAATCTGCACCGGAACAGAATGAGGGCGTGCGAGATCCGGCGATGACTCCCGTATCTCTTGCCAGAAGTCGTTCGCGCGCAGGCGTTTAGGTTGGCCTGGCTACCTGCGCGCACGACGTGGAACGACCTTTGGATCCATTGGTCGCACCTCCTGAACGCTGGTTGCGGCGCATTTCGGTTCGAGCCGGGTGCGCCGCACATCGGTGCCTTCGACTTCCACGACCATTCGATCGATTGCCTCTTGACGCTCGTTGCATCGCCAGGGCCGAAGCCACGACACGCGTGAGATTGAGACGGCCGGACTAATCGCGACCGGGGTGACTCACACGGCCAACGAGGACCAGGGTACCGGCTGGACCGACGGCTGAACCGGTATACGTCCCCGACCCGCTCGCATCAACGAACCGTCCCGTTCCGTCGATCACCGTCCATGTTCCTGCGAAGATGACCGGATCCGGAGGATCTCGCAACTGCACTGTTCCCGAGAATTCGATCACCAGCGCATCGCCATTGGCGGCAATCAGAGTGGATGTTCCCGTCTGCCGACTCAGAATCAGATCGACCTGCGATGGGCCGTGGATCGCGATCCGCCCCATGTGCGTTCCCTGTCCGACGCCGGTGATCTCGAGCTGCAGGCATCCGATTCCGCACGATCCGGTCGGCATCGGCTGCGTTTGAATGACGGCCTGGAACGGCAGCAGATCGCTGGCGGCGGCAGGGAAGGCGACCCAGCAGGCGGTCAGGAACAACGCGACGTTCCAAATTCTTCTCTTCATCATCATCGCCTCACTTTCGAATCACCGACGCAATCGCGCAGGCCTGCGAGCAGCCGCTCGCTACCGCGGCCGCGCGTGATCGACTCCGTGTGGCCGTCCAGGATAACTGAGGCGCTGAACGACATGGTTGTTCGCGAGGTGATCGATGGCCGAGAGGCCGGGGCTGGAACCGCCCTCGAACGCGGCATAGGTGAAGCGGCCGCCGGGCGACGTCCACTGGTGCGCACCGAGCGACGTTGCCTCACCCGGCGCGAGGTCGACGATGTCATATTGAACGGAGTCGTCGCCGACGGTGTCCGTGAAGACCACCGCAAGCCGTCATAGCTCCTCCAGATCCCATTACGCGCAATCGGCCGGGAGAACGGCTCACCGCCACAGAAGAAACACGGGGGAAACGCAGGCCACAGAAGAAACGCAGCGCAAACGCAGGCCACAGAAGAAACACAGCGGCAACACAGCGGAAACACTGAAATGCTGTCGCGCCAGCATGCGGAACCGAGCTTGTTGTAAACGGGGCTGTCTCGAAGTTCGAACTGACCCCTACCGTTCGCTTCTGTTTATTGACCCGGTGTCGCAGGGGTGAAAGAATCGGCAGCCTCCGAGACGCCCGTGGATGCCCCCAAGCTCTCCGCCGAGGAAATCACCGGTCTTCTGCAGCGGTGGCGCGGAGGAAGCCGGGAGGCGTTCGATCAGCTGATCCCACTCGTTTACGACGAGCTGCGGATACTCGCATCGCGGCGGCTCGCGCGGGAGTGGCGCAGCGACGCGCTACACACCACGGCACTCGTCAACGAGGCATATCTCAAGCTCCTCGGACAGCGCGCCGTCGACTGGCAGAACCGCGCGCATTTCTTCGCCATCGCCGCGCAGTTGATGCGGCGCATCGTGGTTGACGCCGCTCGTCGTCGACTCGCCCAGAAGAGGGGAAGCGGAAGCGTCACCGTTGTATTCGAGGACCTGCCTGCGCCCCAACCATCCGTGAGCACGGTCGACGTGCTCGCACTCGACACGGCACTCACGGAGCTCGAGCGCCTCGACCCTGGTCTGGGCCGGCTCGTCGAGCTTCGCTTTTTTGCCGGGATGACCGTCGAAGAAACAGCCGACGTGCTTGGGCGTTCACCGGCGACCGTGAAACGCGAGTGGAGCGTGGCGAAGGGCTGGCTGCATCGCGCGCTCACCAATGGTTCCGCCGGTGAAGGACAGCGGTCATGAATCCTGGCAACTGGACGCGCGTCAAGGCCATCGCCATGGACGCGTGGGAACGGCCTGAGGCAGAACGGGTGCCCTATGTGCGCACTGCGTGCGCCAGCGACGAGAGCCTCGAGCGTGAAGTGTTGTCGCTCATCGCTTCGATGGCCGCGGCGGAGTCTCGGTTCGAAGCACCGGAGGCGGGGACCGGTGCCGACAGCCAGATCGAGAGCCTGGCGGGCCATCGTGTGGGCGCCTACGAGGTCCTGTCCCGCATCGGGACTGGTGGAATGGGCGAAGTGTACATGGCCCGTGACACCCGGCTCGATCGGATCGTCGCTATAAAGGTGCTGCCTGCACGCTTCGGCGCCGATCCATGGTCGCGCGAGCGGATGGCGAGAGAGGCGCGCGCCGTCGCGGCGTTGAACCACCCGCACATCTGCACGATCTACGACATCGGAAGTCAGGATGGCCGCGACTTCTTCGTCATGGAGTTCGTCGACGGAGAAACACTCGCGACGCGGCTCTCACGCGGCAGACTCCTCCTGCCCGAGGCACTGCAGTACGCCGACGAAATAGCCTCCGCGCTCGCCGAAGCACACCGCGCCGGAATCGTGCACCGAGACGTGAAACCGGCCAACATCATGATCAGCAGGACGTCCGGTGCGACCAGTCACACAAAGCTGCTCGATTTCGGCGTATCGAAGGGCAGGTCGCCGGAGGCGCCGTTTCCTTCTGCGACAACAGTCGCTGACCGCGCGCCCGACTTGACGGCAGCAGGGCTCATCGTGGGTACGCCGTCCTACATGGCGCCGGAACAGCTCGATCGAAATGCGTCGGACCTGCGCACCGACATCTTTGCGTTTGGCGCCGTGCTGTTCGAGATGCTGACCGGACGCAAGGCCTTCCCGGGAAAGGATCGTGCCGAGGTGCTCGCTGCCGTACGCGCGGCCGACGCGGTGCGCCCACCGAGCCTGCATCGGCGCCTGCCAGCGTCGCTCGATCGCGTGGTGATGCGGTGCCTTTCCCTGGATCCAGCGGAGAGGTATCAGGCGACCGAGGACCTGCTCGTCGACCTGCGAACGGTTCAGCGTCGGCTCGACTCGTCGCAGCGCTGGCGAGTGCTGGCGACGCGCGCGGCGGTCCTCTTTGTTGTGATCGGCGCCGTTATCGCCTGGCGCATTCGAGCTGAACACACCAATGAACCGGAGGTCCTGCCGTCGATTACGCGACTTCCGGCGTCGGCCGGCGTCATTGGCGCACCCGCGCTCTCTCCCGACGGCTCGCGCGTGGTGTTCTCGTGGACGGGCGACGGTATGGACAACCCGGAACTGGTACTTCTCGCGATGGGCTCGACGTCGCGGACGCGTTTGACGAACGATCCCGGTTTGGAGGAGTTGCCTGCGTGGTGTCCTGACGGGGACAGCATTGCATTCGTCAGGTGTGGTTCAGGCAAATGCGCGATCTTCACGCGCTCCATCACCGCGGGCGCAGAACGCAAGATGCTCGACCTGCGCGACGACCGCTACTACGCACTCGCTTGGTCGCCGGACGGACGAAGCATCGCTTACGCGGCCCGTTCGACGGTGTCCGAGCCGTACGCGTTGTTCCTGCTCTCGGTCGAGAGCCGCATCTCACGCCCTCTGACGTCGCCCGCCGAGGGCGACGTTCTGCGCGTCGCATTCTCCCCCGACAGCCGAACGCTCGCGCTGGTGCGGATACTGAAGGATGGCATCGCCGTTCACCTGCTTGCCCTTGACACCGGACATACCAGGGCGCTCTTGTCGGGACACAAAGAGTGGATCGGCGGTATCACGTGGAGCGCGGACGGTCGGTCGCTGGTCCTCTCGGCGAACCGACAGGGCGTCCGTCGATTGTGGACGTTGTCGACGGCTGGCGGCGGTCTACAGCAACTCGCGATCGCCGGCGAAGACTCCTACTTTCCCTCGACCTCACGGCAGGGTAATCGCCTGACCTTCGTTCGCGAATTTCGCGACTGGGACATCTCACGAGTGACGATTGCTGGAGGCAAGTTGCGCGAGGGCGGGCCATTTCCGAGCTCTCCGCGCATCGATCTCGATCCTGCCTTCTCACCTGATGGCCGGAGGCTGGCGTTCGTCTCGGAGCGTAGCGGAACGCGCGAGCTGTGGGTGAGCAACGCGGACGGAACGGACGCCCATCAGCGAACGTCGTTCAATGGGTCCTTCACGGGTCGACCGAGCTGGTCTCCAGATGGACGATCCATTGCCTTTCACGCCGGCGGCATCCAGGTGATTCCCTCGGACGCGGGTGCGCCTCGTCAGCTGTCCGAAGATGGCGAATCACCGACCTGGTCGTCGGATGGGCGGTGGATCTATTTCGTACGCAACGTCGCAGGCACGTCTCGCGTGTTGAAGATCCCCGCGCAGGGCGGAGATGCTGCCCCGGCCCTCGCCAGTGAGGCGTCGTCGGCGCGCGAATTACCGCGCGAACTCTACTTCGCCAAAAAGAATGAAGGGATATGGCGGCTCACGGCGAGTTCTGGCGTCGAGACGTCCATGGTGAAAGACTTCACCTGGTCACTTCCAGGCTACTGGACGGTCTTCGACGATGGTATCTACTACGTCGTTCGGGAAACGCTGCCCGACAACACTCTCATCCATCGCTTCAGGTTCTTCGAGTTCGCGCGCAGCCGGAGTGTCGAGCTCGGAACGCTGCCCGGCACGATCGAGGACTGGGTCGGTGGCCTGACGGTCTCGAAGGATCGCCGTACGGTGCTGTACTCGAACCGCACGTACCAATCCAGTGAAGTCATGCTCCTCGAGCATTTCCATTGAGTGCGAACGCACGCAACGCTCATGGACGTACTTTCAGCGGATACTGTCGCTGACAAGACGCTATCTACAGAGCGAACTGTTTCATGATCACGCTCATCGGGATCCCCTGGGACGGATCGTCGTCATTCGAGCGCGGGGCCGCGGAGGCGCCGCCCCTGATCCGCGCGGCCCTGCGCTCGGCGTCCAGCAATGCGTTCAACGAGCGCGGAGACGATCTCTCTTCCCCTGCCGTACTGGTGGACGCCGGCGATCTCAGCCTGCCCGCGGCTGCCGAAGGCGCGCGGCGCGAGATCGAGCACGGGATGCGCAACATCCTCGCGCAGGCGAGCAAGCCGCTGGCGCTCGGCGGTGACCACTCGATTACCTATCCGATCTTGTGCGCGTTCCGGGAGCGTTCAGCCGGCCTGACCGTGCTGCACTTCGATGCGCACGGAGATCTCTACGACAGCTTCGACGGCGACCGCCATTCGCACGCGTGTCCGTTCGCGCGGGTCATGGAGGAGCATCTTGCCGCGCGCCTCATTCAGGTGGGCATCCGGACGCTCACACCGCATCAGCGAGAGCAGTCGGCGAAATTCGGGACCGAAATCTTCGGTCCGGAGAGGTGGCGTGACGTCATCCGCGTTGTGAGTGGGGTGCGGGAGCCGGTGTACGTGTCCCTGGATCTCGACGTCCTCGAACCGATGCTCGCGCCGGGCCTGTCGCACCCGGAACCCGGTGGCCTGACCGTGCGCGACGTGCTCGAAGTACTCGCGGCGCTCTCCACCGAAGTCGTGGGCGCTGACGTCGTCGAGTACAACCCGCGGAATGATTACCGGGATCTCACGGCGCGAGTGGCGGCCAAATTCGTGAAGGAGCTGGCAGGGTTGATGCGCTAGTGGCGGCCACCACTCTGTTCAGAAGTGATGGTCGCCACGGCGCAGCGCGCGGACGTGCACGCGCTGGTTCAGTGGCCGCGGTGCTCGACCTGGCCGCGGACCTCACCACCGGGAAAGTCACCAGGTCCAGTGTTGATCGCGCCGACGCCGTCGTTGGTGTGTGCGTTGACGTACGCGTTGCCGCTGGTCAGCAAGTCGACCAGTGCGGAGAGTGGCTGTCCCTGCAGCGGGCCGATCAGGTTTGCCGCGCGGATCGTGCCTTCGGCGATCACGCCGTCGATGCGCCCGGCACCGAATGGCCCGGGGACCGGCGCCGTCGAGGGGTAGAGCCAGACGACGATGGGGCCGTTCACCCCGACCGGGGCGCGATGGATGTGGGCCTGGAACACGTTCTCGATGTTCGCGACGATCAGCTTGTAGGAAAGCTCAGAACCGTCGGCGCTGAGTTGGAAGATGGCATTGCCGCGTGCGCGCGACGTGTTGACGACACCGGCCGGCATCACTTCTTCGTCGGCACTGACCGGTGTGCCGAAGTTGCCGCCGTTGGCCGCGTCGGCGGCTGCCGGGCCATGCAGGTCCTGCGTGACGATGGGCACCGACAGCGGCATTGTTGGTGCCTGTTTATCGGATGAGCAGGCGACGAGGAACGTGATTCCGAGAGCAAGGCATACCGCCTTCGACATGATCTCTCCTCCAGGTGAAAGGTTCTCGCACCAAGAGCCCGACGACTCGCAATGAGTGTTCCGACGAGAATATGCGAATTCAGCCGGGACCGAGTGCGGAAAGGCTTCATCTCATCGACGAAACGCGTCAGCGCTTTCCGTTGCGGAAAATCGCGCAGCCGACTCTTCCGTTCGATCCTATCGGCGCCCGCGGTCGAACCGGGTTTGCCACCGAGTGCGGTTTGCCAACCGAGTGCCCAATAGCGGCGGCCGTCAAATTCTTCACCACCGAGAACACGGAGAACGCAGAGATTTCTAACTAAAAACCGAGGAATTTCTCTGTGCACTCTGGGCCTCCGTGGTGAGATTGCGAACACTAGCGCGAACGAGCGTTCACGCCGCTCGTGCTCACCAGGGCGGAAGGGTCATATACAGGAATTCGCGTACGTACTCGTCCTGTGACGCCATCAGTTCGTCGGCCGTGCCGCGAAAATGGATCCGCGCGTCGTGGAGCAGCATGAACTCTGCGCGGGCAACGTCTCCTTCCTGCGCATCGGTGATCTCGATCCCGCCGTCCTTACGTACAGCGTGATGTGTCGCGATGTAAAAGGCGTCGCGGATCTGCTGCGTGACGAAAATCGACGTGACGTGTTCCAGATCCCTCAGCTTGACGATCTCGTCGTTGACCGTCGATGCGATGATCGGGTCCAGCCCTGTCGTCGGGTCATCGAAGAGGATGAGGCTGGGTCTTGGCGCCATCGCGCGCGCTATGGCGACTCGCCGCCGCTGGCCGCCGGAAAGCTCGGAGGGCATCCGATCGCTGAACTCGCCGAGCCCGATGAAGCCGAGCACGTCTTCGACCCGCGCGCGGACTTCTTCTTCCGGCAGGCGCATCTCTTCGGAGAGCCGGTATCCGACGTTCTCCGCGACCGTCAGCGAGTCGAACAGGGCGAGCTCCTGAAACACCATTCCGATATGACCGCGGACGCGATTGAGCTCGGGCTCGCTCATGGTGTCCACGCGCTCGCCGTTCACATGGATGGCGCCGCCGTCGGGGCGTAGAAGGCCGAGTATCAGTTTCAGCGTGACGGACTTTCCGACCCCGCTCTGGCCGAGGACGATCGTCATCGTGCCCTTCGCGACGGCGAAGGTGAGGTCGCGGAGAATGACGTGCTCGTCGAATGCGAACGACACGGCGTCGAACTCGACCGCGGCGTCCGGCTTTCCCTCATCACCGATCGCGCCAGGTCCGCCGTTGCTCCGCACAGAGCGTCCGCCGTCGCTCCTCATACCTGTTATCTAACCATGACACTGCCGCGGCTGCTCCCTCGACGCTATCTCCGCTTGAGACCGAGCGCGCGGATCCGCTTGTGGAGCGCCGTCCGTTCAGTATCGAGCAGCCGGGCCGCCGCCGCCACGTTGCCGTCGGTCTGATCGAGCGCCTGCTGGATCCGCTCGCGCTCCGCCGAGTCGCGGACTTCCTGCAGCCCCGCCACCGGACGCGCCACCGGTTCCGCTCGTACTTCCAGCGGGATGGCGTCCGCGGTGATCTGCTCGCCAGGTGTGAGGATCGCCATGCGCTCGACGACATTCCGCAGCTCGCGCACGTTGCCGGGCCAACGGTAGCGGTGGAGGAGCCCGACCGCGTGCGCATCCACAGTACGCGGCCGGAAATTGTTTCGAACGCAGAACTCGGAGAGGAAGTACGGCACGAGCTCGTCGATGTCCTGCAGCCGCTCGCGCAGCGCCGGCACCCGGATGGGGACGACACTCAGCCGGTAGTACAGATCCTCCCGGAACCTGCCCGCCGACACGAGCTCGTCGAGCCGCCGGTTCGTTGCCGACACGACTCTTGCCGCCACTTTGATCGTCGCCTCGCCGCCGACTCGTTGCAACTCACCGTCCTGAAGGACTCTCAACAGCTTGGCCTGCGACGCTTCGTGCAGGTCCCCGACTTCATCGAGAAAGATGGTGCCGCCGTCGGCCAGCTCGAACTTGCCGCGCCTCAGCGCAACCGCGCCGGTGAAGGCTCCCTTTTCGTGGCCAAACAGTTCGCTCTCGATCAATTCGTTGGGGATCGCGGCGCAGTTGACTTTCACGAACGGGCCTGCGGCGAACGGACTTTCGCGGTGGATGTGGGCGGCCAGCAGCTCCTTGCCTGTGCCCGACTCGCCCGACAGCAGCACCGTGACATCCGACCGCGCGACTTGCGTGGCCTGCCGCACGGCTTGCTGGAACGCAGGCGACGCCCCGATCATCTTCGGCGCGTCTCCGACCAGTTCGCGGAATCGCTGGTTCTCGCGCTGCAGGTTGAACCATTCGAGCGCGTTCTTGATGACGAGGAGAACCCGATCGCGTCCGAGCGGTTTCTCGAGAAAATCGAAGGCGCCGATCCGGGTCGCTTCGACCGCGTCGGCCACCGTGCCATGGCCCGAGATCATCACGGCAGGTGCTTTCTCGTCCGACTGGCGGATGGACCGGAGCAAGTCGAGGCCGTTGCCGTCGGGCAGCCGCACGTCGAGCATGTAGACGTCGGCGGCTGCCTGGCTTCTTGCCGCGGTGAATGCCGCGGCTGACTCGAATACGGTGACGCGATAGCCCGCGCCCTCCAGGATCAAACGAAGCGAACGGCCGATGTTCGCCTCGTCGTCGACAACGACGATGTGACGTCTGCGTGTCATGACGGCAGCGATACCCTGAACGCAGCGCCACCGAGCTCGCCGGGAATCAGCGCGATATCACCGCCGGACAGCAGGGCATTCTTCTTGGCGATCGAGAGGCCGAGCCCCATGCCGTCCTTCTTGAAGGTGATCGTCGGTTCGAACAACGATGCGGACACCTCGTCGCTCAAGCCTGGGCCTGAATCGTGGACGTCGATCAGTACACGTTCCTTTTCGCCTCGCGTGTGAACGACGATCGAACCGCCCCGCCCGGCGGCCTCGGCGGCATTCTGCAAAAGATTCATCAGTATCCCGTTTACCAGGTCCAGCGGCGCGTGCGCCCGCGGGCCGTCACCACCGAGACGGAGGTCATAGGTCACCTCCGGATGCACTCGCCGCAGCAGCGCGACTCGCTCCTTTACCACCGCGTTTATATCGAGATCTTCCGGACGCACGACCGGCTCGCGGGCAAACTCCGAGAACGCCCGCACGCGTCGCTCGAGCGACTCGATCTCGCTGACGACGATCTGGACCGCCTGGTCCATGAATCCCCGCTCGGCGGCGGGGTGACGAGCCTGCATTTCCTCGACCGTCAAACGGATCGGTGTCAACGAGTTCTTGAGCTCGTGGGCGGTCTTCCGCGCCAGCGACTGCCACGTCGCCATACGCGTCAGGTGAACGAGCCGTTCGCGGTTCTCCTCGAGTTGATTCGCCATGTGGTTGAAGGCCTCGACGGCCCGGCCCACTTCGTCGCGTGGCGCAGCGCCAGGGGCGGCGCCGGTCTCGAGCCTGCGCGACCAGTTGCCGGCTGCGAAATCGGTGAGTGCTGCCGTGAGCCCCTCGATCGGCCGGCTCATCCGGTGCGCGATCAGAAGCAATGGCAGCAGCGAGATGATCCACGCCGCACCGAGCAGCACCAGCAGCGTCAGCGTGAACCCGCGTCGCAGGTCGCGTGCATCCATCGCGTTCACCAGCCGCCGCGTCTCTCGGACCTGCGTCGACAACTGTTCCATGCTGACGCCGCCGAGATCACGGCTGAAGACCTGAACGCTGGCGGACTCACCATCACGATCATCGACACGTCGCAGGTAGTCCACGCGTTCACCGTTGGTGCCTGACACACCGAAACGCTCTGGCTCCCCACTCTCCCAGAACGAACGGACGTGCTCCGGCCATCGGCTCACGTCCGCCGCGGCGTAGGTTGTCGGTTGAGTGCGGCCGGCGAGCGCTGACTCCTTCAGTGCGTCCCGTTCGCGTTGGTACAACTGTTTCGCCGTCGCCTCGAGTGCACGCGAGAGCCGATCGAGCTCCCCGGTCGTCGCATAACTGAGGCTGTGA
Organism: Vicinamibacterales bacterium; assembly: GCA_035537955.1. Taxonomy (GTDB): domain Bacteria; phylum Acidobacteriota; class Vicinamibacteria; order Vicinamibacterales; family 2-12-FULL-66-21; genus JACDCA01. The sequence goes on along the minus strand of DATLLF010000266.1, from coordinate 35,261 downwards.
TCGAGGAGCGATGTCGTGATCCAGACGGTTGCGGCGAGCGGCAGCAGTGTCGATGCGAGAAAGGCGACGATCAGACGGCTGCGAAGACTCATTGCGACGATGACGCGCCGCCCGGCCGCACCGTGAACGGGCCGGCATCGATTGCCTGCGGCGCCGGATCGTTTTTGCGCACACGACTCAACAGGTCGATGAGCGTCTGCAGCGTGAATCCCGACTCCCCGGCGTCCGGCGTGCTCTCCGTATCGAGAATGCGGTACTCGAGCCGGATCCAGAAAGGCTGGCCGCTGCGGAGCGTGCCCAGCGCGTTCAGCGGAATGGCGAGCTGATCGATGCACCACGCCTCTGCGGCCGGCAGCGCGAGATGCGTAATGGATTGGGAGCGCTTCTCCACCGTCGTCACGGCGAATCGTTCCTCCCAGAGATCGTAGCTCAACGCGAAGATCCGTCGCGTCGCCGCCGCCACCGGCTTTCCGGGCGCAGGCAGTACCTGCGCGGTGAGCTCGACGCGGACGGATCGACCGTCCTTCAGTCGAGCGAGCGGATCTCCCTCGAGAAAGCTGAAGCCCTGAGCACGAATCTTCAGCGACGCGCCGGTGGTGTCGATTGTCAATGATTGCGCGGACGACTGCGAGACCGGCCAGGCGAGCAGGACGAGCAGAGCGAACGCGAACGGACCGGACGCCACTACCAGCGAGCTCCCAGGCCGGGGACTCGCAGCCCCAGCGCGGTGATTGCGGTAACGTGGTCGGTATTCAGCGGGAAGCCGACGACGAGAAAGGCCGGCCCGGCATGCAAGCCGAACCCTGTCGATAAGCGGAAGCGTCGCTGGTCGGCCGTATCCCAGACAGAGCCCGCGTCGAAGAACAGGGCGAGTCCTCTGTATCGATACTCGACCGACGAGTAGATCAGCCGGTCGCCCCCCAGCGGGGCGATGTCGTACTTGTTCCAGCCGCGGAGCGTCCTGGAGTCGCCGAGCGTGAACCGTTCGAACAGCGGCGCCTGCCCGGTGATCCCTCCGGCCATGCCTGTCGCCTGCACGTGATGGTGCCCGAAGTCGAATTGGTACGTGCCCTGCCCGAGATATTTCCGGTACGACAAGTCGCTTTCGAGCTCGTGGGACCCGGCGCGAATGGCGAATGCCGTACCGAGTCGGTGCGTCGCATCCGACGCGGCGTCCCACCGGTGGTCGTAGCCGATGGAAGCGACGAATGCGTTGGCGCTCTGTGAAGCGGTGGCCGGAGATGGCGGCTCCAGCTCCGAAATGCTCACTCCTGCGGCAACACTGAGGTCCGGGGTGAAGGCGAACTTCACCAGCGGCGTGATCGTCGATCGCGTGTCGTACAGCGCCGCAACGTCAGGACGGATCGCAAGCGCGTCGAGTGTGGCGAACTCCCAGTCCTGCTCGAAGCGCGTCCACTCGAAGCTCGCACCGAGTCGGCGTGTGCCGAGCCTTCGGGCTTCGACGCGCACACCGTAGCCCGAGTACTCCTCGACGAGATCATCGGAATTGTCGATCGCTGCGATTGGCGTGACGCGGACGTTGCGGGTCCCGAGAGCGAGATCGAGGTAGCTCCCCCAACCCTGCTCGGAATGGAAGACCACGCCCGGCCGCAGCGGCTCGAAGTCGAGCCACGCCGGCGGCTCCCGTTTGCGCGCTTCGTAGAGGAGGCGGATGCGCCCCGCTTCGCTGCCCCGCCTGATCCTTCGCGATACGTCGTAGCCCGAGAGGTCGTGTTCGATGCGCTCCCGCAGACGATCGGCCTCGGGAGAATCCAGACGCTTGCCGATGACGGCGCTCAACGCGTCGCGCAGCGCCTGCGTCAGCTCCTCGTCGCGCACGCCAGTGATTTCGGCCCGCTCGACCGTGTAGCGAGCGTTGATGTTGTCGTCGCGCTCGGCCTGGTCTTGACGTCCGACGACGAAGAATACGCGCGCTTCGCCGCCGACATCCATGACGGTACGAACCGCAGCGACGTGGTGCGGCCGCTCGGCCTCGATGCGTGCCGCGAGTTCGTCGAGGCGCTGCTGTTTCAGCGGGGTGCCGGCCAGACTGAGAATTTCCGCGCGAAGGCCGGGACTCAGGCGGTCGATATCGAACCCTGTCACCTGCGCCGACGTGATGCTCGTGCCTTCGGGCACGGCGGGCTTTTGCTCTGCGGCCATCTGCGGCGACACCGCGAGCAGCGTGATGAGGAGGCCAAGTGTACGCATGGCCTCGTCGAGAGCAAGGATTGATCCCACGAACAAACCTTTTGTAATCAATAAGATAGCGCAGTCATAGTGTGATTCCCGATCACACCTGTGCGCGGGCGGCTACCTCCGCGCGTCGGATGACCCGCTGAAGAATGTTCGGATACCCCGCGATACAGCCTGCCTCCCCTTTGATCGACACGCAGGCGACGCGAGCGCCTGACGCGGTGGGAAGCGCGATGTTGCCGATCGCGAAGAATCCGTGCCGCAGGCCGATGTCGGTCATCGGCGCAACGAAGACCCGGGCATCGCGGACGATGGTCACGCACAGGGTTCCAAACGTCTCGTCGAGCGAAGCCGGGTTCGCACGGACCAGCGTCGCGTGCGCCCACGCTGGAATGAGTCCGGCGGTCTGCATGCCGGCGCGAACGGGGCTGGCGCGGACGCGCGCCGCCGCGATCAGCCGGTTGAACTCGCGCGCATATTCCACGAACCCACTCCAGGGATCCGTGCCGGTGCCGTAATCGGCCGCACGGAGTGAGACAACGTCGACGTCCCGTTCGTACCCCGAAGACGCGCGAACGTCCACGGTCGACGCGATGCGGACTCCCTCGAACTCGTGCTCCTGGCTGAGAAGCCAGCCGAGCACCGCCGCGAGCGTGATCTCTCCGCCCGTCCGGCTCGCGTGACGCGCGTTCAAGTGACGCCGCAGAACCATCACTGGCGAGAGATCGACGAACGTGATCAGGTGATCCACGCGCCGTTCGCCGGTTGCGTGACAGGGTTCGGGCCCATGATACGCACTCCCGCGCGTCGCCTCCGGGAAGGCGATCGCTTCGACAACGCCCCAGCGTCGCTCGAGGCGGTTCAGCAGATCCTGAAGCGGTACTCCGTCGAGCCCGACATGATGCGCGCTCACCCAGAGATCGACCGAACCCCGGGCCGCATCCGTCCTGGCGATCCAAGAGAGATAGCCGACACCCAGCGGTCGGCGAGCCGCAAACGCCGGCGGGCGGAAGCGGGCTTCGCTGTCCGCGTTCAGCTCTTCGAACGAGAGGCATGAGGCTGCGAGGAGGCGGTCCGCATACCGAAGAGCGTCCTCGCCTGCGGCGTCACCATCTTCGATCACGGCCCGAAGAGCTGCGCGCAGCCGCCGCGCGCGCACCGCCTCCGGGTGCCGGATCGTGCGGTTGTACGCGGCGACGATCGCCGCGTGTACGCGCCCGCGGACGGCGTCGGCCGGTGCGGCAGGTCCACCGTTGCCGAGCAGCGCGATCAGCGACTCGAGCGCTCCATCGGGGCTGAACGACAGGACGACGAGATCCACGTGCCCAACTCTGCGGCGCAGCGTCACCGGCCGCCGCCATTGGAGCGCGAAGTGAGCGTCTGGCTCCCCGGCAAGAAATGAGAGGAGCCCTTCTGCGGTCGTCATCTGCAGCGTGGAATCGCCACTGGCGTGCGGCTGCGGTAAGCGCAGCGCGAAGGCCGAGAGGGCGAAGCGCGTCGACTCGCCTCGAAGCAGGATCCCGACCGTACGGCGCCACCCTTCGTGCGCGTGCCGCAGGCCGAGAGCGATCAGCAGCTTGCCAGCGGGCACCAACGTGGCCGCCGCCGCCGTTGCCGCCAGCCGCATGGCACGTGTCGGCCGGGGCGGCGGGTGCATGTCCTGCTCGCGATCGCCGAGATCGTGCGGGGCCGTGGTCAATGAACGTCCTGAGCGCGTGATTATAATGCTCGCACTCCGCGTGGCCCCTATCACTATCCAGCACTATCGCCTCGACGAGTCGATCGGACATGGCGGCATGGGTGAGGTGTTCCGCGCCTTCGACACCCGGCTCCAGCGCGTCGTCGCGATCAAGATGATGATGCGCCACAGCGGAGGCGAGGCGGGCGCAGCGGTTCGCCGATTTCTGCGCGAGGCGCGTGCGGCCTCGGCGCTGAATCACCCGAACATCGTCGTCGTGCACGATATCGGCGAAACAGCGGACGGGCGACATTACATCGTGCAGGAATTCATCACCGGCGCCACGCTGCGCTCCGAGATGACCCGCGGCGTGCCGCTGCCCGCCGCGCTCGACATCGGCCGGCAGGCGGCGCGTGCGCTGGTCGCCGCTCACGCCGCCGGCATCGTCCATCGTGACATCAAGCCCGAGAACGTGATGCTGCGGGCCGACGGCTACGTCAAGGTCCTCGACTTCGGTCTCGCCCGTGTGAACGACGCCGCGATCAGCACCACGACCACCGGCGGTGACGAGCAGACGACCGGCAGCGTCATCCTCGGGACCACCGCGTACATGTCCCCGGAGCAGGCGCGCGGCGCACCGGCCGATCCGCCCGCGGACGTGTTTGCGCTCGGCGTGACGATGTACGAAATGATCGCTGGGCGCCGCCCGTTCGCCGGCGCCACTCCTGCCGCCGTTCTGGCTGCGATCATCGTCGAGGAACCGGTCCTGTTATCGCACCTCCATTCGTCCGTGCCTCCGGGTCTCGAGACGCTCGTTCATCGCATGCTGGCCAAGGACGCGGCGTGGCGTCCCACCGCGGCTGAAGTCGAGGAGGAGCTGGGGCGTCTGATCTCGGGTGAGCCCTCGGAGGACGCGCTTCGCCGCGCGCGCGCGTTCTCCCAGGGCCGCACCGTCGGACGAGAGCGGGAACGAGCGGAGATGCGAAGAGTCTACGAGCAGGTGCTCGACGGACGCGGCCGCATGCTGACGCTCCTCGGCGAACCCGGCATCGGCAAGACGGCTCTCGTCGAGGACTTTCTGACGGAGCTTGGCCAGCGGCAGGATCGTCCGATCGTCGTTCGCGGCCGGTGTTCCGAGCGACTGGCCGGCGCCGAGGCATACCTCCCGCTGCTCGAGGCACTGGACAGCCTGCTGCACGGGTCATCGGGGACCGCCATTCACAGCCTGATCAAGACCGTCGCGCCGACGTGGTACGTGCAGGTGGCACATGCCGCGGTCAGCCACGATTCAGTGTCGCGCGTGCGCGTGGAGGCGCCCGCCCCCTCGCAGGAGCGGATGAAGCGCGAGTTCGGGTCGCTGCTGCAGGATGCGTCGCGGCACCGGCCGTTCGTGCTCTTTCTCGACGACCTTCATTGGGCCGACGTCTCCACTGTCGACATGCTCAACTATCTCGCCGGCCGTTTCGACCAGATGCGGCTGCTGCTGCTGGCCACCTATCGGCCCGCGGATATGACACTGACGCGGCATCCGTTCCTCGATATCCGTGGCGACCTTGCCGCGCATGGTGCGCTGGCCGAAGTGTCGTTGTCGTTTCTCGGGCTGGAGGACGTGGACCGCTACCTGAGCATGACCTTTCCCCAGCACAGGTTTCCTCCCACGCTCGCGCGGTTGATCCATCAGAAGACGGAGGGTAGTCCGCTCTTCATGGCTGATGTGGTGCGTGACCTGCGCGACTCCGGCACGCTCGCGGAGCAGGCCGACGGCACCTGGGTACTGACGCGGCCGGAATCCGAGGCGCTCAAGGAGCTGCCGGTCTCGATCCGCAGCATGATCGCGAGAAAGATCGAGCGGCTCGGAGAGGTCGATCGGAAGATCATGCTGGCCGCGAGCGTCCAGGGCCACGAGTTCGATTCCGCCATCGTCGGCGAAGCGCTGGCGATGGATCCGGTCGACGTTGAAGAGCGGCTCGATGCGCTCGAACACGTGCACGTGTTCGTCAGGCGGCTCGCCGAGCATGAATTCCCCGACCTGGCGCTGTCGCTTCGGTATCAGTTCATCCACGTGCTGTACCAGAACTCGCTCTACGGTCTCCTGCAGCCGACGCGGCGCGCGGCGCTCAGCGGACGCGTCGCACAGGCGCTGGTGGCGCACTATGGCGGCGAATTCGCCCCGATCGCTGGCCGGCTCGGCGCGCTTTTTGAAGCGGCACGCGATTTCGCCACCAGCGCGAAGTACTACCTCGAGAGCGCCAGGCACGCGATCGGATTGTTTGCGTTCCATGAGGCGGTGTCGCTTGCCGACCTCGGTCTGGCGGCCCTTCGCCGCATGGCTCCAGGACCGGAACGGTCGCGACACGAGCTCGGATTGCAGATGGCGCGCGGCCTCGCGCTGCGGATGACGAAGGGGTGGGCGAGCCCCGAGATCGAACCGGTCTTTGCGCGCGCACGTGAGTTGTGCTACGAGCTCGGCGATGCGCCGGAGCTGTTCCCGGTTCTCTGGGCCATCGCGCTCTTCCACGCGATCAAAGGAGATGTGCGTCAGTTCCGCCGCCGTGCCGACCACCTGATGGCCGAAGCGGACAAGTCCGGGAACCCGGCATTGCGCATGGGGGCTCATCACCTTCTCGGCGTCTGTCTCGAGTTCGAGGGCAGCTTCTCCGACTCCAGCCGCGTGCTCGATGGCGCACGTGCTCTGCACGATCCGGCTCAGCACCCGGCGTACACGGCGATGTACGGCCTCGACCCCGGGATGATCGGCCGCGCCATGTCGAGCCGCCCTCTCTGGATCCTGGGCTACGCCGATCGTGCGGCGGCGCGCGCGCGCGAGACGCTGGAGATCGCCCGCTCGCAACGGCAGCCGATGACGCTCGTGTTCGCGCTCCTCGTCACACAGGGCGTGCAGCTGGTTCGCGGCGAGGCATCCGACGCGCTCGCGATCGGCGACGAGGTGATTGCGCTCTGTCGCGAGTACGGTTTGCCGCAGGAGAGAGAATGGAGCCGCGCGTTCCAGGGAGCCGCTCTCGCGGCGCTCGGTCGTATCGACGAGGGAATCGATCAGCTCGCCGACAGCCTCGCCGTGCAGCAGTCGATCGGCGCCGGCCTCGTTCGAAGCGCTTTCCTGGCCACACTGGCGGACCTTCAGCGCCTCGGCGGACGACCGGAAGACGCGATGTGCACGATCGAGGAAGGGTTCGCGCATGCGGAGCGAGCCGGCGAGAACGGCTATCTGGCGGAACTGCACCGCGCGAAGGCGGAGCTGCTGCGCGTCGTCGACGGGGATGCCGCCGCGGAGTCCAGTTTTGCCGCGGCCGTGGAGACCGCGCGCCGCCAGCAGGCGCGCGCCTTCGAGCTGCGCGCGGCGACTGGATGGGCACAGTTGATGGCCGACGCAGGCCGTGTGGCAGAGGCCCGCGAACTGATGGAGCCCGTCTACGGTTGGTTCACCGAGGGGCTCGGCACGGCCGATCTCGTCGCCGCACGCACGATGCTCCGTCGGGTGGAAACCTGACGTTCGCGGCCGCACGTCCCGTCCGCGCGGCGCTGGCAGCGTATCTTGAGGTTGTAGTCACGAAATGAGCGGGAGCTCGAGATGAGTTCACAACCGGCGCGAAGGCTGATGGCGGTGCTCGCGCATCCTGATGACGAATCGCTCGGCGTGGGCGGCACGCTCGCGAAGTACGCATCCGAAGGCGTGGAAGTCTTTCTGGTAACCGCGACGCGCGGTGATGGGGGCCGTTATCACGGCCACGCGTCGGGTGATCATCGCCATCCCGGCCCGCTGATGCTCGGGAACATTCGTGAAACAGAGCTGCGCCGCGCCGCAAACGAGCTCGGCATCCGCGAGGTGGCGCTGCTCGACTACCCGGATCAGCATCTCGACGATGCGGATCCGCGTGAGGCGGTTGGTCGTCTGGTCGCGGCGTTACGGCGCACTCGTCCTGATGTCGTCGTGACGTTTGGACCCGACGGCGCCTACGGCCATCCGGATCACATCGCGATTTCTCAATTCGCCACGGCGGCGATCGTCTCTGCCGCGAGCAGTGCCTTCGTCGCGGGCGACGGAGGGGAGGAGCTGCCGCCGCACTCCGTGTCAAAACTCTATTACCTTGCCTGGCCGGCATCCACGTGGGCCGCGTACCAATCAGCGGTCCGGACGCTGTCCTCCACGGTCGATGGCCTCGAACGGCGCGCGACGCCATGGCCGGACTGGGCGATCACCACCACCATCGATACGAGCGAGGCATGGTCCACCGTCTGGCGGGCGGTCTCGTGTCACGAGTCGCAACTCACGGCGTACGAACACCTGAAGGATTTGTCACCGGAGCACCATCGCATGTTGTGGGGCCGGCAGTCCTTTTATCGCGCGTTCAGCACCGTAAACGGCGGGCGAGCGCGCGAGACGGATCTCTTCGAAGGGTTGAGGCACTGATGAGCGACGCGGTCACAGGACAGCTCGAATCCGCGCGCGATGCGCCGCTTGCGATGGACGCCGCGACGTTCCGTGCGCTCGGTCATCGTCTGGTGGAGCAGCTCGCGCAATATCTGGAGGCGGTACCGCATGGCCCTGTCACGCGCGACGAACCGCCGTCCGCCGTGCGAGAGGCGCTCGACTTATCCGGACCGCTTCCCGAAGCAGGGATGGATCCCGGGCTGCTGCTGGAGCGGACCGCACGATTACTGTTCGAGCACTCGCTCTTCAACGCCCACCCGCGCTTCTTCGGGTACATCACGGCGTCGCCGGCGCCGATCGGCGTGCTGGGTGACTTCCTTGCTGCCGCCGTGAACGCCAACGCCGGCGCCTGGACACTCTCACCCGCTGCGACGGAAGTCGAGGCGCAGACCGTACGGTGGATCGCCGAGCTCGTCGGCTATCCGACCGAGTGCGGAGGGCTCCTCGTGAGTGGCGGCAACATGGCGAACATCGTCTGCTTCCTCGCCGCCCGCGCCGCCAAAGCTGGTTGGGACGTACGCGAGCGCGGCGTCAGCGGAATCGCGGGCCAGCGGCTTCGTGTGTACGGGTCGGCCGAAACGCACACCTGGATCCAGAAGGCCGCCGACATGGGCGGCCTTGGGACCGCATCGATCCGGTGGATTCCCACCGACGGCAATCTGCGCATGAACGTGTCGGCGTTGCGGCAACAGATAGAAGCCGATAAGGCCGCGGGCGACGTGCCGTGCATGGTGGTTGGCACCGCGGGGTCGGTGAGCACCGGCGCGATCGATCCTCTGAGGAGCATCGGCGCAGTGTGCGCCGAGCACGACGTCTGGTTCCACGTCGATGGCGCCTACGGTGGCTTTGCCGCTGCGCTCCCCGAGGCGCCCGACGATCTCCGCGCGTTGACGACAGCCGACTCGATCGCGGTCGATCCGCACAAGTGGCTCTATGCACCGCTCGAGGCCGGCTGCGCGCTGGTGCGCGAGCCCGAGCTGTTGCGCGGCGCGTTCGCCTACCATCCGCCCTACTACCACTTCGACGAGCGCGCAACCAACTACGTCGATTACGGGCCGCAGAATTCGCGCGGATTCCGTGCTCTCAAGGTGTGGCTCGCATTGCGGCAGGTCGGCGCCGCCGGATACCGCAGCATGATCGCGGATGACATCCGCTTGTCACGATTGCTGGCGAGCGCGGTGCGTGGTTGCGGCGAGCTGGAGTTGTTCACTCAGGATCTCAGCATCACGACCTTCCGCTACGTGCCGTCTGATTTACGGTCGAGGATAGGACAGGAAGCCGCGGAACGCCATCTCGATGCGGTGAATCGCCAGCTGCTCGACCGATTGCAGCGCGGAGGGGAAGCGTTCGTGTCCAACGCAGTCGTTCGCGAGCGTTACCTGCTGCGCGCCTGCATCGTCAATTTTCATACGAGCGACGCAGACATCGGAGCATTGATCGACGTCGTCGTGCGAGTGGGACGTGAAGTGGATGCGGAGCTTCGCTCCGCTGCGAAGACTCCTTTCCACGACTCGAACTGAACCGCGGCCGCGCGGCGGGATGCGGTGGGTTACCATCGTTCACGAATTGGACGGCGAGCTGCCGAAGTGACAACTGCCACAGACCGGCTCTTCGAGTGGATCGTTCAAGCGGTTCGCTTCTATCGCCGCGATAGTGGCACGGCGGTGCCGGCTGCGGTAATCCTGTCGATCGGGCTCGGCGCGAATATCGCGATCTTCGCCGTCGCCTACACCGTGCTGCTTCGGCCGCTGCCCGTTCACGACCAGAACAGGCTTGTCGTCATGTGGGAGCACTCCCCGGGTCAGGCGACGTCGGTCTGGGAAGTAGCGTTCCGCGATTTCAGGGACTGGCAGTCCCAGAACTCGTCCTTCACACAGCTGGCCGCAACGGGATCAATCAACTGGCCGATGCGGCTGATGCAGCAGGACGGCCCCGTCGCCGTTACTTTTGCCGCCGTATCAGGCACGTTCTTCGACGTGCTGGGCGCGCGCGCGGAGGTCGGCCGCACGTTCCTCGCCATCGACGACACTCGCGGCAGCGGGCGCGTGGCGGTCATCAGCTACAGCACCTGGCGCGATTACTTCGGCTCGCGCCAGAGTGTCATCGGTACTCGCGCGCTCATAGACGACGGCGCCGGGATCGCACCGATCACGATCATCGGCGTCATGCCGGCGGGATTTGATTACCCGCGCGGCGCTGCGTTCTGGATTCCGATTGTCCCCACCCTTGCGCGGCAGTCGGTGGACGCGGGGTACGACATGCTCGAGGAGCGTAATCTCGGCATCCTCTACGTCCTCGGACGCCTCCGACCCGGTGTGAGCGTCGAGCAGGCCAGGGCAGACATGGGTCTCATCGTCGACCGGCTGACCCGAACAGCCGAACCAGGAACCGGACGTACGACTGTCATCACCCCGCTTCCCGAGTACCTCTTTGGTCAGGCAGGGACGGCGCTTCGTACATTGATAGCTGCCGGCGTTCTCGTACTCGCGCTCACGTGTGCGAACGCGATTTCGCTGCTGCTCGCCCGCCTCGCGCGGGACCGCCGCCGTTTGTTCATCCGCATAGCGCTCGGTGCCGAGCGATCGCACCTGATGCGTCAAGCACTCGCAGAAGGATCGGCTCTTGCCGCCGTCGCGCTCGCCGGCGCCTTGACGTCCGCGCTCGCGCTGGTTCGCGCCGCAACACTGCTCGCACCTGAGGGGGTGCCACGGGTCAGCGAGGCGACGATCAAGTCACCCGCGGTTGCCATTTATGCGCTCACTGCCAGTGTCACTGTCGCTGTGCTCTGCGGTCTGGTTCCGCTGCTGATCGTGCTGCGAAGAACCGGGATCGAGCGCCTCTCGGAGGGCATCCTCGACGCGCGGACGACAACACTACCGGTGCGGTACGGGCTCGTCGTCGCTCAGACTGCTCTCGCCGTCCTCCTTCTGATCGCGGCCATGTTGACCATCCGGAGCTTTCAGACCGTTCGCCAGATTCAGCTTGGGTTCGAACCAGCGGACCTCGTGACGTTCGACGTCTTCGCGCCCTCTCGCAAGTACGAGAAGGCCGAGGTGAATAGACGGTTCTACCGTCAGGCGCTCGAACGCGTCCGGCAACTCGCCGGTGTGGGCGATGTCGCCGGTGTCTACCTGCGTCCGTTCGAATACGGCGCAATCGGCTCCGGCGTCGCCGTAGTACTCGAAGGTGAAGACGCGCGTGACCAGGGAGCCTGGCGCAGGCATCCCGCGCTGAATGCAGAAGCGGCGACGCCGGAGTATTTTCGCGTGATGGGCATCCCCCTCCTCCAGGGACGTTTGTTTTCCGAGCATGACGATGCGAATGCGCCTGCGGTCGTCATCGTAAGCGTGACCGCCGCGAACCGGCTGTGGCCAGGACAGGACCCGATCGGCAAGCGCGTGTTTGGCAGTTACGACCGCCCGCGCGGCGAGTGGCAGACGGTAGTTGGCGTTGTCGGAGATGCGCGCTACCGCGGGATCACGGAGAAAACGCTCGAGACGCTGTACAAGCCATATCTCCAATCCGAAGATCCGGTTCAGCACTTCATTGTGCGGCCGGCCGGTCCGGCGCTCGCTCTCGTCGGAGGGCTCCGCAGCGCAATTCGCGAGATCGATCCCGACGCTGCCGTCGATTCGATTCGACCGATGCTGGCCGTCGTCGATCGCGAGATAGCGCCGTGGCGCTTCCAGAGCGTCCTTTTCGCGTCGCTTTCGGCACTCGCGCTACTCATTGCGGTGTGTGGCTTGTACGCGACGCTGGCGCAGCATGTGGCCGAGCGAGCCCGGGAGATAAGCATTCGCCTGGCACTCGGAGCTCGCGGAACACACATCATTCGGTGGCTAGGCATCCGCGTGGCCAGGCTGATGGGGATCGCGGTGATTCTCGGCGTTGTGGCTGCCGCCGTCTCGTCACGCGCGATGAGCTCGCTGCTTTTCGGTGTGCCGATCGCAGATCCGCTGACGTACGCGACTGTTTGTGTCGTGGTAGTGATCAGTGCGGTCGCGGGAGCCTGCCTGCCGCTGCGCCACGCCATGCTCCTCGATCCCGTTCAAGCGCTGCGGCAGGAGTGATCGCTCACTCCTCTTCGATATCATGATTGCTCGTTGATGAATTCGAAAGGGCGCGCGGAGGCGGCCACTCCCCTGATCGAGCGCTTCGGCCACATCGACATTTATCTGTTCGATCAGCTCCTCCGACAGCGAATCGTACCTGGCATGCGCGTGATCGACGTCGGATGCGGCAGCGGCCGCAATCTGGTGTACTTGATGCGATCCGGCTACGAGGTCTTCGCAATCGATGAAGACTCGCGCGCCATTGGCGCCGTGCAGGCGCTCGCGGCCACGCTCGCGCCGCATCTGCCCGCCAGCAATATGCGCATCGAGCACGCCGAGGCGATGTCCTTTGCCGACGGTTTTGCCGATGCGGTGATCAGTAGCGCCGTGCTGCACTTCGCGCGTGACGACGAGCAGTTCGATGCGATCCTGCGGGGAACGTGGCGCGTGCTGCAGCCCGGCGGCGTGTTCTTCTGCCGCCTCGCGTCCACGATTGGGATCGAGCGCGACGTCGTCCGCATTCACGGCCGCAGGCACCGCCTCCCCGACGGCAGTGAGTGGTACCTCGTGGACGAAGCGCTGCTGACCGAGCTCACACAAGACCTGGGCGGCGAATGGCTCGACCCGCTGAAGACGACCGTGGTGCAGAGCCAGCGCAGCATGACAACCTGGGTGCTCCGTAAGCGGGCCTGAAACGATTCCGAGCTCCGCGGCGATCACGACCTGTTGTACGGCGTCGTGTCAGCGTCCAGGATCCTTCCGCTGCACCTTGGCAGTGGCGCGTTGAGCAGCGAGCTCGGTCAGCACCTTTCGATTGACGTTCTTCGCCTGCTGCGTTTCGAAGCCGTGCGTGCCTTTCCAGCCGCGCTCCTCGAATGCCTTCTGAAAAGAGGCCAGGTCTCTAATCTCGGGTGAGGACGCTACCTCGGTGGCGTGATGAAGTTCATGCGCGAGCAGCGCGGTGAGGGAGTCCTCGGAGCCGGCAAATCGGTCGAGTTTGATCAGAAGCCGGCGCGCACCGGGCGATGGCGATACCCACAGCAGGCACGCCGGAACCCGGCCCGCGCACGGTGAGAATCGCACGTAGACCACGACGTCCGTGGTATCCAGCAGGGTGATCAGGTCGCGAAAGGTCTGAGACCGCTCGACACCCTCGGCAATCAATGTGTGGAGGGCGCCGTCCTCCGGCCGGACCGCGCCTGACGCGCTCTGCGCATCGAGGTTCACCCCACCCGCGGCCGCCAAAGCCGCGAGCACCACGCCCACCATTCCCTGCCGCATTTGCGCCTCCCGGCGGGGTGGCCCCCGCGGACGCAAAGGTCGGCTGCGGCTGCTCAGGAAGTCCTCAGGCGCGGCTCATATGGGTCTCAAATTCTTCTCACTGAGGCAGTTGATGGCTCAAAGCAGTAGAATCCGCGGCTGAAATCATGCTCAAGGCTCCGCCCGGCGCGGGCTGGGAATTCGACAAGTTCAGGCTGCTGCCGGACAAGCGGCTGCTCCTCAGCGACGGCGCCCCGGTGCCGTTGATGGCGAAAGCATTCGATACCCTGGTGCTTTTGCTGGAGAAGCGCGATCGAGTGGTGAGCAAAGACGAGCTGCTGCACGCCATCTGGCCAGACGTAGTTGTGGAGGAAGGCAACCTGACGCAGCAGATCTTCCTTCTCCGCAAGGCACTGGGGGAAAACGCGCAGCACCCACGCTATATCGCAACGGTGCCGGGGCATGGATACCGGTTCACCGCGGCGGTCACCGAGATCTCTTCAGACGTCCGCCCTACTGGAGAGGAGGCAGTAACCACCATTGAGAGCGTGCCGCGCGTCTCGCCGTGGACTCAGCCCCGGGTCCTCTTTGCCGTGGTCCTCGGCAGCATCCTCGCCGCCGCTCTCGTGCTTGTGTTCGTCTCGGGGCCGACGACGCTGCAGACGGAGGGCAAGTGGCTGGACCCCGCGGCGGTCCGGATTCAGAAAATCACCGAGACCGGCAGGGCCACGTACGCGGCCATCTCACCCGATGGCCGGTTTGTGGCTTATGTGGAGAGCGAGGGGGATGAATACAGCCTTTCCGTACAACAGATCGCGACAGGTGGAAAGACGCAAATCATTGCCAGCCAACCCCAAAGACTGGGGTATTTGAGATTCAGCCCTGACGGTGAGTTCCTCTATTTCGCGCGCGGCGGGCTGTCTGGCGGCTTTTCTCTCTTCCGAGTTCCCGCCATTGGTGGACCCGAGACGCCCGTCATCGTTGATGTCGATACACCGATCAGTTTCGCACCTGATGGACGCCACTTCGCGTTCATGCGGGGCGCGGGCGCGCAGACTCACATCGTCGTCGCGGAAGCGGCCGGCGGCACGCAGCGGTCGCTGGCCACGCAGAACGCTCCGGTCGTGTTTTCGTTCATGGCGCCGGCGTGGTCACCGGACGGAAAGTGGGTGGCGGCTTCGACGACGGATCAGAGCAAGGACGACCGATCGGCGATCGTCGTTCTGCCGGTCGACGGCGGCAGCGTCCGCCAGCTCTACACGACGGACCATCGCATCGGTGCGCTCCGCTGGCTGCCCGACGGGTCTGGGCTTGTCACCGTCGTGTCCGAGACTGCGGGGCGGTTGTTTCCATCATCATCATGGCAGGGGGGCTTCAGCCGCCTTTCCGGAGGGTCCATCTGGCGGATCGCCTACCCGGGTGGCGCTGCTGAACGCCTGACGTCCGATCTGTTCGAGTACGACCTCTGTTGCATCGATGTCGCAGCGAACGGACGAACGATCGCAGGCGTTCTCAATTCGCTTGTGTCGGATCTCTGGATTGCGCCCGCGGAGGCGCTGGACGCGCCGAGGCAGATCACGTCTGGCAACCCGGTCGTCGCACGTCACAGCTGGTTGCCAGACAACGACACGATCGTGTACCGCGATTTGAACGGACGTCTGAACGGCGTGGACAAAGGCGGCCGCACGTTCGGTCTGGCCGTACCCGATGGGTACAAGGTTGCCGGAGGTGTGTCTGCCTGCGGCGACGGCCACCACGTAGTGTTCCAGGGCGTGCCGGGGAACAACATCTGGCGCGTGACGCCGAACGCCGGCGATGCCTCCATGCTCACCAGGGGCGCGTCCGACTCGAGTCCTGCGTGTTCCCCTGACGGAAAGTGGGTGGTGTATACGTCGGTGAGAGAGGGTGTGCCCTCCGTCTGGCGAATACCGATCGAGGGAGGCGAGCCGTCGCCGCTCCTGCCCGGCGGGACATTCGAAGCCATCCCCTCACCCGGTGGCCGCCTCATTTATTACTCAACCTTCGAATGGAAGGCGCACCCCGTTCGTCTGAGACAAATGCGATGGATCATTATTTCCTCTGCCGATGGGAAGCGGCTCTTCCCCCTCGACGCCCCGCCCGACAGGACCGCCGGTACCGCACTAGCGTGGGCGCCGGATGAGAGCGGCCTCGATTACGTCGTCACCCGGAACGGCGTCTCCAATATCTGGCGGCTGCCGCTCACCGGAGAGGCGCCGGTCCAGGTGACCCGGTTCAACGCGTGGAAGATCTTCAGTTTCGCGTGGTCACCGGACGGGCAGTGGCTGTCGCTCGGCAGGGGAATTAATCGAAGCGACGTCGTCCTCATCTCGCGCAAGTAGTGAATCTCCTGCGTACATTCCAACAGATCACCCCAGAGGCACCGAGAGCACAGAGAAACTCTTTTGGTTTTTAAATAGAGATGCTCTGTGCCCTCTGCGTTCTCCGCGGTGAAGCATTTTGACGAAGGTGCTAATGGGACGCACTCGCCGCGAAGCGCTTGAAGAAGCTCGTGTCGTTCCATTGCGGCCGCGCGGCGTCGTTGGCGACTCGCTGCAGCAGCGCCAGGATGACGCGGTTGAATCGGGCGGCGGCCTCGACGTCGATCGGCTGCTTCAGATCGTCGCTGGGCTTGTGGTACACGTCGCGAACCCAGTCACGACGGATCTTCTCTTCCTGCGAACCCGCCTCGTAACCGAACTTGAATGCCAATGAAGGAACACCGCGCCGGATGAAGCTGTACTGGTCGCTGCGAATGAAACGATTCTGGTTCGGTTCGCGGTCCGTCTGGACGTCGACGCCGACCTCTTTCGCGGCTGCACGTACGGATTCACCGAGTGAGGATTCCGTCAAGCCCTGCACTTCGATGACCTTCAGCGGATAGAGCGGAAGGAACATATCCAGATTGATGTCGGCAACGATCTTGTCGAAGGGAACGGTCGGGCGCGCGGCGAAGTACTTCGAGCCGAGCAATCCTTTCTCTTCGGCGGTTACGGCGACGAAGACTACCGACCGTTTCGGACTGACGCTCGACTCCTTCAGCAACCGCGCGACCTCGATCACCGAGGCCACACCGGACGCATCGTCCATGGCCCCGTTGTAAATCGCGTCCCCGTTGACGGCGCGGCCGATGCCGACGTGATCGAGGTGCGCTGACATGACGACGTACTCATTTTTCAGCCGGGCATCTGATCCTTCGCAGATGCCGACGACGTTCTGGGATTGAATCGGCTCGCGTTTCACCGCGGCCTCGACGCGAAGCGTGCCAACGAGCGGAAACCGCGGCAACAGCTTCTTCCCGGCAATCAACGCATGGAGCTGCGCCAATGTCTGGCCGCTCCCGGCGAGAAACTTGTCGGCGCCAGTCCGGCTGATCGTCATCGACACGAGCTGCCCAGCCTGGTCCTGAAGTTCTGCGTCGGCGAGGACGATGGTCGGCTGGGGGAGAGGTGCGGCTGCGCCAGCCGTGCTGGGCGCTGTTGAAGCGGGCTCCTGTGTCGTACTGGGAGATGCCGGCGGACCCGGAATCGTTGCGATCCCCACCGCGCCGGCTTTCTTCAGTACCGCCCAACGCTCGCCGGCGGAGCTGACGTGTGATCTGACGTTGTCGGACACGGCCACCGGCGCGGGAGCGTTCACGTAGACGGCAATCTTGCCGCGCAGATCGAAACCGGCGAGATCGTCCCATTCGGCTTCCGGTATCGACAGGCCGTAGCCGACGAAGACCATCGGCACGTCGATCGATCCATTGAGCTCGCCGCGCGCGCTCAAGGTTGCGTCTTCGCGCAACGTCAGGGGCTCTTCGGCGCCGTCCCGGACGAGCGCGAGCTTCAGTTTGTCCTGGATCAGCGTGCGCGATTCGAGGTTCACCGGCTGCTGGTAACCACCGATCCCTCCTGGCGCAAGTCCGATCTTCTTGAATTCCGCCTCGACGTAGGCGACCGCCTTCTCGAAGCCTGGTGTAGCGACGTTGCGCCCTTCGAGTGCGTCGTCAGCGAGGTATTCGACGTGACTCCACCACCGTTTCCCTTCGGAGGCGACGTCCTGGATCACGAGAGCGATCACGGTGAGCAGAAAGAGTTGAAGTTTCATACGAGTCTGTTCTGGAGAAGTGAGCTGGCAAACGATGTCGTACTCCAGCCGTGGAGTGTCCATCTTTCCATATAGTCGTATACTTCGCCGCCTGTGCCGCCGCCTGCCGCTTCGGGAGACTTCACCGGCCGCGTGGCGATCGTCACGGGGGCCGCGCGCGGCCTTGGCCGCGCCGCGGCGGCCCGTCTGCACGAACGCGGCGCTTCCGTAGCCGTGAACGTGCGGGATGCGAGCCGCAGCGCCGAGGTCGCAGGCGGTATCGGCCCGCGGGCGTTCGGCGTTGCCGGCGACATCTCCGCTGACGAGGGTCCCGAATCGATCGTCAAACAGACGCTCGATCATTTCGGCCGTGTCGACATCCTGATCAACAACGCCGCGCTGCCCTTGACGACGAGGTTCGAACACATCTCGGCCGCCGAGTGGCGGCAGGTGCTCGAAGTGAACCTCACCGCGCCGTTTCGGCTGATCCAGGCGGTCCTTCCGGCGATGAAGGAGCAGCGCTACGGGCGCATCGTGAACATCTCGTCCACGGCTGGTCGGATGGTCAGCACCCTCGGTGGCGCCCACTACACGACGTCGAAGACGGGGTTGCTCGGGCTCACGCGCGCGGCCGCCAAGGAGCTTGGTCAGTACGGCATCACGGTGAACGCGGTCTGTCCTGGCATGATCGACAGCGAACTCACGCGGGAAAATGCCGCCCCCGACGTGCTTGACCGGCTGGCGAAGAGCTATCCGGTCCCCCGCCTTGGCACGGCACTCGAAGTCGCCGACTTGATCTGTTTTGCCGCATCCGAGAACGCCGGGTACATCACGGGTGCGTCGCTGGACATCAATGGCGGCGACCTCATGATGTAGGAGCGCTGGTGAAAGACGGCATGCGCGTACTCGTCGGCCTCGCCGCCGGCCTGGCGGGTGGTCTCCTGATCGGCGCGTCGCACAACGCGACGCTCATCGCCGCCGCCGATTCCGTGGCGCTGGCCGGCACCCTCTGGGTGAACGCCATCCGGATGACCGTGATCCCGCTGGTCGTGTCGATGCTCATCACGGGTGTCGCCTCCGCCTCGGATGTTTCAGCGATCGGACGAATCGGTGGCCGCACGATCGTCGTGTTCGTCGCCATGCTGTCGGGGGCGACGATGCTCGCACTGCCGCTGGGCATCGGCGTCTTTTCCTGGCTCTCTCGCTTCGTGACCGTGCGGCCGGAATTACCACCGGGCGCGGCGGATGCGGCGGCGTCGCTGGCCGCGGGTGCGACGACCGTGGGCTTCGCAAGCTGGCTCACGTCACTGATTCCGACCAACCCGGTTGCGGCGGCGGCCAATGGCGCGATGCTGCCCCTGGTTGTGTTCACGCTGTTGCTCGCCCTCGCGACCGCCCGCAGCACTCCCGGCGCGCGCGAGACCCTGGTCGGTTTCTTTCGGTCGCTCGGCGAGGCGATGCTGGTGCTGGTGCGCTGGATCGTCTGGCTCGCGCCGATCGGCGTCTTCGCCTTGATGCTGCCGCTCGGCGCGCACGGCGGCGCAGGACTCGTCGGTGCGATCGGGTTCTACATCCTGGCGTATTCGCTGGCCTGTGTGCTGTTCGTCCTGCTCCTCTATCCCGTCGTCGCGATCGTCGCACGCGTGCCGATGCGCGACTTTGCCCGCGCGGCGCTGCCGTCGCAACTGATCGCGTTCTCCTCGAGTTCATCGATCGCGTCGCTGCCGGCGCTCGTGCGCGGCGCGGAAGAGGAGCTGAACCTGCGGAAGGATGTGACGGGCTTCGTTCTCCCTCTGGCGGTCTCGACGTTCAAGTTCGCGGCGCCCGTGTCGTGGACGTTCGGGGCGCTCTTCGTCGCGTGGTTCTATAACGTGCAGCTGGGCTTCACCGCCTACGCGACGATTGCGTTTGCGATCGTCTTCCTGGGATTTGTCTCGCCGGGTGTGCCGCGCGGCGCCTTCCTGATGCTCGCGCCGCTGTTTCTCTCGATTGGCCTGCCCGTCGAAGGCATCGGGATTCTCATTGCGGTCGATGCCATCCCGGACCTTTTCGCGACCGTGCTCAACGCCAGCGGCGACTTGGCGGCGACGGTCGTCGTCGCGACGCAGGAGAGCCGCCGGGAGGGCCTCGATCCCTCTCAGGGCAATTCCCATCGGCCCGGGCCAGGAATCGTGCGCGTGTGATGAAACGCGTACTCGCCGAGCACTCGCTCGCCCTCTTCTCGATCGACTGACAGCAGCCGCGCGATCAACGTATTCGACGGTGCTGAGCGTCGCACCAGCTGAGATCGACACGTGTTGCGCCACTCACCTCCGCAGCGAGACGGGCCACCAGCAGATCATCATCCACTGATACCGGGCACTGCACGCCTTCGCCTCCGCCCCTCCGCGCTCTAGCTCCATGTGTCGCAAGGGCGGTTACCGTTACAACGGCCTATCCTCCCAATTCCGACTCGCCTTCAGCGCTGTCGCTGCAGTTCCCTCTCCGGACCTGGGCGGCACTCCCTTTCGAGGCACTTCAACAGATCTCCGACGTTCAGCCCCACCGCCTCGATCCGTCGAAGCGATTCACCGCTGATAGCCTTCGTGCGTCGAATGCAGTCGAGCACGTCGCACAGAACATCGCGCGGGGGATCGGTCGGAGACCAGTGGTCACCACCTCGAACGGCTACAGCCGTCAGCGTTTGTTCGCGCTCGAACGGCATGCCGTACATCGTCTCGCCCCGGGCACGGACGCGGAATGTGTAGAGCCCGGGTACCGGCATCGGATAGCTCGCCACGTAACGGTCCGCTGCGCCTGGAGCCAAGGAGACCACGTCCACTGCTGGTCCACCCGGCTTCTGCACCTCGGCCCAGACCGCCGCTCGCCCCGCCGGCAATGCGGCATATTCAAGCAGCGAAGCGGAGACTTCCGCCACCGCGCCCGGCTCGAAGCTGGTCTGCGAAACGTGGGCAGCGAACGTCAGAGTCGAGTAGGTATGAGCCACGAATTCGTACGGAAGCACCAGCCCCCGGGTAGTGGCCCTGATCTGCCGATCGTAGATGTAAGGACCCGGATTCTTCTTGGCGAGTCGCAGCAGTGCATGCCAGCGCCCGGTGTGGCTGCCTTTCTCGTTGGCCGGCAGCACCGGTAGGGCGCAGCGGTAATAGGCGACGCGGTTGGTCAGTACGAATTGCGCATTGGCCCCACCGGCCCCCGATGAAGGATCGATCAGCGATCCGTCAGGGGCTTCGAGTCGGAAGTCGATCGCGTAGGGATTCGGACTGAGGACGATCAGGTCCATGCCGAAATCGGCCTCGCAGATCCAGAAGGGGACGCGGTGCTCGGAGTTCGAGTCGAGAACTCCCGCCGGATCGGCAGCGATCTGCGCGTTGCTGACGCCGGCGAGAATCTGCAGGAAGTATTTCGACAGCCGCATCGACTGATCGGGGGTGACCGCACCTGTGATCAGCAGGTAGCCGTTGTGGCCCTGGCACAGCGTCGTGAGTGCCGGCACACTGATGTTCGACGGCAATCCCAGGCCTACCGCGTAGGTAGACGCGTTGATGCTGCCCGACACAGACGCCAGAGACGGTGGAGTGTTCCATTGGCCGTCGGTCAGCACTACCATCGCCGTGCCGTCATAGTCCGGTGTTGCCGCCGTCTGCGCGTCGTTCAGCATGTTCCGGCCGTTGACGACACCGTCGCCGATCGATGTGGCGCCCGATGGGTCGAGCTCGTTGCTGTCGATGTGGGCGATGGCGTTCGCGCGTCCCGTTCCGCCGGGTGCGACGCCTGCGTCTTCGACCTCCATGATGCGCTGCGCCGTGTCGTTGAAGCGCACGACTCCAATGCCGTCATTGGGCAGCATGACGTCGACGAACACGTGCGCGGCCTCGCGCAGCTTCACCACCTTGGTGATGCCGTCGCCCGCATCGTCGTTCATACTGCCGGAGCGGTCGAGCACGAGAGAGACCGCCGTGCGCACACGTGCGACGGTGTTGGCGTTGATGTTGATGGTCCAGGATTCCCCTGTCTCGACGCATCGGACGGTGACGCTGCCACTCGCGACGTCGCCTGGGTTCGTCGACGTATACGACAGCCAGATACGCGCCGCCGCCGCGGGAACAATGGGATCGGCGGAGACCATTACTGATGTTCCGGACGGAGTTCCAAATCCGCCGGTCGGACCTGCCGTGATCTGGAACGTGAGATTGCGGCACGTCACCACGTCCCACCGGATCGCGCGATGCGTGGTGACGCCGACTCCACCCATGCCGGAGGGAACGTTGGTGAAGGAGATGCTCGGCGTGACCAGTGTGATCGCCTCCGCAGGCTGGAACGGCTGCAGCACCGCGCGAATGACACCTGCGCACACCGGGCAGAACGGCGAATAATCCCGCATGTAGCAGGCGGGAAGCGGCCGATAGGTGTTGCAATCCGAGTAGATGCCCCCTTCGTACGTGCCGACGGCGCCGGCTGCGGGCGGCGTTCCGGGCGGCGTGCACGTCGACGACGTGCAGGATGCGTTGCACGCCGACGGCATCGGCGTCGTTGCTGAGATCAATGCCCGCCACTTGTTGGTATTGCGGTTCGTGTCGCGGGTGACGTTCGGCTGGCCCGGTTCTCCGGCGGGCGTGCCCGCGCCATTGCCGCCGTATTCATCAGCGAGGCCGAACGCGCTGTGGCCGATCTCGTGGATGGCGATCTTGTTGGCCTGCGGGTCGACCGAACAGGTTGCGACCGAGCCGCCAGACCCGCCGTATTTCGTTGAATTGACGATGCACAAGACCTGGTTCTTGAGCGGTACATAGGTGTTCGCGACCGACAGTGCGAGACCGTCATCGACGGTGAGGAGCCGCTCCAGCGGACTGCCTGCGAACATCGAACAGAACTTCGCATCGAAATACGTATTCGCGGTGACCGCGGTGCCACCTCCGCACCCCGGGTCATCGGCGCCGCTGTCGGTCGAGACGACATCGATGCGGTGCACGTTGATTCCACAAAAGAGCTCGTTGAACGGCGGCGTGGTTCGCAGCGCATTGATGAAGTTTTGAACGTGCGTGTGATAGTTCGTCAGCTCGCTGGCACGATAGCCGTCGCCAACGACGACGAGGTCCCATCTGGAGTTTTCGGGTCCGTGATCGACCACCTTGGTGACGCCGACCACGTAACCATCGCTCGCGCTCACTTCCGCACCTGCGACAGATCGAAGCGCGCAATCTCGCCGGAACGCGCGCGCGTGGCGTCTGTCTGCCCGGCGCCGGTCCTGGACGGGGTGATGGGATCGCCCATCAGTACCGCGAACCGCGCGTCATCGATGTCGGGCAACAACACCTCGAACGTGGTCTCGCGCGGCTCGCCGAACTCGCGCTGGATCTTTCCGTCGGGCGAATGAACTTCGACGGAGTTGAGCAACGACCGATCGATGAGCCGATGCGCGAGCACGTGGTTATCGCCGTCGCGCAACTCGAACCATTGCCCGCCGTGCTTGCCGGCTTCCGGCCTCTCGCCTGGCTGCGGCGGCGTGATCATCGGCAGGTGCTCGACCGCGATCAGTTCCAGGCCTCTGGTCGAGCTCTTGATCGTCAGCCGCAAGGTCCGCCGTGAGACCTCAGGATTCCGGCCGGCCGGACGGTTCGCCTGTTCCATACCGCCTCCTCGAAGATGATGTGAACCGGCAGTGACGTCCGGTACGTTGTGAGCCGAATGTGCGTGGGCCGAGAGAGACACGAGTGCGATCGCGGAGAGGATCAGAGGCGAGAACTGCGAACGCGACATGATTCGTTCGAAGGGCACGAGCGACGCGCGAGGGACGCTCGGAGGACCGCGATCTCGATGACGGAAGATAGTAGCGCCTTTCGCGAGCCGACATACCGGTCGTCCTCAGACGGCGGACAGTTGGGCTGCACGCGGACGGGCGGTTGCTGAGCCGGGCGTCATTTCGTTTGGCGCACGGAATACCGTGGCCGCGCACGGTCCGCCGTGAGTGCGCGCATCGCGCGAGATCGCAGCACACGACACTCGCGAAGAACGCCAGTATTCACAAAGTGTCGCGCCGCCTCTGGCGCTCGAGTCCGTGGCGTACGACTTGCACCCGACGGTCCTCTTCTCACTCGGATCAGAACGATCAGCCGGAGCCGAGCTCATGACACCACGAATGCGACAGGGAATGCTCACGCGATCTGGCCTGGTGCTGTTGGCCGCCGTCACCATGACGGGCTGTGGGCGTGCAGAGCCGTCCACCGACGCCGATCGACTGGCTCGTGGCCGCGAGCTCGTGCGGCAGATGAGCGCGCGACTCGCCGCGGTCAACGCCATGACCGTGACGACGACTGAAACGCGTGACCGGGTGCGCGCCACCGGCAGCAAGGAATCGATATCGCAGACCGCCGTCTACACGATGCGACGTCCGGATCGCTTCTACACGAAGATGACCGGCGGACCCGGTCTCGAGTCCTGGTACAACGGCAAGACGGTCACGATCACGTCGCATCCGCACAAGGTGTTCGCGCAGGCGCCGATGCCCGAGACGATCGATCGCACGCTCGATGCGCTTGCGGAGCGTTACGACATGGCGCTGCCGCTGGGCGATCTGTTCTACTCGTCATCAGAAAAGGCGCTGCTCTCGGATCGCACCACCGGCGGCTACGTCGGGCGCGACGAGGTCGGCGGCACGCCCTGCGTGCACCTTGCGTTCAAGGATGTCGGCGCCGACTGGGAACTCTGGTTGCCGCAGCAGGGCGAGCCTCTCCCGAAGCGCTTCAGGGTCGTGCAGAAGCGTCGGACCGGCGAGCCCGTGACCGACGTGACGTTCACCGAGTGGAACCTCGCGCCGTCGATCACCGATGCGACCTTCGTCCCACGTGTGCCGGCCGATTATGAGGGCATTGCGATGGTGCAGCGCGCCGCCGCGGTCAAGCACACGGTTCCGGCGGATTCGTCGGAGCGCCCCGGCGCCCCGGCCCCCAAGAAGTAGAGGCGCCAGCGAGTGAGCCGCGGCGAGCGAGCCACGCGACCGGAGCGAGCCGGCGCAGCGGCGAGCGAGGGCGCGTGTAGGGGAGTCCGAGGGGCAAAGCCCATCGGAGAAAGCTAGTGGATTACGTCGAACGACAACAAGGAGCTGCGACATGAGGTATCCGACAGCCTGCAAGCCAATGCCCGGTATCCTGCTCGCCGCCACGCTGATCGCAACCGCGGGCCTCGCGGCGATCGACGCACAGGTGCGCGCTGGAAACCGCGGCGCCGTCGCGAAAGACGGAGACCGTGCCGCGGCTGCGGGACCCCGCGGCGCCGCCGTTAAGGGTGAGGAAGGCTACGCCGCCGCCGGCCGCCGTGGCGCCGTCGTCAGCGGTGAGGAGGGATACGCCGCAGTCGGCCGCCGCGGCAACGTCGTAACTGGCGAGGAGGTCGACGTGCAGCGCGGCGCCGTCGGCCATCGCGGCGCTGTGGTGGTCGGCGAAGAAGGCGCGGCCGCGGTTGGACGCTACGGCGGCGTGGCGGTCTCCGACAATCGCTACGAGAGCTACGAAGCGTGGAGAAGGGTCGCGGCGGTCGGCACCGTCATGGCCGTCGGCACGATGCTCGCGAAACCGCCGGCCGCCGCAACCACGGTCGTGGTGTCGGGATCGACGTATTACTACCACGACAGCGCCTACTACACGAAGGTGATGAACGGCGGCGCTGTCTCGTATCAGGTCGTTGCGCCGCCCGCCGGCGCCATCATCACGGCGCTCCCGGCGAACTGCCAGAGCGTGCGGGTGGGCAACGCGACCTACTCGCAGTGCGGCGCCACCTATTACACGCGCGTGGCGAACGGGTATCAGGTGGTGGTGCTGCAGTGAGGCGACCGAACCTGGGGGAGCTGCTGCCCGTCGGGCTGCTCCTCCTCGTCGCGGGCACGCAGGTGATCCTGACGAGAACCGCCGCCTTGAGCCCATGGAAGGGCGGCGGCTTCGGCATGTTCTCGACCACAGACGACGGGGGACGGCGTCGGGTGCGCGTGTTCGTGAGCGCCCCGGAGCGATCCGAGGAAGTCGCCATCGCGCCCTCGCTGGAGGATGCGGCGCGGCGTGCGGCGGTCCTGCCGGCAGATTACGAGCTCTCGCGCCTGGCGATGGGCGTCGTCGCACGCGAGCGGCGATATGCGCGTCCGGTCGAGACCGTGCGCATCGAGGCATGGCGTATCGACTACACACCGGACACTCTCGCCGCAACCTCCCGCCTGCTTCGCCAGTACGTGTACCGTGTTGGCACGCCTGCTCCGCCCCGCCCCTGACGCCGACGGTGTATCCGACTCCGTCCTGACGCTGACCGCCATCATCCTGCTGCTGCGGCCACTCGACGTGTGGTGGCTCGCGCCTTTCGTTCTCGCTACGGCGTGCCTCTCACTCGCGCTTCGTTCCGTCCGCCGCGCGCCGTTCACGTGGATCCTCGTCGCCACGCTCGTCGCCGCACGCGTGGTGGTCGTCTGGCCGCTTTCTGACAATCACATATACCTGCTCGCCTACTGGTGTCTTGCGATCGGCCTGGCGCTTTCGAGCGCCGCCTCCGCAGCGACGCTGTCGGGGAGCAGTCGCTGGCTGCTCGGCGCGTCGTTTGCGATGGCCGTGCTGTGGAAAGCGGTGCTGTCGCCCGACTACACCGACGGCCGCTTCTTCCGGGTGACGCTGCTGACCGATGACCGTTTTGCCGACGCCGCTCTCGTATTTGGTGGCCTCTCGCGCGATCAGATGGCGGCAAACCGCGCGTACCTCGAGCCGCTTCCTGAAGGAGCGGAACTGCTCGACCCGCTGCCGTTCGTCGAGCCGCCGCGTTTGCGAGTATTCGCCGCGGCGGCAACCTGGGGTGGGCTGCTCATCGAGACGCTGGTCGCGGTGTTCTTCCTGCTGCCAACGGCACCGCGGCTCGAACTCGCGCGACACGCATCGCTGCTCGCCTTCTGCGTGGCGACGTACGCCCTGGCGCCAGTGGCCGGGTTCGGCTGGCTGCTGTCCACGATGGGCCTGGCGCACTGTCGCCCGAATCATCGGTGGCTCCGCGCAGCTTACCTGGCGGTGTTCGTCCTGATCCTGCTCTATACGGAGTTTCCCTGGACCGCCGTGCTCGCCGATTGGACGATTCGCTGATCGCAGTCGATCAGAAGCCGGCGCGTCATTGGAACCGTCGTTGTTCCCGCTGCCGTTCCGCCTGCTCCAGCCACTGAGCCATCTTCTGGTCGTTCTTGCCGTAGAGCGCCCAACCCTGTGCAGTACTGTTCCAGCGGTAGTCCTTGATGGCCATATCGATGCCGCGGTCGATGAGGAATCGCATCGACTCATAGTTGTCCTCGAAGACCAGATGGTGCAGGATGCTCGCCGGCTCGTGGGAGTTCCAGTTGGTGTTGATGTTTGCACCGTGCTCGAGGAGGAAGTCCGCCACGTCGAAGTGACGGTTGATGACCGAGAAGGCGAGCGCCGTATCGAGAACCTGCTGCGCCGTGGGCGGATCCCAGTGGAGGTGTCCCCGGGCGCGTGGGTCGTTGTAAGGGTAGTGGTTGTCGAGATCGCCGAGCGCAGGCGCGCCGGATTCGTCGAACCAGTGCTTCACACGCGCGAGGTTGCCCATTGCTGCCGCATGCGGCAGATCATCCGGCAATGGCCAGATGCGGGTGAGAACAGGAATCAGATCTGTGTGCGCGTAAGTGACCGCGAACTCGATGGCTTGCGATGGCGGCGGCGGCTGGCGTCGCAGGATCGCGGGATCGAGATCGAGAAGGGCGGTGATGAATTCCCCGCGGCCGTTCAGCGATGCGCTTCCGATGAGCTCATTCTGAAACCCCACCCAGGCTTCACCGAGCAGCCACGGCTCCCGCTGTAACCCACGGACGAACGCCGTCAGGTCGCGATCGTGGATCGCGCGCGAGACCTGTGCGATGGCGAACCCCTTCCACGGTCCAACCACTCTCGCGTACGCCGGCCGCTTTTCGATGAAGTACTTAATGAAGGCGAAGCGGCCCAGGCTTCCATCGACGTGTTCGCCGAGCTCGGGATCGAGCGCGATGGAACGGTCCAGCAGCAGTGACGCGACCTCCTCGTGCTGGAAGCTGCACGCACAGAAGAACGCTGCATTGACGCTCGCCAGATCGTTATCGCTCTCGCCAAGAGAAGCGCGAACAGCATCGGCATCGCCAAGCGCCGCAAAGAATTCGAGCGTGCGCGGCAGCAAGCCCTTACGACGAAACAGTTGCAGCAGTCCCCTGGCGCGGGACTCGAGGAGGCCGTTGACCACCGAGAGCGTCACGACCGAGCCGGCGTCGATCAGCAGCTCAGCGCATGCCGCTCGGGTGAAGACCTGTTCTCTGTTCGCGTCGAAGGCGTCGCCATAGGCGCCCGTGGCGATTCCCAGCAGGCCGCCGCCGTCGGTGTCGTCGCCTGTCCACGAAAGCAGCGCCGGGTATTCATCCACCAGTTGCTTCAAGCGTTCAACGTCGTTGTCGTGAATGGCGCGTCGCGCCTGTGTTGCCGCCCACTCGAGGCTGTTGCCAAGGCGCCTGCTCACTTCAGCGGTGAGGTCCTGCCAGCCGGCGTAGCCGTACTCGCGCGCGATGACGAGTTGCGCGTTGCGCTGCGTCAAGGGCAGGTGGACATTCGGCAGGTGCACCCGCGCACGTGCGACGGCACCCCCATCACCGGCGGCGGTGTCGCGCGCGAGTTTCTTTGCCTGTTTACGGAGGGAGTCGAGAGACGGACGAGCAGGGAGAGACTTCGAAGCGGTCATTGCGACCTCCTTTCATCAATCGCCTGTGCCCCGCTGAAACCAGGCTGAAAGAAGGTGCAAACGCACACGACTCAGACCAAACAGGTGGGAGTGTTCCCTTGCCGCGGGTTGGTGGCGCCCTGTCAGCGCGCTCCGCGCAGTATCAGGGGACGGCCGTTTCGCTGTCAACCGCGGCAAATGGGAGTGTCACGATGCGACGCAGCGTAACGACTAGATCGAGGCCACGCGGCGGGCTCTTTCTCGTGCGTGACGATCTCGATCTGATGGAACCCGCCATCGGCATGCCTCAGCGCGTAGTCGCCGCCGTGCCAAATACGCGGAACTTTTTGTGGCATACAACGTTAACAAAACCACCATGAAAAGATTCGTGGCTTTGGCACTCGTACTCGCCTGGCTCGCGCCAGCGATTGCCCAGACCTCCGCCAGCTTCACAGGCAAATGGGAAGGCACGTCCGCGATGCAGCGCCCGGACGCCACAGAAGCCGATGCGGCGAAAGCCGCGAAAGCAAAGTAAGGCTCGATTCAATCGGGAGGTGGGCGGTGCAGGCAGTGCTGGAACGATGGATAACGGATTTTACGCATGCGGCGCGCAGTCTTGCCCGCGCACCCGCCTTCACGTTCGTGGTGGTAGCGACGCTCGCGCTCGCGATCGGAGCAAACGCCGCGATCTTCAGCGTCGTCAACGCCGTGCTGCTCAACCCCATGCCGTTCCCGTACGCGGATCGGCTCGTCCATATTGGCGGTACGGCTCCGGGGACCGATCAGCCGGAGGAGTTGGGTGTCGCGGATGAACTCTACTTCGAGTATCGGGAGAGTGTCCCGGCGCTCGAAGATGCTGCGCTGTACGGCACCGGGTCGTCGACGACGCGCGTCGAAGGCCAGGTTGACCAGCTGTTTGTGACCCGCGCGACGTCGTCGTTATTCACGACGCTCGGCGCACAGCCCCAGCACGGCCGACTGCCCACCGATACCGACGACGACACCGTCGTCATCATCAGTGACTGGCTGTGGCGGAGCTGGTTCGGCTCCGATGACAAGGTTATCGGCAGAAGCTACTTCTTCGCGGGCGGGATGCGCACCGTGATCGGCATCATGAAACCGGATTTTCGATTTCCTGATGAGCGAGTCGCATTCTGGGTGCCGTTGGTGATTCGCCCCGCGCAGGTCACGCCAGGCGGCTTTGGCCCGCGCATGGTGGCGCGAGTGAAGCCGGGAACGGATCGCGCGGCGCTGGTGGCGCAACTCGAACCGCTCGCGCGGCGCGTCCAGCAGCGGCTGGGCGGTCCCGCGCCGTACGTGCGGATCATGGAGCGTCACCGGCCAGTAGTGAAACCACTCCGCGAGCACCTTGTCGGCGATATCTCGACGGCACTGTGGATTCTGCTCGGCACGGTCGCAATCGTGTTCCTGATCGCGTGCGCGAACGTAGCCAGCCTGTTCACGGTGCGCGCGGAGAACCGGCGTCGCGACCTGGCGGTGCGGAGCGCTCTCGGAGCCGGACGAGGAGACCTGGTGCGCTCACAGCTGACCGAGGCGCTGCTTCTCGCGGCGGCAGGAGGCGCGGCCGGCGCACTCATGGCCTGGATTGGCGTCCCACTCCTGGTCCGCGGGGCGCCGGATGCCGTCGCGGGCGGCTTTGGCGGCGCGCCGATTCCCGGGCTTGCGACCGCTCGTCTGGACGTCTCGGCGCTGCTCTTCACAATGGGCATCTCGGTTCTGGCGGCGTGCGCGTTTGGCCTGTGGCCCGCCGTGCGCTTTTCAGGGTCGCGCCTTGGCAGCCTGCAGCAGGCCGGCCGAGGCATCGTCGGCGGGAATCTCACGCGGGATGCGTTGGTGGTCGTGCAGACCGCTTCTGCGCTCGTCCTGCTGGTCGGATCGGCGCTGCTCATGCGAAGCTTCTGGCAACTGAGCAACGTCGACGCCGGATACGACACGAAGAACATCTTCACGTTCCAGATCGCGGCCAACCGCCCTGACCTGAACGACCGAGCCAAGATGTCGCGATTTCAGTACGCGTTCATGGATCGTCTGAAGGCGCTGCCGGGCGTCGAATCCGTGGGGTACATCACCTCTCTCCCGCTGGACGAGGGCGCTGGCAGTCAGAACATCACCACTCCCAGGCTCGAGGCCAGTGGCGCCGAGGCGCCTCTCGTTCGCTTCGCCGGTGCCGGGGGCGCCTACTTCCAGACAATGGGTATCGAGCTCGTGCGCGGCCGCTACTTCGACCGGGTAGAGGAAGAACGAGGGATGCCGTTTGTCATGATCAGTCAGTCGGCCGCTGAATTGTTGTTTCCTGGCGAGGACCCGATCGGCAAGCAGGTGCGGCCCGCCGCCGGTGGGCAGACGTGGTTCAGCGTTATCGGCGTCGTCGAGGACGTGTTGATCGACGACCTGCGCCGCAAATCCCCGGAGCCAATGGTGTACCTGCCGGCCGTGTCCGCGTCGCCGGCGTATGTCATGAAGTCGACCCGTGCCGACCAACTCGAACCGGAGGTCCGCGCGATCATTCGCGAGGTCATTCCGACATCTCCGATGTATCGCATCTTCACCATGAAGCGTCTGGCGGCGAACGCCATGGCCAATTTGTCATTCACCATGGCCATGGTGAGCATCGCGGCGGTGCTCGCGCTCGTTCTCGGAGCGGTCGGGCTGTATGGCGTGCTTTCGTACCGGGTCACGAAGCGTGCGCGGGAGATCGGCGTGCGCATGGCCCTGGGCGCCGAGGCGAAGACGGTACGGCGGATGTTCGTCTGGCAGGGCGGGCGGGTTGCCCTGGTCGGGATCGTCGTGGGCTTGCTCGCGGCAGTGGGCCTCACCACGTACATCACGACACTGTTGTTCAACGTTGGGCGACTCGACGTGCTCGCGTTCGCCGGGATGTCTGCCGTGATGCTGGCTGTAGCACTGCTGGCAAGCTACGTCCCGGCGCTGCGCGCCTCGCGTGTGGATCCCGTAGTGGCACTGCGGGCGGAATAGTTCGGGGTACGACGGTGAAATGTTGTCTCGAAGCGACGAGCTTTTTAGTCAGCGCCTTGGAGGTTCGATTCCGTCGACGCGCGAGCTTATGTTCAGGATGCCGCCTTCAGCTTTCGTGCGGCGGCCACCATCACGGTTTCGATGTGGCCGTTCACCCGCCCGCCGTCGGCGACGGCTATGCGCGGCGCCGACACGTCGCCGTGGACGTCCGCGCCCGCTTGCACGTGAATGCGCTCTTCTGCCGTCAGGCTGCCTGTGACCTTGCCCCCGACGACGATGCCGGTCGCCGTGACGTCGCCGGCCACATGGGCGCCCGCTTCGACCATGACACGATGTCCGGTTACATTGATCAATCCCTCGACCCGCCCCGTGATGACCACGTCTTCCTGAGCGGTCAGCTCACCTTTGATCACCAGGGTAGATCCCACACCAGCGCGTTCGTGCATGACAAAGCCTCCAGTTCTGACTGACGATGCGCTGGGCTTGGCAAACACCATTCCGGCGGCCGGTTTCCGAATGTAGTGAGCCCTTTAGGAACGTACCGCCGGGTGTTGGCAGCGCGAAACGTGGCAGACGTTCGCTACGCCATTACTGTTTTCGTCTCCGCGTCACGAACTTGGATCACTCGGTCCGTTGACCAAGACGCCGATGCGAGAGATGTCCACGCCACCAGCGTTTCTATCGCGACGTCTTTGCCCAAACGGGTGGGCATGCCGGTGCCTGGCGATGCCTGCGACGGCGCGCTGATCAATCATCCGGATACGGATTTGGCAGACGCTACCTTTGATACGTCAGGGGTCGCGTGGCAGACGATTTACTACCAGGCGAATTATCCGCGCCTTCAGCGCGTCAAAGCACTCACACCAGCCGGCTGCGCAGTGCTTTGGCCACCGCCTCAGACTTGCTGTGAACCTCGAGCTTCTCGTAGATGTGCCGCAGATGAAACGACACGGTGTGCGGTGTCACGTGGAGAATCGCGGCGGCCGACTTGTAGCTGTGCCCTTCGACCATCAGCTTGAGCAGACGCACCTCGTGGGGAGTCAGGTCACAGTCGGCCTTCTCCGGTGGACGGATGTCGCGGAAGATGCGGATCACCCGCCGCGCGACATCCGGAGATATCGGCGCTCCCCCCTCGACGGCCTCGCGCAGGCCTTCCAGCAGCCGCGCCGGCGGTGTCTTCTTCAGCAGATATCCGCACGCGCCCGCGCACAGCGCTTCGAAGATCCGCTCGTCGTCGTCATAGACCGTCAGCATGAGGAGGAATATCTTCGGATAGTGCTGGCGCAGGAGCCGGATTCCCTCCAGCCCTGACATGCCGGGCAGCTCGATGTCGACGAGCGCCAGATCGGCCGGCCGACTCGGGAACCCCTGGAGCGCTTCTTCCATCGATCGATACCGACCGACGCACCGGAATCCCGGCGCATCGTCGATGAGTGCTGCCAGACCCTCCGGATTTCGCGGCGATCCTCGATCGTCGCCACGGTGGTTACCTGTAACTGATCCACGAAATTCCTCTTCCAACTATCCCATTGCGACTCGGCCGGCCTGACCTCGTGCGGCTCGTTCGCCGAGAACGGCGGCTTGGAGAATCGCAAGAGACCGACTGCCGTGCCGAGCCAGATGTCGCCGGTGCTATCGATCCGCGCAGATCGGGCCGTCCAGAAGGAACGGTGCATCCCTGTCGGCCGAACGAGGCGTGTCGAACTCACGACCGAACCTTCGATCCGATCAACCCAATCGTCTTCACTGAATGCGTACGGCGCACCTCGCACCTGGCGGCCCAGGAAAGCAGGGCAGGGGTACGCAAGTGAGGCTGCGAGAACAGGGTGACGCCCTGTCGGCGGATGCCGACGAGTCCTGCGCTGGTGCCCGCCCACAGGTTTCCGGCGGAATCCTCCAGGATGTCGATCAATCGCGCGCCATCTGGGGAGACATACAGCGTTCGTTCCGAGCGGCCGTCGGACCAGATCACGCGACGGTCGCCGGTGATGACGAGCATCCCGTCCAACCCGCGAACCACCAGCCGCGCATCCCACCTGGGCCCGATGGTTTCCGCGGGCGCTGACGTCGCGTTTTCGTCCGCCAGCACTTCGACGCCATCGCCGCGGGCGAGCCACGGACGGCCGTCGCGCGCAAAGGCGAGCGATCGCACACCGCGCGCCGACACCAGGCGATGTCACGGCCTCGCGCATGCTAGGATCCGGAGAGCATGGACGGCTTCCGCATCGGATCCGGCTTCACCTGATAGTCTCGCCCAAATGGCGCGTCGCGCCACCCGTTCGTAAATTTCCACGCGTTGGTTCGTATGAACGCGATCACCGTCGCCGCCGCGCGGATTTCCGCGATGGTCGCGGCGGTGCGCGACACCTTCGATCCTCAGTCAGCTGTCATTCAAGGAGCACACGAGTATGAAGCCAAAGAACACGATCTGCCTCTGGTTCAACAAGGACGCACATGAGGCGGCGCGCTTCTACGCCGCCACCTTTCCGAATAGTGAAGTGACCGCTGTTCACAAGGCGCCCGGTGACTACCCTGCCGGCAAGGAGGGGGATGTACTGACCGTGGAGTTCACCGTTGTGGGCATTCCGTGTCTCGGTCTCAACGGCGGCCCGGCGTTCAAGCACAGCGAGGCCTTCTCCTTCCAGATCGCGACGGACAATCAGGAAGAGACGGACCGCTACTGGAACGCGATCGTCGGCAATGGCGGTGAGGAAAGTGCGTGCGGCTGGTGCAAGGACCGCTGGGGCCTCTCCTGGCAGATCACCCCACGCGCGCTGACCGACGGGCTTGCCGCCGGCGGCGGTGAGGCGAAACGTGCCTTCGACGCGATGATGACGATGAAGAAGATCGACGTCGCCACCATCGAGGCAGCGCGGCGGGGCTGACGTTGTCGCGCGTCTTCGGACCGGTTCAATAGGCCGGTGCCGCTGTGTTGTTCCAGACCAGCCTGACGGCTCGCGGCCCGACGGCGGTCGGAATGTTGCACTCCTGCTTCGCTCCGTCTTAGGCGGAGTACACCACCGGTCGCAGATCGTCGGTTACGGACAAACGGGTCCAAGTAGAATCCCGCTTACATGAGCCTCGCCGCAGGTACGCTCCTTGGCCCGTACGAAGTCCTCTCTCCCCTCGGAGCCGGCGGTATGGGCGAGGTCTATCGCGCGCGCGATACGCAGCTGAAGCGAGAGGTCGCGCTGAAGCTGCTCCCCACCGAAGTGGCCGCCGATGCCGAACGGCTCCAGCGTTTTCAGCGCGAAGCCGAACTCCTCGGCTCGCTCAATCACACCAACATCGCGCACCTCTATGGGCTGGCTCACGCGGAGGGAATCCGCGCGCTCGTCATGGAGCTGGTCGAGGGCCAGACGCTTGCCGACCGGATCGCGCAAGGCCCGGTGCCGGTCAACGAAACCCTGACCGTCGCGCGGCAGATCGCCGAAGCCCTCGAAACGGCTCACGAGCGCGGCATCATTCATCGCGACCTCAAGCCAGCCAATATCAAGGTCACCAACGACGGCGTCGTCAAGGTGCTCGACTTTGGACTCGCCAAGGCTCTCGATCCTGTCGCGTCCGGTTCTGTTGCGGGGTCGCCGACGATAACGAGCCCGGCGATGACGAGAGCGGGCGTGATCATGGGCACGGCGGCGTACATGAGCCCGGAGCAGGCGCGCGGGCGTACGGTGGATGCGCGCACCGACATCTGGGCGTTCGGCTGTGTCGTGTTCGAGCTGCTGACCGGCCGCAGTCCATTTGACGGCGAGACCATCACCGATGTGCTCGGCGGCATCGTCCACAAGGAACCGGAGTGGACGACGCTGCCTGCCGGCAC
>DATLLF010000265.1:0-28187 GCA_035537955.1 Vicinamibacterales bacterium | reverse complement strand
TCGTAATCCTTGTCGAACGTGCCGCCGGTCACGAGGATTCGGATACGCATTCGATGTTTATTCTACGTGCGACGTGCGAGGTGCGACGTGCGTGTCTCACCGCCGCGTGCCCCGGAACAGATCGTCGGCTGACGAAAGAATGATCCGGCGCAGCCGGTCAGGATAATCAGCGGGCAGCGTCTCCAGGAACGAGCGGACGATCTGCGCAGCCTCGGGCGACGTGTGGCCCGACAGCGTCGCGTCCATCCAGCGCTTCGGGAAGAAGATGTCGCCCGTCTGCTGGATCTCGCGCAGCAGCTCGAGGCTCGGCATCACGTACTTGCGCGACGCGCTGGCGCGCAGAGGGTGGTGCACGTAGCCGAGCGCCTCGAGCACCCACGCCTCGCGACGCCGGTTGGCAGCATCCTTCAGTGAGGCAAAGAAGGCATCGCGCGCCGGCTGGTCTGCCGATAACGAAGGTCGCACGAAGACCATTCGCGACTTGCGATCCGGGTTTTCGGTTCGAGCGATCTGCTGGTCGAGGACCTTTTCCGCACCCGGCACTCCGCGCAGCGCGAGCGCCTGCGCCAGCGTGATGTAATCCGGTTCGGCCAGCTTGAGGCCAGGCACCGACTCGGTTTGTTGCCACACGCGCTCCAGCCATTCGAGCGTCGGACGCGTCAAAGCGACGTCACGCAGCGCGTTGAACCAGGCGGATTTCAGGCTTGGCGTTCTGGCCCCGTCCAGGCCAGTGCGCAGCAGCGCCTCGAGCTTCGGCGCGAGCGCATCGCGCTGGTTCTCAGGAATCCAGCGCCAGTAGGCATCCGTCGTGTAAGCGAGCATTCGCTGCAGCGTCAGTTCGTTGCGCTCGGTGGGCAGCGATCGCAACAGCACGTCGAGCATGTCTCGCGGTGCGACGCGTCCGTCGAGCATCTCCTCCCACAGCGTCACCGTCACCACGCCGCGACGGAGCTCGTCATCTATCGCAGGCAGGTTTCCCAGCAGATACCTGCGACTGCCCTCGTCGAGCACGAAATCGCCGTATGCGACACCGTCCGCGTTCGGCAGCACATAGAGAGGCAGGCTGGTGTGGCCAGTGGGCTCGGGGACGTGCTCCAAGGAGTCCTTCAGCGTCACCTTTCGCACGACCGCGTCATGCTCGTAGGCGATGAGCACATTCAACGGCTGCGACCACCGCAGTCCACGAGCTTCGTAGGGGTCCTTCTGCGTGATCGTGAGCGATTCGACTCGTGGGCCCTCCGTCTCGAGCACGGTCGCCACAGAAGGACGACCCGCCTCTTCAACCCACGCGTGGCTCCAGCTCGCAAGGTCTTCGGATGTGCGCCGGTCAAGGATGGTGATCAGATCCGTCCATGTCGCGTTGCCGAATGCGTAGGCCTTCAGGTACTCGCGCATGCCCTCGCGGAACGTGTCGTCGCCCAGCAGCATCTCCAGCTGACGCATCACGATCGGCGCTTTCTGATAGATGATCGCGCCGTAGAGGCTGCCGGCCCCGTTGAGGTTGTCGAGACGCTGCCGGATCGGGTTCGTGCCCGCGGTTCGGTCCACCTCGTAGGCGCCGGGATAATGCGCGTAGAAAAAGCGCAGCTCGTGATTGATCTCGGGGAACGCGGGATTCACGATCTTCGCGGCCATGAAATTGGCGAATACCTCCTTCATCCACACATCGTTGAACCATCGCATCGTCACGAGGTCGCCGAACCACATGTGCGACGTCTCGTGTGCGATGAGGCTGGCGCGGCCGAGATACTGGTTCTGCGTCGCTGACTCGTCGAGCAGCAGCCCGGACGCGTTGTAGTAGATGGCGCCGGGGTGCTCCATGCCGCCGAACTGGAACGAGGGCACGAGCAGGAAGTCGAATTTGCCGAAGGGATACGGGATGTGCGTGTAGCTCTCCAGCCACTGGATGGCCGCCGCGTGGAGGTCGAAGATCGCGTCACGATTGCGCGCCACCCTGGCGGCATCGGTCTCGCGGTGCAGCATGCGGAATGCGCGGCCGTTCCGCGTCGCCTCCTCCACTTTGAACCGGCCGGCGGAGAACGTGAACAGATAACTCGAGATCGGCCTCGTTTCACCGAAACGGATCGTCGCGCGCGCGGATGAAACGTCGCGTGTGAGCTGCGCGCCGTTGGAGATCGCCTCCCAGTCGGAAGGCGCCACGAGCGTGACTGAGTATCGCGCCTTGAGGTCGGGTTGATCGAAAACCGGAAAAGCCTGTCGTGCGCGAGCGGGCACGAACAGCGCGTAGAGGAAGTCGTCAGTCCGGTTCAGCGGCGCGTCGGCGCTCTCGAACTCGAGGGTGAGCGCGTTAGCGCCGGTCTTCAGCTCCGACGGAGGAATGACGAGGTGCTCGTTGACCGGCGTCAATGCCGACCCGTCCTTCAGGGTCATTCGTGCCGAGGAGCCGGCGAAGTCGATCGCCAGCGGCCTCGAGGCATCCCGCAGGTCGAAGCGGATCGTCACGCGGCCGGTCACAGGATCCTTGCGCGCCGCGGGGATGTCGACGTGCAGTTCGTATCGAAGGTTCGATATTCTGCCCGCACGCCCCTCGGCGAGTGCGGCGGGAACGCCTGGCTCGGGATCCTGGTACACGCCTGAGAGCAGCATCATTACAATGGCGAGCCCGGCAACGCGCGGCATCGGCATGAACGATCATATGCACAAAGGCGCTGGCATCGCAGGTCGCACCATCCTCCACGTTGCCGTCGATCGACGCGCACGCACGCCTCTCGCGCAGCAGATCTACGGATCCATTGTCTCCGCCATCGGCGAAGGACGCCTGCGGACCGGCGCACCGCTGCCCTCCACGCGCGCGCTCTCGCGCGACCTTGCCGTGGCCCGCAGCACGGTCGTAGCGGCGTTCGATCAGCTCCGCGCCGAAGGGTTCCTGGACAATGGCCGGGGGCGCGTGGCTCGCGTGTCCCCGCGCGCGATCCGCACGCACACCAATCCCCGCGCCGATGACGTCGTCGTCAAGCGGAGCGGGAGGGCGCTGACCATCAGCCGCCGCGCGAATGGTCCCGTCGGCTTCCCCGGTGATCTCGCGGCGCTGTTCGCCGGACACACCCCGCGACCCTTTCGCAGCGGCGTGCCTGCGCTCGACCTGTTTCCCGTCGATCTATGGGGCCGACTCCTGGCCCGAGCGTGGAAGCGCAGCTTGCCGTCGTCGCTCGGCTATGGTGATCCGCGAGGATACCTGCCACTGCGGCGAGCTATTGCGCAGTATCTGCGATCCGCGCGCGGCGTGAGCTGCGACGAAGAACAGATCGTGATCTGTTCAGGCTCGCAGCAGGCCATCGATCTCGCCGCGCGCGTGTTGCTCGACGAAGGCGATCAGGCATGGGTGGAGGATCCAGGGTACGTGGTCGCGCAGGCATCGCTGCGCGCGAACGGGATCGGACTTGTGCCAGTGCCGGTGGATTCGCAGGGGATGGACGTGCGTGCCGGCATCCGCATGGCCAGGGCCGCGAAGTTCATCTACGTCACGCCGGCGCGGCAGGTACCGCTTGGCGTCGTGATGTCGGCGGCGAGACGGCGCTCGCTTCTGGCGTGGGCCGCTTCGTCAGGCGCGTGGATCTTTGAAGACGACTACGACAGCGACATCCAGTTCGCGTCGCGGCCACCGAGACCGCTGTATGCGCGCGATGCCACGGGATGCGTGCTGCTCGCCGGAACCTTCAGCAAAGTGCTCTTCCCCGCGCTCCGCCTCGGCTACCTCGTTGCGCCTGTCCGGGTAGCGCAGGCGATCGCGAGGATGAAACACCTGGCAGACATCGCGTCGCCGCATCTTCATCAGGCGGTGCTCGCCGACTTCATCGCCGAGGGGCATTTCGAGCGCCACATCCGCCGCATGCGTGTCCTCTATCAAGGCCGGCAGGAGCTGCTGGTGCGCCTGCTGCGCAAGGCCCTGGGTCCCTCGATCGACGTCTCGCGCGCGGATGCGGGGATGAACCTCGTCCTCTGGCTCCCTCGTAATATCGACGACGCGCAGGTGGCTGATGCAGGTGCGGTGGTGGGACTGGACTTGATTCCACTGTCGCGGTTGTACCTGCAACGCGATCCGCAGCCGCGCTCAGGCCTTCTCCTCGGCTTCGGCGGGATCCGTGAACAGGACCTTGTTGACGGTGTCGCGAAGCTTGAATCGTTGCTGCGTTCTGCGTAGTCAATCGGCAAGTTCCACTGACCAGTTCACACCAATCCCCCAGACCACCGGCGCCTCCAAGCTGGTCCACATATAGTGCACGTGATGCTGGGGGACCTTCGGCAGGCGTGGCGATCGTTGCGGGCACGTCAAACTCTGGCCGCGACGATTGTCCTCTCGCTCGGAATCGGTATTGGCGCAAACGCGCTTCTGTTCGCGATCGTGGATGCGGCGGTGCTACGGCCGTTCACGTTTCCGGAGCCGCAGCGACTCGTCGGCGTCGGCGCCGCGTATCCGAAGCTGCGCGCACCCCTCGATTTCTTCGAGGTTCTCTCCGGTCCAGAGTACGCGGACATCAAGAACGGCGCTCGCCTCGAGGACGCCACCGGTTTCGATCTCGGTAATGAGCCGGTGATGATCGGCACGACTCCAGAGCGCATCTTCACCGCATACCTCTGGGACGATCTGTTCGCGACGCTGCGAATGCAGCCTGCGCTCGGCCGTGCCTTCTCGCGCGCGGAGATCGACTCCGGTGCCCCCGTCGCCATCGTCAGCCATGCCTTCTGGCAGAACCATCTCGCGTCAGCGCCGGGTGTGATCGGATCGTCGATCACCGTCGGCGGGCGTCCGCACGAGATCGTCGGGGTGATGCCGCCGCGCACGCGCATCTACGGAACGGACCTGTGGATCCCGATGCAGGAGCGTGCGGACGCCCTTCCGCGGACGCGCCGCCAGTTCAACGTCCTCGCACGCCTCCCCTCTGGCGAAAGCATCGATCAGGCGAACACCAGGCTCGATGTCGTTGCGCGCCGCTTGGAGCGGAGTTTCGGCGCGTCCGTTCCCGAGTATCAGGGCCTGCGTCTCGAAGGGCGCAGCTGGGCCGACATCGACGTGTGGGGCGGGACGGACGTCACGTCCGTTGTCTTCGCCGGCCTCGGCCTGCTGCTCCTGCTGGTCACCGCGAACGTCGCGAATCTGCTGCTCGCCCGCGCGACCTCCCGCGGCAGCGAGATGGCGTTGAAGGTCGCGCTGGGCGCCGCACGAGGTACGCTCGCACGTGAGTCGATTCTCGAATCGATGCTGCAGGCCGCCATCGGCGCAGGTCTTGGGCTTGCGTTCGCGGCGACTGGAATCCGCGTGCTCCCAGCGTGGCTGCCGGGATTTCTACCTGACGATATCGTGCTGACCCTGAGCGGACGAGTGCTGGCGTTCGAGCTCGCTCTCGCGGCGGCGGCGGCCGTGCTCGTCGGCATCGTGCCCGCGCTGCAGCATGTGCGGGCGGATCCGGCAGCCCTTCTCAGTACGGGCGCGCACCGCGCAACCAGGCCGCGCGGTGCCCGGCGCTTCCAGTTCGCGATCGTTGCCTTCGAAGTCGCGATTGCGGTTCTCGTGTCGGGAGGCGCTACATTCCTCCTCGTTCAGACGCGGCAGATCCTGAGCGTGGATCCCGGCTTCGATCCGCAGCGGCTCGTGATGATGCGCCTCACACTACCGCTGCCGAAATACGCCGGGGCCGCGAGCATGGCGTTTTTCGATCGAGTGCTCGACGAGGCGAGTGCACTGCCGTCGATCGAGCGCGCATCGCTCTCGAATCAACCGCCGCCTGGCCTTTTCAGCCGAAGCCAATTCACCATCGAGGGGCGCAGCGCGGACGGCGCCTCGCTGCCGAGCGCTTTTTTCACGACAGCGGGTCCCGCATACCGCGAAGCCCTCGGCCTGCGTCTCACACGCGGCCGCTGGTTCGACGAGCGTGCCGAAAGAAACGGGCCGCGCGAAGTCGTGATCAACGAGGCGGCCGCGCGGCGGTTCTTCCCGAACGAGGACGCGATTGGCCGCCGCATTCAGATCATCGGGCCGTCGTACGACAACGCCTGGGCCGAGATCGTCGGGATCGCGGCGGACGTACGCAACCGCGGCCTTGCATCCGCTTCCCAACCCGAGATCATCGCGAGCGTTCGACAGATCCCCGAGAGACGTCAGTCACAACTATACGTTGTGGTCCGCGCCCGCCAGGATGTCGAGACCGCCGTGGCGAACGTGCGGCGAATCGTATCTACGCTCGATCCACAGCAGCCGATCTACGCGGTGTCGACGGTCGAAGAGCAGCTTGCAGACGGTGTTGCGCGGCGGCGTCTCGCGGCGCGCGTGCTCGTCGCCTTCAGCGTGCTGGCACTCGGGATTGCCGGCGTTGGCATCTACGGAGTGCTCTCGCACGCCGTCGGCCAGCGGACGAGAGAGATAGGAGTGCGCCTCGCCCTCGGCGCCCAGGCCCGAGAGGTACTCAGCATGGTGGTCGTTCAGGCGATGGTGCCCGTCACGCTCGGGATCGCCGCAGGAACGATCGCGCTCGTCCTCGGCTCTCGGCTGATTGCCAGCTGGGTTTTCGGAGTGCAACCGTCCGCTGCCGCGCTGGCTATCGTTGGCGCAGCGCTCGCCGCGGTCGGTCTCTGCGCGAGCGCGTTGCCAGCCTGGCGCGCGAGCCGCTTGAATCCTGTTGTGGCGCTGCGCACAGAGTGATCCTCGTGGCCCCTTGCTGCTGCTTGACTGGGCTCCAGCCGACGAGTCTGCTCAGCGGAGTTTGTAGCCTTCCAGCCGTCCGCTCACATTCGGTGCGATCAGGACGTTGCCCTCGATCGCCACCGATCCGGTGTATCCGGAGACGAACGACTCACCCAACGGCACCGGACGGCGCCAGCGGACGGCACCCGTTTTGCGATCGAGCGCGACGAGCCCGGCCGCGTGCCTGGTGACGTATTTCTGCGGGGCGGCGACGCCCACGTACACGGTGTCGCGTGTAACTGCCGGCGTTCCCCAGGCCCAGCCGAGAACATCGACCTCCCAGAGCGGTTTGCCAGACTTGGGATCCAGCGCTCTCACCGCTCTCAAGTCGGAGCTGCCGACATAGTAGACATCGTCGACGAACCGGCCATCTGATTCGATCCATGAGAACCAGTCGTAGCGCGACCACGCCGGCGTGCCGTCGGCGGCGTGCAGCGCGGTGATCCACGAACCGCGATTGCCGAAGAGCACGAGGTCGCCGAAAACGCCGGGCGCGGATGTGA
Source organism: Vicinamibacterales bacterium (assembly GCA_035537955.1). GTDB lineage: Bacteria > Acidobacteriota > Vicinamibacteria > Vicinamibacterales > 2-12-FULL-66-21 > JACDCA01. The sequence continues at coordinate 20,984 of DATLLF010000265.1, read as the reverse complement.
CGGGCCCTGTGGCCTTGAAACGCCATCGCTCCGCGCCACTCGCCCGGTCGAGCGCGATCAGGTCGTTGCCTAACGTGCCGACGAACACCTGCGAGCTCGAGACCCCAACCGTAGCGCGCACGCGCGCCTTCACGTCGACCCGCCACTGCGGCTTGCCTGTCGCCGCACCCAGGGCGTGTACCACTCCGGCGGACGACGCGATGTAGACGATGTCGTCTTTCAGCATGGGGGCTGGCGCGTGATAGTCGAAGTCGAAGACGTCACCGGCCGGCAGAACGCGCGGAGATGAATCACCGCCCAGCTCCGCCTGCCACATGTCCTTTCCCGACTTGCGATCCACCTCTCGCAGAATCCCGGCATCGTTGAAGGCGAACAGCGCGTCGGTCGTTATCAGCGGCGCGCCGTAGAATGCAGAACCCAGCTCGCGCTTCCACACGAGCGAACCATCTGACGAGCGAACCGCATGGAGGGTACCGCGCGCATCAGCGGCGTACGCGATCCCATCCAGCGCGATGACGGATGCCCAGAGCGGCGCCCCTGCGTCGTACGTCCAGTCGGGCGCCGGGCCGTCCGGATACGTCGGCGCCGGCACTTCCTCGGGCAGGGCATCCGCTCTCAGCAGTTCGAACATGACGCGCGGGTCGCCAAGCTCTCCGACGAGCGTGTCGCCGCGCCTTTTCAGGGTGACATGCCAGTCAGCGATCTCCCATCCACCATTGGCCGACCGTTTCAGATAGCCAACCGGCATTCGCCACGCATGCAGGCGCGGCAGCGTCACGAACAGTCGGACCCCGTCTTTCACACGACGAATGTCGACTGCGACCTCGGCGGATTCTGTGCCTGCTGTCGCCGTGCCGCTCCACATACCGACGATCGCGGCATCATCGTGTGTCGCGTTGCGCAGCCTTTCAGGGGCTTGCAACAAATGCGTCACCACCAACACTGCCGCGACGACGACTATGGCCCGCACGACCGTCAGCGCTCGGACTTGATCGTCATGGGCGGCAACTTCTTCTGCGCCGCCAGACGATTGATCTCGGGGACCGACCTGCTGACGAACGAATCGAATTCCGCGCGGATGTCGGACAGCTCCTTCGTCAGCGCTTCGATCGACGCGAGTTGATAGTCAGCCGGCGCCCCCTCGTAGAAGACGAGAGAACCGTACAGATCTGACGCGCGCTCGCGCAGCCGCTCTTCACCCGTGATCGCGCCGCCTTCACGTGTCGCGACGATCTTCTTCCGGATGACATCGGCGTCGTTGTCGAAACGGACGAGGCCCTTTTTCACAGCATCTCCGTCCGCAAGCTTGGAGATGCGTCCGCGCAGCTCGCTTCTGAAGCCACCGATGCGTTCCACGAGATCGGTCATTTCGCCGAACAGGGAGTGAACGCGCATCGCTGCATCGAAGTTCTTGCGGCGATCCTCAACGGTGTAATCGGCCCGCGGATCCGCAACTACGGTGAGCTTGGTCGTGTAGACCTGCTTGCCCTTTATCAACCGGACGGTGAAGTCGCCGGGGACGATGCGTGGGCCGACGGTGGCGGCACCGGCAATCGACGCGGCAGGCGGGACGCGCGGCGGTGCCACTCGCATCGACCATGTGACCCGATTCAGACCGCGGCGCGCGCTGCCGGCGAACTCCTCGAGCTTACGCCCCTGCGAGTCGAGGATCTCGATCTTCAGATCGCCAAAAAGGTGACGGCTCCGCTGGTAGTACGTAATGACCGCGTCATTCGGACGCGATTCTCCGAAGAAGGTGGCGTTCCCTTCGGGCCAGCCCGCAGAACCGGAGATGCGCTGCGGGGATGGACGGCCGCCGATGAGTGCTGCGTCCTGCGAGAGCACCTCAGTGGAAAGGGTTCGCAGCGGCGTGATGTCGTCGACGATCCAGATGCCGCGGCCGTGCGTCGCGATGACGAGGTCGTTCTCGCGTGGATGCACGACGAGATCTCGAACGGCCACGTTCGGGAACTCGCCGCCCTTGTACTGTGCCCAGCGTGCGCCGCCGTCGACGCTGATCCACAGGCCGAACTCCGTTCCTGCGAACAGCAGTCCGGGATTCACGAGATCTTCACGGATCACATGCGCGTAGCCGCGCACTCCCTTTGCGGGATCGATGATCCGCGTCCACGTGCGGCCGTAGTCGGCCGTTCGATAGACATACGGCGCCACGTCGCCAAACGTGTGACGATCGAATGCGGCGTAGGCGACGCCCTCCTCGAAGCGCCCGGCCTCGACCCACGAGACCCATGACGCGGGCGGCAGGCCCGCAACGTTGGCCACCACGTTCGTCCAGGTCTTTCCGCCGTCGCGCGTCAGCTGCAGGTTGCCGTCGTCGGTTCCCACCCAGATCGTCGACGCGTTGCGTGGAGATTCGCTGATCGAATAGATCGTCGTGTGCATCTCCGCGGCGGAGTTGTCGACGGTGACGCCGCCGGATTCCTCCTGCTTCTGCTTCTGCGGATCGTTCGTCGTCAGGTCGGGAGAGATCCGTTCCCAGCTCTGGCCGTGGTTACGCGAGCGGAAGAGGAACTGGGCGCCGATGAAGATCGTCCCCTTCTCGTTCGAGCTGAGGTGCACGGGCGTGTTCCAGTTGAAGCGCAGCTTCTCGCCGGCATTCGGACGCGGCTTGATGAAGCGCATCTCGCGGGTGCGCCGGTTGTAGCGTACGAGCTCGCCGCCCTGCGACTCGGCGTAGACATAATTGGCGTCGGCGGGATCCTCGAACATCCAGAAGCCATCGCCCGCCGGAACGACATCCCACTCGGAATTCGGCACACCGCCGGGGAACGACGAGGGTCCGATCCACGCGCTGTTGTCCTGCAGCCCGCCGTACACGTTGTAGGGGTCTGCCATGTCTACGCTCACGTGGTAGAACTGCGACACCGGCAGGTTGTCGGCCTTCCACCATCGTGCCCCGCCGTCGTACGAGTACCAGAGACCACCATCGTCGCCGGCGATCACGTGATTCGTGTTCGCAGGGTTGATCCAGACGTCGTGAAAGTCGCCGTGCGCGCCGTTCGCGACCGGGCTGAAGCTGCGCCCGCCATCAAGACTCATGATGAGAGTGAGATCCGGTTTGAAGAGGCGATCGGGGTTTTTTGGATCGATGATCAGGTTGGCGAAGTAGAACGGCCGCCACACCATGTTCTGACTGCGGTCGAGCTCCTGCCAGGTCTTGCCGCTGTCATCCGACCGGAAGAGTGCGCTTCTTCCCGATTCGATGAATGCGTAGACAATCGACGGCTTCGACGGAGCAACCGAGACGGCGCTGCGGCCCCACGGCTTGGCGGGGAGCCCTTTGGCTGACTTCGAGTCGAGCTCCTGCCATGTCGCGCCACCATCGGTGCTGGTGAACAGACCGCTGCCGCTCGGCGCGTCCGGGCCCTCACCGCCCGAGCGGAACGTCCAGCCTTTCCGCCTGAAATCCCAGAGGCTGGCGAACAGCGCGCCGGCTGACTGCGGGCTCATCGACATCATTCCGCAACCCGTCGAGGCGTTGGATCCTTTCAGGATCTGCTTCCACGTGGCGCCGCCATCCGTTGTCTTGTAGACGCCGCGTTCGCCTCCATCGCTCCAGAGGCGTCCGGGCGCGCAGACGTAGACGGTGTTCGAGTTGGATGGATCGACGAGGATCCTGGCGATGCGCTCGGTGTCGCGCAGCCCGACGTTCTTCCAGGTCTGACCTCCGTCACTGGACTTGAACACGCCTTCCCCGACCGAGACGCTGTTGCGCGTCCACGGTTCGCCCGTGCCGACCCACACGTTCTGCGCATTCGAGGGATCGATCGCGACGGCGCCAATCGACTGCACTGGCTGCTCGTCGAACACCGGCTTGTACGTCGTGCCGCCGTTGGTCGACTTCCACACGCCGCCGCTTGCGGAGCCGACGTACACGGTGACGCGTCCGTCCTCGTTGATCGCGTCGATCGCCGCGATGCGCCCGCTCATCCGGGCGGAGCCGATGTTCCGGGCGCCGAGCCCGGAGATCGTGTACGAGTCGAATACCGCCGGCTTCTGCTGGGCGTGGGTGCCGGCCGCCGCGAGGCTGATGGCGATGCCGGCGGTGACGATGGTGCGCTTCATCGGTTTTGCCCCTTTGGAAATGCGAACCGTGTGTCGTCTACGGGCACATTGACCTCGACCTTCGTGATGCGCAGCTTCTGCGTGGCCTGGCTGCCTTTCTGTCCCGACTCGAAAAGGAACGGGATGACCAGTCCTTCGACAGTTTCGTAGTTCCCGATATCTGTGCGGGACTCGCTCTCCGCGCCGCGGATCTTCCGTACGTTCTCGATGCGGATCTCCAGGTAGTGCTCGGCGTCGATGTAGACGTAGGTGAGATCGCCATTTCGGCGTGTGATCCGCACCTTGTGCGCGTCGGTGCCATCGACCGATTCGACGCCGAGGTACTCCACCTTGTGCCCCTTCTCGCGCCAGTTGACGAGCGGGCCCTCGATGTCGGCGTCCTCGATCAGGCTCTTGATGTCGTCGGCGGACACGAGCTCAGGGTCACGGCGTCCGCCGAACGGCATCAGTTGCCAGCCGGCGCTGCCGTCCCACGCCTGGATCCCGGTCATCCCCTGGATGGTGAACTCGGCGCGAATTTTTGCCGGCCGCTTGTTCTCCTGCAGCGTGGTGATCTCGGTGCCGCCATCATTGATCACCCCTGTCACCCGGAGCGTCGTCACCTTCTGCCAGCGCTCCATCCCACCGCGGGCGGCGATGTTCTTCGCGACAATTTCATCGAGCGTTTGTGCCGCGGCGATTGCCTGGTGAACACCGGCGGCGATGAGCAAGGCCGTAAACACACGAAGGGTACGCATAAGCAGTCCTCGCGGGATTAGACGTCGAGCCGCGCTCGACTCCTCATACCAGTTCGGTCCAGCCAATCGGTCCTGTTCGGGTGATGACCGAACCATGAAATGAAGCTCGCATAACGCTCGGCCCCCATCACATCACAAAGTGACAGGCCGATGACGGCAGGGAGGCGAGCACCTTTTGGGAAGTTGCGAGTCGGAGGTCGGAACTGGGTTCGACGCTAATGTTCAGCGTTGCGTTCCAGCCCAACGAGCGACCATTTACCGTCCGCGGCGCGGCGGAAGTACACCACAACTGGATCCTGCCACGCGGGTTGATCGTGGTTGAAGGCGCTGATCGTGGCGGCGATGAACCGCTCCGACAAGAGCTCGGGCGGTGCGGGTGTGGACGGTGATGTGATGGTCTGGGCGGTTCCAACTGGCGTGAGCGCGCCGGTCGTGTTGTCGAACCGCGACCACGCAACCGCGTAACGGTCGGCGGCCTTGGCCACCCCGACTTCCTCCGCTGCGTTCTGAAAGCGCATCTCGCCGGATTGGCTCATCGAGACGTTGATCACCGGATTCGTGCCATTCAGCCAGGCGCCCAGCACCTTTGCTTTACGGGCAAGAAGCGTCTCGACCAGGTAATCGGTGGCGCGCGCGTCAGTGTACTTCGCCGCCGCGACGACGGCGCGGACGTCGTCGTCGGAAAAGCGCGAGAGGATGCGAGCGGCCCAGAAACGGTCCTCGGCGCGTGCGTTGCGGAAGGCAGGGTTCGGATACTCCGGCTTCCAGTTCTCCGGACGGAAGTAGGTCGACTCAATTCGGCCGACAGCTGGAATCTCGGGATAGTCCACCTTTACCCAGGGGCGCACGTACAGCCCGAGCGTCATCATAGTGATGAACGTCGGCCTCGCCTCCCAGATGAACTCGTTGCCCGCTCGCGTCGTCTGCGCGCGGACGCTGCCGCTCCCCAGCGTGGACCCGAAGTCGATGAGGTGGTGGCGCACGAGCGAGCGGCTTCCGTCGTGCACGAGCGTATCGAGCGTGTTCACGCTGCGCGAGTCATCGTGATTCAGCCAGGCGGCGAAGACGAGCAGCCCGCGCAGTTCGCGGCGATGTTCGTGAGGATAGATATCGTTCGGGTCGTCCGGACGGGTACCGTAGTAGCGGAACGGCCCGAGCGGCCGCCCTGGTAATGCCTTGCTCGCGAGCACTCGGTACGAACCGTCCGCGTTGCGGGCGGCGCGCTCCAGCAGGTCGTCGATATCGCGTGCCCTCATCGGATGAAGGCGCCCATCCTCGTCTGCCGCCTGCGTGTCGGGAGCGATCGTCAACTGCTCGCGGCGCACCGTCGCGGTGTAGTTCTCGGGGGTGTGATATCCCGCCGCATAGAGAAACTTTGTCGCGATGACCTCGGCGCCGCTCGCCATCTCGGGATTGCTCGGCGGATCGAACTTGATGAAATACACGTTCTCGGCCTTGTCGCGAACGGTGAGGCCGGGGGTGATGCCCTCCATCTTCGCGGCGATGACCGTCCACGCGCCGGGAAGGGGGCCTGTCCCCGTGTCAGGCCCGCGCGCGATCCGTTCCGACGTCCATGCCTCACGGCCGATGCGATTGGTGAACCAGCTCGAGTCGGGCACCTCGTCGACCGTGTTGACGTTGACCGCGCGCCTGGGTGTCTTGTCGCCGGCTCCGAGAAACGTGTTCTCGACGAAGTCGTACCGCTCGCTGATGTCGATCGGCTTCGCGGTGGAGGCGTCCTGCGTCTCGGGATCGACCCACAGGGGATCGTCAGGGTAGAACTTCTGGCGGCTGCCAGCGATCGCGGCTCCAATGAGCAGAGGCACGAGCAAAACGAGAAGCGTGCGGCGCATGTCTCAGAAAGCTTTCGAGAACTTGAGGAAGGTGTGGATCCCGTCGCTGCCGCCGCCGGCGACGTCGAGCCTCAGGAACACGGTCTTGTAGGTGTTGAACCGCAGGCCGATGCCGTAGGCGCCGCGCAGCTCCCCGAACTCGAGATCGCTGACCCGCGAAGCCACCGTACCGAAATCGGAGAACAGCGCCATGTCGAGACCGGAGAATGCCTCCCAGCGGTATTCGAAGTTGACGACGGCGGCATTGCGGTCGCGGAAGCGGAAGTCCGAGAAGCTGCGCAGCGTGTCGCTGCCGCCCATCGTCGGCTGGAAGTAGAACGGCACGTCATTGCCGTTCGTTGCCGTCGTCGTCATCAGCCTGAAGCGCGCTGCGAAGACGCGCTTCTTGTCGAAGATGGGCAGGAAGTGCTGCGCATCGACGTCGAAGCGATCGAAGCTGTAGCGGCCGAGATCGAGGTCGTGGTAGCGACGCCAGTCGACGTTCACGAACATGCCGTCGCGCGCGTTTCCTGGCTGATCGCGGGTGTCGACCGTGACGAACACATCGTTGTAGGCGTAGTCGGGCTGTGCCGCCAGGCCGGGCGCACTCGCGTCGTCGAACCGTTCTTCGATCGAGGGAAACCGCGAGTCAGTGCCCGAGCCGATCGCAACGCCCAGGTAACCGAATCGCGTCCCGGCATGCAGCCACTCGGCCGGCATCAGCACGGCGCGCCCCTCGACCTCTGGTGCCGAATATCGAAAGCTCACGCGGTCTGCCTTCGTGGTCGCAAACCCGAGCCCGTAATAGTCCTCCTGCGGGTGATACCGATAGGCCCCCTCGATTCCGATCTCCAGGCGCTTGTCGAGCAATCGTGGAAGCGAGAAGTCCGAGCGCGCCATCCAGTAGCCGCGGAGTGTGCCGCCGGCCTCCACTATGAGCCGGGCGTTGCGATCGAACAGATCATGGCGCCAGCCAGCGCCAGCGGCGATGCCCGAGCCGACGGGCTTCCAGGGGTAGCCGTATTCCACGAAGAAGCCGTTATGGGGCGCGATCTTGGTAAGCGGGTCGGTCTCTTCGTACCACAGCAGGGCTTTCTCCAGTCGCGTTGGCACGTACGGCCGCAGGGCGCTCGCCTTCTCATCACGCTGGCGGGAGATGACCTCGGCGCGACTCTCCTGTGCGTAAGCTGAGGACGTAACGCCGATGGTGAGAAGTACGCAAGTCGAAAGTGCTCGCAACCGCATCCAGCCGGACGGATATGCAACTTTCGATGCCGGTCGGCTGGCGGGCGGCGGGCCGACGTCGAGGCTTGACGGAGCTCACCGGGAGGCGAAGGCCTTTACTTCGTCCATCATACGGTCGAGTTGGGTTCGCGAATGCCACTGCCCGCCGACGACCACGCCATGGATCCGGCGCGCGTTCGCGATGTCGCGGGTGGGATCGGCGTCGAGCAGCACGAGATCTGCACGCTTGCCGCGTTCGATCGTTCCTTCGCTGCTCGAAGTGCCTCGGTACGCGGCTGCGGTCTTCGTGGCCGCCTGCAATGCCTCGAGCGGCGAGAACCCCGCGGAGACGAGGAGCTGTAGCTCCTGGTGCAGGCTGTGTCCCGGCAGAACGAACGCATCGAACGCGTCGGTACCCGCGAGTACCTTCGCCCCGCCATCCCGCAGATCGCGGACGGCGCGCGCCGCGGTCGCCGCCAGCGATGCCGCCGCGGCAAAGCCTGCGTCAGTCTGGCGCGCGATGTACTGCTTTCGGCGATCCATCCACCGCGTGCGCAGCGCAGACGGTACGAACTGCATGGGCAGGTCGCTTCCGTCGCTGTTGCGATCCAGCGGACGCAGCGTTGCCGACCAGACGAGCGTCGGCACGACCCAGACGTCGCGTTCCTTCATGCTGCGGCCGAGCGCTCTCGCTTTACCGGCATCGTAGGTCTCGACGAGTTTCTGGCGGAGCGCGTGCTCGCGTTCTGCGATCGCACCCGCCTCCGCCGCTGCGCGATCGCGCTCGATCGCACGAAGTTCTGCCAGCAGCGGTTCGCTGCTCGTCGAGCATGCGAACAGCAGCATCCCGTCACCTACGAGCGCCGGAGAGAGATGCTCGAGACTCCGCTGACCGGACGCGATCGCCTGCTCGGCCGACATCGAGATCGGTATGTGTCCTGCGAATGCTGCGTGCGCCTCACGCGCCGCACGAGCGACTGCAGCATGGACCTCTGGTGCTAGCGCCGACTGCACCTTGATGAAGTCGACCTTTTTGCCGAGCAGCTCGCTGACCGTACTCGCGGCTGCCGCCGCGTCGGCGGGACGTCGGAAGAGCGGGTCCGCTTCTCCGGGGCCGTCCACGAACGGACCGGGCGTGATGATGCGCGGTCCTGCAAGGATGCCGCTGGCAACCTTTTCGCGCAGCTCGAGCACCCGTTCGAGTCGTCCGCCCATGTCGCGCACGCCCACAACGCCGTTCGCAAGGAAGAGCGGCAGCATTATCCGTTCGGCGAGCTCAGATTCAGGACGGGTGGCGAGGTGAACGTGCATGTCCCAGAGGCCTGGGATCAGGAACTTGCCGCTGCCGTCGATGGCCGTACCACCTGCTGTCGAGGATGCCGCCGAGATCGCTGCGATGAGGCCGTTCTGTACCGTGACGTTCGCCAGACGAGCAGGAGCTCCCGTTCCGTCGATCACGGCGACGTTCGTGATCGTCACCGTGTCCGGCTGCCAGCCTGTAAGAGCGCCGGCGCACGCGACCGCAATCGCCGCAAGCAGGTGTCTCATGCCGGCGAGCTTAGTTCGAGGACCTGCCCGTTAGAGAGGCTCCTGGGACGAAGCGTTGACCTTGCGGGATGGGTTGGGCTCAACACGTCCGGAGAGGCGCGTTGCGGTAGCATCATCCCTGAAAATGACCAGGGCGAGCAGCATCTCCGGTTCAGCGGTCGCCGAACGCTTCGCGGCGTTTGTCACGGAGCGGCATCCCTTCGCACTCGACGTGGCGCGTGCGGCGTTCGCGGCAGCTGGTGGCGGATCTGCCGCGACCGAGGCGGCGATCGAGGACGTTCGCGGTCGGCTCGGCGCCGAACTCCGCTCCCGGCTGCGTCACGTTCCTACCGGCGGCAACGAGGAGACGACCCCGGGTGTGCGAGGCGAGCAGCGGTTTGCTGCGGCGCTGGAGGAGCTCGCCGATGCCTGCGACGCCTTTCTGCGGCGCGCCGCGATTCGCGCTTCGCTGACCGTTGACGAACGCCGCGAGATCCTGCGCGGCATGATGCTGACGCGCGCCACCGACAACCGTCTCAAGGCGTTCTTCACGGGCGGGGAAGTGCGCTACGGCGAGACGGCGTTCCAGGGAAAGGGCTTCCGATCTCTCGGTCAGGAAGCGATCTACGCAGCGGCAATCCGCCTTCGTCGTGGCGACGAATTCGTCCGACCCGCCGAATGGACGGGCGACATCGTGGCGCCGCTCATCAGAGATCTCGGCGTCGCGCTTGCGATGAAGCCTGACGCGGACACCGTGCGGATGGTGCTCTCGGCGCAGATGGCCAAGGCTGGTCCACCGATGAATGGCAAGGACCTGCATATCGGCGACTTCGCGCACGGGATCCTGCCGGCTTCCGCGCCGCTCGCCATCAGCACGCTGACCGCGGCGGGGATGTCGATCGCGTTCGCGCGCGAGGGGTCTGGACGTGTCGCGCTGTCGTTCATCGGAGAGGGCGGAACATCGCTCGGCGAATGGCACGAAGCGATCAACCTGTGCGCCGCGCGCAAGCTGCCCGCGGTGTTCTGCGTCCAGAACAATCAGACGGCGCTGTCGACACCTGTGTCGGACCAGTCCGCAGTGCGCGTGTTTGCCGACAAGGCGCAGGGTTACGGCATCCCCGGCATCACGGTCGACGGTACCGATCCCGACGAGATCGCCGCCGCGTTCGCGTGGGCCGTCGAGCGCGCCCGCGCAGGTCGCGGGCCGTCGCTCATCGAGCTCGTGTGCATGCGCATGTGCGGCCACGCCCATCACGACGACATGCTCTATCTGGGAAAGGATCCGCAGGTCTCGTGGGAGTACGCACCGCTCAGCGACCAGGGGTACGCAAACCCGCAGTTGTACGCGTTCTGGTCGCAGCGCGATCCCCTGACGATGTATGCGGCGCGGCTCGAGGACGAGGGGATTCTCTCGCGAGCCGAGATCGCAGAGATGAAAGAGGGCGCAGAGGCGCTGGTCGAGCGCGAGGCACGGGCGGTGATCGACGCACCGTGGCCCGAGCCGCGGGAAGCCGGCCGCGGCGTTTTTGCGGACGAGCCCGCTCGAGTGCGTGTCGAAGTGCTCGAACGAGGTGTTCGAGAGAACATCGATTACGACCCGGGCTTGCCGCCGGTGGAAGAGGCGCCCTCCTTCGATCGTAAGGGGCGCACGTTTCTTGAAGGCGTGATGCTCGGCGTGGGGGACGCCCTGCGCGCCGATCCGCGCGTGTTCCTCTACGGCGAGGACGTTGGCGGACAGTACGGCAACGCGTTCCTGCTGTTGCGTCCACTCCTGGCGGAGTTCGGCGACCGCATCCTCAACGCGCCACTGGCCGAGGGCGCCGTGCTCGGCGTTTGCGTCGGCGCCGCGCTCGCGGGGCAGCGTCCGATCGGCGAGATGCAGTTCAACGATTTCGTCGCGACCGGTTTCAACCAGCTCGTGAACAACGCGGCGAAGATCCGATACCGGTGGGGCGGGTCCGTGCCCATGGTGGTGCGCATGCCCTGGGGTGGCCTGCGCCACGCTGGTCCCTACCACAGTCAAAACACCGAGCCCTGGTTCTATCGCACACCCGGTCTGAAGATCGTCGTCCCTTCGACGCCGTACGACGCGCGCGCGTTGATGGCGGCGGCAGTCGCCGATGCCGATCCCGTCCTCTACTACGAGCACATTGCGCTGTATCGCGACCCGCGGGTCAAGCAATCGATGGATGACGCGGTGCCGAACGCCCTTCCCATCGGCCGGGCCGCACTCCGCCGCGCAGGGAACGACCTCGGCTTCATCTCATACGGCGCCTACGTCCATGTCGCCATGCGCGTCGCCGAGAAGCTTGCGGTCGACGGCATCGATGCATCCGTGCTCGACCTGCGCACCATCGCGCCGCTCGACCGCGAGACCGTTCTCCGCGTCGCGCGTCACTGCAGCCGCGTGATGATCGTCCACGAAGATTCGCGCACCGGCGGCATCGGCGAGAGCGTCGCGGCCATCATCCAGGAAGAAGCATTCGACTCGCTCGACGCTCCCGTGCGCATCATCGGCGCGCTCGACACGCCGGTCCCATACTCTCCGCCGCTCGAGGAGTTCTTCCTCCCCGGTGAAGCGGAGATCGAACGCGCCGCGCGAAACTTGATGAAGTATTGAGAGACTCGTCTCAACTCGCGCGTCCCCCATCTGCCGCGCGCAAAACATCGTGTAGATTAACCGGATGATTCGTGACGTCGACGGCCTCACATCCGCAACGCTCAAGCATCTGCGTGAGCGGTGGTGGGACGATGCCTTCACCGACTTCGTAAGAGACACCGTACAGCCGCGATCCGGACGACGCATTCTCGATGTGGGCTGCGGTACCGGGACGGCGGAAGTGAAGCTGTCGCGGCTCCGCCTCACACAGGTCGAGCTGTTCGCCGTCGACGTCCTCGTCGATCGTGTCATCACCGCGCACGCCGCCGCGGGCTCGCACAACATCGACGTGCACTTTGCCGCCGCCGACGCGTGCCGCCTGCCATTCGCCGCGGCGAGCTTCGATTCCGTGTTCTGCGTGGCCGTTCTGCAACACATCGGCGACGTGAAGAGCGCTGTCGAAGAAATGGCCCGCGTCACGCGCCCGGGCGGCCGCATCGTCGCCGTCGAACCCGACAACTCGGCGCGCTACTTCTACAGCTCCGTCGAGGACGGCCGTCGCGCGCACGACGCGGCGCGCCGTTTCTTCTCCGCGCTCGCTGAAGCGAAAGGCGACGCGTCCGAACCGGCCGTCGGACCGCAGCTGCCCACGCTCTTCGCACAAAGCGGCATCGAACCGTTGAGCGTGCAGGTGTTTCCGGTGTCGGGTGCGCGGCTCGGTGTTCCCGGCGCCGAGGTGTGGCAGAACCGGCGCGCGAACGTCTCCGAGGAGATCGCCAGGGCGCCGAACGAATCCATCCGCAGGCTGGGGCAGGACTACCTCAAGATCCTCGACAAATATGCGGCTGCGGCCGCGACCGCGGGTCCGGGATTCGTCGAGATCCAGAACGCGATGCTCTTCGCGACGGTCGGCCAGCGGCAGGAATGACGCCGCGCGGTCCTGCCGAAGGCCGGAGCCGGAAGGCTCCTGTGGGAGGCCGGAGCCGGAAGGCTCCCGAGGAAGGGTGGCAGGGCTGGGACGCCTACGCGCCCTTCTATGACTGGGAAAACGCCCAGACCGTCGCACGCCGCGACGTCGCGTTCTGGGAACGGCTGGCGGCCGCCCGAGACGGCCGCGTGCTCGAGCTCGGATGCGGTACCGGACGCATCACCGTCCCTGTGGCGAGAACCGGCGCCCGGCTGGTCGGCATCGACCGCTCCTCGCCAATGCTCGCCCGCGGACGTCAGAGACTTCGCCGCGCACGACTGAAGAACGCGACGCTCGTTCGCGGCGACATCCGTCTGCTGCCCTTTCGCACGCGTCCCGGTTTCTCACTCGTGATGGCGCCCTACGGCATCCTGCAGTCGCTGACCCGTGAGAAAGACCTGCAGGCCACCATCGCGTCCGTGTATCGCGTGCTGCGCCGCGGCGGGCTGTTCGTCGTCGATCTCGTGCCCGACTTGCCGCAATGGGACGAATACGATCGGCGCACGAGCCTCGCCGGCACCCGCGGAAGCGGCACGCGTATCACGCTGATCGAGACCGTCCGCCAGGACGTGAAGCGCCGGCTCACGATCTTCGACCACGAATACGTCGAGCGAAAGGGACGCAGCCGCAAAGTGCACCGGTTCTCGCTGACGTTTCGAACGCTGTCAGTGCCGCAGATGTCCAGACGCCTCGAAAACGCCGGCTTTCGGATCCAGGCCGTTCTCGGTGATTATCACGGCGGGCCGTGGGACAACCGCGCCGACGTGTGGATCATCATTGCGGAGAAAAGATAACCGGCTTGCGGCTCGCGGCTTGCGGTTGTCCAGTTTCATCGGTGACAGCGGAAATCAGCGCCAAATCCTGAGGCGAGCCTCACCGCGAGCCGCAAGCCGGTGGCCGCAAGCCGCGGAAGAAGTTTGTGATAACATTTCACGTCATTTTCTTCAGATTTTCCGGGGGTTTTCTGCATGTCCGGCCATTCCAAGTGGCACACGCTCAAGCACAAGAAGGGCGCCGCTGACGCGAAGCGCGGCAAGATCTTCACGCGCATCATCAAGGAGCTGACGGTGGCGGCGCGCGCCGGTGGCGGTGATGCCGACACGAATCCGCGTCTGCGCACGATCGTTGCCGAAGCCAAGTCGGTCAACATGCCGGCGGACAACATCAAGCGCGCCATCCAGCGCGGCACCGGCGAACTGCCCGGCGTCTCGTACGAGGAGATCACGTACGAAGGCTACGGCCCCGGCGGCGCGGCGCTCATCATCGAAACCCTGACCGACAACAAGAACCGCACCGTCGGCGAGCTGCGCCACCTGCTCGGCAAGTACGGCGGCAACCTCGCCGCTGAAAACAGCGTCGCCTGGATGTTCGACAAGAAGGGCTACATCGTCGTCGAGAAATCCAAGGTCGATGAAGACACGTTGATGGCCGCGGCGCTCGAAGCGGGCGCCGACGACCTGCGCGACGATGGCGACAGCTGGGAGATCATCTCGGCGCCCGACGCATTTCAGAAGGTGCTCGAGGCGGTGAAGGGGCTCAACCTCGAGCCAGGCGCGGCCGAACTCGCCTTCCTGCCGCAGAACTACGTCAAGCTCGAGGGCAAGCCCGCGCAGCAGATGGTCAAACTGATGGAAGCCGTCGAGGAGCACGACGACACGAAGAAGGTGTGGTCGAACGCGGATATCGAGGAGAAGGAGATCGAGGCCTCGTTGGCGTGAAAATTTTCGGGATCGATCCCGGCTCAGAGAGAACAGGCTACGGCTGTGTGGAGCGATCCGGCAGCCGCCATCACCTCGTCATCTGCGGTTCGCTTTCCGCACCCGCCACCGCAACGTTTCCTGAACGACTGAAGCACATACACGAGCACCTGGCGGCGCTGCTTCTCGAGAGCCGGCCGGACTGTGTGGCGGTCGAGAGCATCTTCCACGCGCGCAACGTCCGCAGCGCGTTGAAGCTGGGCCACGCGAGAGGCGTGGCGCTGCTCGCGGCCTCGGAAGCGGGATTGCCGGTCGTCGAATACGCCCCGGCCGAGATCAAGCGCGCCGTCGTGGGCTACGGTCGCGCCGAGAAGCCGCAGATGCAGCAGATGGTGAAGCTCCTGCTCGGTCTCGATCGAACGCCGTCGCCGCACGATGTGGCCGATGCCCTTGCCGTCGCCATCTGTCATCTGCACAACTCGACCGGCGTGGTCGCCGACACGATTCGCCGGCACCGCGTGTCGAAGGGGACGGCGCGAAGCTGGCGGGCGTACAGACCTTCATGATCGCGCGCCTGGCCGGCACGCTGGCCGACAAGACTCCCGGCCGC
Organism: Vicinamibacterales bacterium; assembly: GCA_035537955.1. GTDB lineage: Bacteria > Acidobacteriota > Vicinamibacteria > Vicinamibacterales > 2-12-FULL-66-21 > JACDCA01. Next base: position 5,705 of record DATLLF010000265.1, on the reverse strand, counting down.
ATCGTCGTCGACGTGCAGGGCGTGGGGTACGACGTGCAGGTGCCGCTCTCCACGTTCTACGTGCTGACGGAACCGGGCACGAGCGTGTCGCTGCGCGTGCACACGCACGTGCGCGAGGATGTGATCGCGCTGTATGGATTTGCGACCGGGCTCGAGCAGGATCTCTTCGAGCGGCTGATTTCGATCAGTGGTATCGGCCCCAAGCTCGCGCTCGCCGTTCTCTCCGGGATGGAGCCGCCGGACCTCGTGCGCGCGATCAAAGGGCAGGACGTTGCGCGCCTCACGTCGATTCCGGGTGTCGGCAAGAAAACGGCGGAGCGTATCGGCCTGGAATTGAAGGACCGCCTGCCCCAGTCGCTGCAGGCCGCGGCGGATGCCACGAAGCCGCCTGCACCGGAGGAGCAACTGCGCGCGGACCTGCTCTCGGCGTTGCTGAACCTGGGATACCAGCGTGTGCCGGCTGAGAAGGCGATCGATAAAATTCTCAAGGACGCGCCGGAAGCGCGCTTCGACGAGGCGCTTCGCGCGGTGCTGCGGGCGTTGATGAAATAGGAACTCCTGACAAGCACATGTCTGAAGACCGCCTGCTCACCACCACGAAGGTTGCCGAGGACCTGCAGTTCGAGGCCGGACTGCGTCCGCGCACGCTCGATGAGTACATCGGCCAGGAGCGCATCCGCGAGAATCTGCACGTGGCGATCACCGCCGCCAGGCAGCGCGGCGAAGCGCTCGATCACGTGTTGCTGTACGGGCCCCCCGGCCTCGGCAAGACGACACTGGCGACGGTCATCGCGAACGAGCTGGCTGTGCCGATCCGTCCGACGGCGGGGCCGGTGATCGAGAAGCCGGGCGATCTCGCCGCGATGCTGACGAACCTTCAGGAGCGCGAGGTCCTCTTCATCGACGAGATCCATCGGATGTCGCCGGCGATCGAAGAGATCCTTTATCCTGCGATGGAGGATTACGAGCTCGACATCATGATCGGCCAGGGTCCGGGCGCCCGGTCGGTGAAGGTTCCCGTCCAGCGCTTCACGCTCGTCGGCGCGACCACGAGAACGGGGCTGCTGACGTCGCCGCTCCGCGCGCGTTTCGGCATCGTGCACCGGCTCGATTACTACACGGAGCACGACATCGACGAGATCGTGCGCCGATCGGCGCGGATCCTCAACGTCGCCATCGATGCTGATGCCGCAGCGGAGATCGCGAAGCGTTCGCGGGGCACACCGCGCGTCGCCAACCGGCTGTTGCGCCGCGTTCGCGACTACGCGCAGGTCCGCGCGGACGGCCGCATCACGGTCGACGTGGCGCACAAGGCGTTGAAGCTGCTCGAAGTCGACGAGCACGGGTTCGACGAAGTGGACCGGCGGCTGCTGCGGACGATCATCGACAAGTTCAGCGGCGGCCCGGTCGGCGTGGCGAGCCTCGCCGCGGCGATGAGCGAGGAACGCGACGCGCTCGAGGACATCTACGAGCCGTTCCTCATACAGATAGGATTTCTCGACCGCACGCCGCGCGGCCGTGTCGCGACCCCGCGCGCGTACGAGTACTTCGGGCTACCGGCCCCCGGAAAGGATCGTTTGTGGTGAGCGAAGGTGCAGCGCGGCCATTCAGGGCTGCCAATGAAGAACCAGCAGCACAGCCGTCCAGGGCTGCCCGTCTGCGCCGCGTGAAGATCGCGGGCCTGTCGACCTACGTGCCGCCGAAGCTGCTGACCAACCAGGACCTGGAGAAGCTGGTCGAGACGACCGACGAATGGATCCTGCAGCGCACCGGCATCAAGCAGCGGCACATCGTCGAGCCGGGCGTCGCGACGTCGGACCTGGCGAAGGAGGCCGCTGTCGGAGCGATGCTGCAGGCGGGCGTCAGACCCGACCAGATCGGCTTCATCGTCGTCGGCACGACGACGCCGGATACGATCTTTCCGAGCACGGCGTGTCTGCTGCAGACGAAGATCGGCGCGAGCAACGCCTGGGGGTTCGATCTCGGCGCCGCCTGTTCGGGGTTCACGTACGCCCTGACGACCGCGATGCAGATGGTGGCGACTGGTGCGCACGACCACGCGCTGGTGGTGGGCGCCGACGTGATGTCGAGCATCATCGACTATAGCGATCGAACGACGTGCGTCCTGTTCGGAGATGGCGCGGGCGCGGTGGTGCTCTCGCCTGCAGGCGATGACGAGCCGGCAATCATCGACTTCGCGCACGAGATCGACGGCAGCGGCGGGCCGGCGCTGTGCATGCCGGCCGGCGGAAGCCGGATGCCCGCAACTCACGACACCGTGGACCAGCGCATGCACTACGTAAAGCAGGACGGACAGGCCGTGTTCAAGTTCGCCGTGCGAAAAAGCGAGGAGATCGCGCGACGCGTTCTCTCGAAGAACGGCATCGATCCATCGGAGATCGACTTGTTCGTTTCGCATCAGGCGAACCGCCGGATCATCACCGCGGCCGCGGAACGTCTCGGCTTGCCTGAATCCAAGGTCGTCATCAACCTGGAGATGTACGGCAACACCACCGCCGGCACGATTCCGCTGGCGCTCGCGGATGCGGCGAAGGACGGTCGATTGAAGCGCGGGGATCTCGTCCTGCTGGCGTCGGTCGGCGCCGGGTTTACCGTCGGTGCGGTGTTGCTGCGATGGGGACTCTAGGACGACGGCAGGCCTCCGGCCAGCGCGACGACGCGACGACACGACCACACGATGGCAGACAAAGGAAAGTTCCAGTCGAGTCGTCGTGCCGTCGTGTTCGTCGTGAGGATGCCGCCAGCGCGTGAGGCGCCATGGCTGTATTTCTCCTTTCTCCAGCCAATTGCGGCGGCAACCGTGCGCGGATCGTCATGTCCGAGCGCGCGACCTTTGATCTCGCCACGCGTCTGCGCAGCACGACCGGCGCGCCGCTTGGGGAGGTATTCGCGTTTCTGAGCGGTCTCTACTTTCGCGGCAAGCTCGCATACGGCCGCGCGTTCGCGTGTCCACCGGACGGGGCGGAGCTCGAGGCGAACGGCGTCTTCGTGATCACGCCGAACGCCGGCCTTCGCTCGCCCGACACCGCCGTGACGCTCGATGCCATTCGTGCGTTCGCGCGCGTTGACGTGTCGGTCGACAACCCGAAGTACCGCCGTCCGCTCGAGCGAAGCGCGCGTGCGCTCGCCGCCGAGATCGGCGACTGCCCCGTCGTGCTTCTCGGCAGCATCGCGTCACCGAAGTACGTCGACGTGCTGCTGTCGATCTTTGGCGAGCGGCTGCTGTTTCCCCAGGAGTTCGTTGGTCGCGGCGACATGAGCCGCGGCGGGCTGCTGCTGCGCTGCGCCGCCGCGCGCGAGGAACTGACGTATGTGCCCGTTGCCGGCGCCGTTCGACACGGCGCGCGTCCGCCGAAGCTGGACCCCGCTACGCGGGTGAAATTCTAGACTTCCGGCTCCCGGCTTCCGGCTTCCGGCTTCCGGAAAACGCAGTGTCGGGCTCCCGGCTTGCGGCTTCCGGGCCAGGAAAAAATGCAGTCAACTCACCCAAACAGTCCGTTGAGGAACTCCCGCGTTCCTGCTGGGCCGGTCAGTTCGAGAATGACAGGACCGTCATTTTCGGTGACCGTGAGCTGAAACGTCAGAAACCGGCAGCACCTGCGCTCCGCATCGATCGCCTCTCCAATCAGCGCCAGCGTCTCGCTGCTGGCCGCAAACTCCAGCCGCAGTCCATTCGGGAGCTGTTCGCAATGCTTCGCTGAGGAGGACAGTTGCGCGAGCAGACCATCACGGCGCGTCTTGATGGCTGCCGCATCGAGTATCCATGCGATCGGCAGATCGGACATGATTCTTCACGCACTATGACCCGTCTCGCCAGGATCGCGATTCCGGAAAAGGGCACGCACACGCTGACGGCGAGCGGACGCGACGTGCGCCTTACAAACCTCGATAAGATTTTCTGGAAGGACGAGGGGATCACCAAGGGACGGCTGATCCAGTACTACGCGGACGTCGCGCCGGTGCTGCTGCCGCACATCCGCGACCGCGCAATGGTGATGAAACGGTATCCGCACGGGGCGGCCGGTGAGTTCTTCTTCATGAAGCGTGCGCCCACCCCGCGGCCCGATTGGATCCGCACCTGCCGGATCGACCACGGATCCAAGGGGATCATCGACTTTCCCGTGATCGACGATGTGCCCGCACTTCTCTGGGTGATCAACCTCGGGTGTATCGACCTCAACCAGTGGTACGCGACCTGTGACGATGTGGATCGTCCCGACTACGTGCACTTCGATCTGGACCCCGGGCCCGGCGCCACGTGGAAGAACGTGCTCGAGTCAGGGTTGATCGTGCGCGAGGCGCTCGACGCGTTGAAGATGCCGTCGCTGGTGAAGACCACCGGTTCGCGCGGGCTGCACGTCTACGTGCCGATCGTCCGCGGGCCGGTGCAGAAGGACGTATGGACCTTCGCGAAGGCGCTCGCGGTGGAACTGGCAGCGCGGAATCCGAAGCTGATGACTTCGGAGTACAAGGTTGCGAAACGTCCGCATGGCCGTGTGCTCGTGGACTACAACCAGAACGCATGGGGCCGCACGCTGGCATCCATCTATTCGGTCCGCCCCAAGCCACTCGCGCCGGTCTCGACGCCGGTGACGTGGCGCGAGGTCGAGAGAGGCGTACGCATCGAGGACTTCCGTATCGACAACGTTGCGGCTCGGATCGCCAGGGTCGAGGATCTATGGAAGCCGCTGCTGCAGAAGCGCGGGCGCGTGAAGCTCGAGACCTACTTCCGTTGACCAGCAGCCCGTGGTGAAACACCACGGGCTTGTCGGGGCGACCGTGCGTTACACTTCCTCCCGTTCACTCTTATCCGAGGAGTACGTTCATGTTTCATGCAGCCAACCGTGCTGTGCGCGCAGCGATCGGCGTGTGCACGATTGTCGTCGCCGCCGCTTCCATCGACGCTCAGAAAGCTCCCTCGCCGAATGAGGGATCGAGGCTGACGCCCAACTACGACCTTGCCGCGGCCTGGGCGCCGCAGAAGGTGTCGAAGCTGGTCTTCGATACGAGCGTGACGCCACGCTGGCTCGAGGCGAGCGATCGCTTCTGGTACGCGTACAACACACGAGAAGGGCGCAGGTTCATGCTCGTGGATCCCTTGAAGAAGACGAAGGCGCCGCTCTTCGATCACGCCAGGATGGCGGCGGCGCTGACCTCCCTCACGCGGATTCCGTACGATGCGCAGCACCTGCCCTTCACGCAGCTCCGCTTCGTGAAGAACGACTCGGCCTTCGAATTCGAGGTCCAGGTGCCGCGCGACGCGGTGATCCCCTCGATGAAGCCCAAGGCGATCACGACCGACCAGGATCGCGGCGGCGATGCGCAGCATGACGAAGAGACATGCAGCGAAGTGCTTCAGGCCTGCCAGGACGAAGAAGCCTGCAGCACGGCCCTTCAGGCCTGCCAGGATGAGGATCCTCAGCAGGGGCAGCGCGGGCAGGGTGGCCAGCGCGGGGCGGGCGCGGGCGGGCGCGGCGGCGCGGCGGCGCGCACCAAGACGCTGCACTTCGAGTACGACATGGCTTCCGGCAAGGTATCGCTGCTCGAGGATTACCCTGAGGATCCGCGGCGGCCGCAGTGGGCCTCGTTCTCACCCGACAAGAAGACGATCGTATTCACCCGCAACCACAACCTCTTCATGATGGATGCGGCGAACTACGAGAAGGCGCAGAAGAATGCCAACG
>DATLLF010000264.1:0-26047 GCA_035537955.1 Vicinamibacterales bacterium | reverse complement strand
ATCTATGGGTCGCGCTCGCGGCCCTGTGCGGCGCCCCCCTTGTCATGCGCGTCGGCAGCATGCCCGGCACCGCACCGAACCGCCCCCTCGCGCGCTCGGTGACAGTGTTCTTTGCATCGAGTTTCCTGGCCGTATTGATCGCGCTGCTCCTCGGGACGAGGCTCGGGCCTGGAATTCTGGTGGTGGCATCCGCCTTCGGCTTCTGTTTCGCTGCCGCGACGCTGCTGTACGTGATGAGCAGATAATCAACTCCCAACTCCCAGTTTCCAATTCCCAAGGAAGCCGCCTGGGAGTTGGAACCTGGGAGTTGGGAGCTGACAAAGTTTTTCTCTATCTGATGGTCTTCTTCGTCGTCGGCGAGACGAGGATCGTCGGATCGAGCCCCTTGCGCAACTGCGGAACGCCCTCGACCATCCACACGGGCGCAGGCGCACCCTTCAGGTAATGGTCGAAGAACTGGCGCATGCGGATCTGGAAATCCTTCTGGTTCTCACGCCGCCCGAGATGGTGCGCTTCGTCGGGGTACGACAGCAGGATGACCTGCTTGCCCAGCCGCCGTGCCGCGGCGTAGAACTCGAGCCCCTGCCCGTAATCCACGGAGCCGTCCGCCGTGCCGTGCAGGATCATGAACGGCGTCGTGATCTTCGTTGCGTTGTGCACCGGTGACTGGCTCTCGTACAGTTCGTGCGCCGACCACGGTGTGACGTTCTCGCCCATGCGGACCTGCCCGACCTCCGTGATTCCCTGCTGGATGTTGCCGCTCGATCGATACAGCGTGCCGTAGAAGCTGGTGAGATCGGTTGGCGGCGCGCCCGTCACGACCGCCGCAAATATGTTCGTCTGCGTGACGATGAACGAGGATTGATAGCCGCCCCAGCTGTGCCCCTGCAGGCCGATGTGCGCCGGATCGGCATAGCCCAGTTCGATCACTTTCTTCACCGCGCTGGTAACGCAATCGACCGCCGACGATCCAGGCCGGCCGATCTCGTAACGGACATCCGGCTGCAGCACCAGATAGCCGTTGCTCGAATACGTCGACATGTGCGGACGGTCGTCGTAGACCGGGAAGGAGAAGTTATGGTGCGTGTCGGACATCAACTCGTAGAAGTACACGAGCATCGGATATTTCTTCCCCGGCTCGTACCCGGCGGGTAACGTGAGCGTTCCCTGCAGCCGCTGGCCTTTCGAGTTCTTGTACTCGATCAGCTTCTTCGTGCCCCAAGCGTACTCCTTGAAGATCTCCGGCTGCGCGTCGGTCACCTGCCTTGGATTGGTGAAACGTTTGTCCGCCACCCAGTAGTTCGGGTACTCGTTGAACGTCTGTTCGGTGAAGATCATGCGGTCGGCGTTCTTTGCCGCTATGGGCGAGCCGATCGCCTTGTCCGCCCAGATGAGCGGGGAGATGCGACCTCCTGGCGAGAGCTCCGCGTAGCCGGACTTCTTCGTCCACTCACCCGCGGTCGAGAGCAACACCGGCTTGCTCAGATCGATCGGTTCCTGCGCGGCGCCGCCGCCGCGGCCGCCTCCACGTCCGCCGCCGGCACGTCCGAGCTGCGTGACTCGATAGCGAACGGACTGTTTCGATCCTTCACCCTTCGTCAGGCAGACGGGCGTTCCTCCCTCGAGCGGCAGCGCCCAGACGTCATAACGATCGTAGAGCAGTGCCGACTTGCCGTCGGCGCTGAAGCCGGCGACACCGTACACGGGCTTCTCGTAGGCGTGATCGTCTTCAGCGTTGACGAAGCTGCGCCCGCCGTCGATGACTGTCTTCGCGCCAGACGCTATCGCGTACGAGTACACGCGTCCCCCCTTCAGATAGAGAAACCACTTTCCGTCGGGAGAGAGTCCCATCGTTCGCGACAACCCGCGTTCGATCGGCGTGCGCTCGCCGTTGGTGAGGTTCACGCGATAGAGGTCGCTCTTGCTGCCGCCCCACGCAATCTGCCCGTTATACGGCTCTTCGATCCGGCCGATCGCCCACTTCAGATCGTCGGTCGGTGTGATCGCGATCAGCTCTTCGTCGACGATCTGTCGTATCGACCCTGAGCCGACTTCCAGAATCGCCGCCTTCGTCGCGCGCCTCGCCTGCGGGAGCTGCACGATCTGCACTGACTGCGGCTCGTCGTCTTTCCAGTGCCACACGTCGACGTTCGCCTCGGGTTCGGTGGCGTCCGGCTTCTCCGCGTCCTGTTCCTTGAGGCCGACGAGCAGGCGCGCGCCATCATCGCTCCAGCGCGGCGCGGTGAACTCGCTCACCACCATGCCCGACGGAAAGGCAGGGACCTTCGACGGATCCAGAGTCGTGGCCTGCATCTGCTGCGTTCCGACATTTCGCCATGCGAGGACGACGTTTTCGCGCTGCGCTTTGCCGCGTGGCTTGTCGCCGCGAAGCACAGCGAGGTTGGTGCCCTCTGAACTCCACGCGAGCTGGTCGTAAAGAGCGGCGGTCGCGTCGAGCGTGCGCTGCTCGCCGGTCGCCAGCGTGATCACGTAGATGCCGTTCCCGAGGTGTTCCTGCCCGCGTACCGTGTACGCCATCTGCTTGCCGGCATCGTCGAAGGCATACGCAGCGACCTTTCCGAGATAGCGCTGCTCGCCGGTGGCGAGCCGTCGCATCAGCAGATCGACGGCGGGCGCATTCGCGTCGGACTGGCTGGCACCGGCAGCCTGCCCGCCCCGGCCGCCGCGCCCTGCTGGCGCACCGCTCGCAGGCGCAGCCGTCGCCGCCTGCGGACGCATGAGCAGCCACTCACCATCGGGTGAGAATGCGAAGTTCGCAACCGATGGGAACGATGTCTTCACTCCCGTCGAGAGCTCGATCACTTCGAACGGCCGCGCCGCTTCGGGCTCGTTGGCGGCCGCGCCCTGCGCACCCTGCCCGCGTCCGCCGCGGTTTCCGCGCCCACGGGCGCGTACCTCAGACGCTGGCGGCGCAATGAAGTAGCCCACCCAGCGGCCGTCATCCGAGAATGCCGGGTTCGCGCCGCGCGGGACCTCGTAGACTTTGTCCCCGTCCAGCGCCTTGACGAAGAGTGTGCCGTCTCCGTCGTTCGGCGTGACGGCGTAGAGCATCCATTTGCCGTCGCCTGAGATCGACGCGCTCGTGATGCGCTTGAATTTCGCGTAATCCTCGAGCGCGATCGGCTTCGGCGCCGCCGACTGCGCGCGGATCACGAGCGGCGCGGTCGCGAGAATCAGAACAGGCAGCAGGAGACGACGAGTACGGCGAGCAGCGATCATGGAGTGCTCCAGGTTGCGCCAAACAGAAGCAAATCGAATTAGGGGTGAGAAAACGGGCGCAGAATATCACGGCGGCAACATCAGGTGAGCGAGCCGGACACTGAACAGGAGGGAGAGATGAGATGGCCGTCACGGTTCATCGTCGGTCTTCTCGTGGTGTGGCTCGGTACTGTTTACACAGTCGGCAGCGCCCGAGGCCCCGTTCCTCAACCGGCGGCCATGCGACCCGTTCTCTACGACCCGGACCCGAATCACCTGTGGAACCGCGTGCACGAGACGTTTCACGCCCGCGTCGCAGCTGACGGCACGCGATATGGGTTCGACACGGTCGATCCACTCCTGTGGACCGAGACGAAGTACCTCCTGAGTGGCGCGTCGCACGCTCGCGCGATCGCGCTGATGGACGAGTTCCTGAAGTCGAACGGTGAGCGCCTGATCTCCGACCCGCTCAAAGGCGCCGTGTTTCAACATGACCTCTGGGCGATCTTCGACTGGCTCGCGGTCACGTCCCAGGGGGATGTCGCGGCTCGACGTGCGCTGATGTCGCGTGTGGCGCGCGTGATCCGCCGCGTGGCGCTCACCCGAAAGCAGATCGAAGCGCTTCCCGATACGTACGCCGGGGCGATCGCATCAGGTGCGTTCGCGGCCGCGGTTCGTGTGTCGGATCAACAGATGATCCTGCCGCCCGACCTCGCAATCGCCGGGGGGCCGTGGATAAGTATCGGCGGTACACAGCCCATCGTGCCGCAGCACGCATCCGAGCTCGGTCGTTCGGCGTTCATCGTGCTGTGGAGTGTTCCGGGCGGATCGAAGGCCACGTTCGAGTATTTGAAGAAGCTCTGGGAACATCCACAACCCTTCGTCCCTGACGACTCCTTCCAGTTTTCGAGGGACGGCGAAGTTCGCGTGAAGATCAATCCCGCACTGCCCGCCGTTCCCGACGGGACGAGGATCGCGCTCGTTCGAAGAATGCTGCTCGTCGACGACCGTGGCGTCATCGTGCCCACGAATGTCATCGAAAGCATTCAGCTGCGCACGTTTCGGCGGGTGCAGGAATTCGCCGAGTGGCAGATGTCGCGCGAACGCCTGTTTGCGGGAAAGTCAGGTGGCTTGCGGCAGCTGGGGGCGGACGAGCGAGGTTTCACCACGTTTTCGGCCAAGGGGATGGATGCCTTCGAGGGCGAGTCGAAGCGGATCGCGGCCGGCGCTCCCGTGCTTCAGGGCTGTGCCATCTGCCATCAGACGGAATTCGGACCGGCGATCGAATCGATCCGCAGCCTGCGGGGAGTCCTCCGGCCGTACACGTTCGCCGACCCACGGCACGAACGATGGACGCGCTGGTTCACGCAGCCGATCGTCGCGGCGGAAGCGAAGGGTCGCACGTACGAATGGGGTGTACTGCAGGGATTGTGGCAGTCACACCCGCGGTGAGCACCGAATGACATAACGCGCGGCGAAGGCTGTACGATCGACAGCGATGGTCTTCGTCGGGTTCGCTGGTATTCGCCGCGCCGCTCAATCTCTCGGTCCTGCCGCGTTTGTCGCCATCGTCGCCGTTGCTTTCGATGTGATGAAGTGGCTGTGGGCGGCACCGCTGTGGGTTGATGAGGAGATGATCGCGCTCAATATCCGCGATCGCGGTTTCGAGGAGCTCCCGGGACGCCTCTGGCTGGGTCAAGGGGCACCATTCGGCTGGCTCGTCGTGCAGCGCATCATCCTCCTGGCGCTCGGTCCTTCCGAGCTGAGTCTGCGCTTCCTTCCCCTGCTCTTCGGAATCGCCACCCTCGCCGCTGCCGCGTGGGTGGGCCGCCGCTGGATGGAACGCTACTCTGCGGTGCTCTTCGTGCTGCTCTGCGCCATGGGGCAGTGGATGTCGCACTTCCGCTTCGAGCTGAAGCATTATTCCGCCGACGCGCTCTTCGCGTTGCTGTTGCCGGCGATGGCGGCGTGGGCGATCGCAGAGCCTGACACTGAGCGGGCCAAAACGCGATGGGTCCGGTGGTGGCTCGTCGCGGCGCTCGTCCAGTGGTTCGGCCTGGCGGCGTTGCTGGTCACGCCCGCGTGCGCGTTGCTGCTTGTCATCGCGATCTTCGTCCGGCACGGATCGCGCGCGGCACTGCACTTCGCCCTCGTCGGAATTATCTGGGCCGCATCCTTTGCGGCTCACTACGTGCTGTCGCTGCAGTACACGAGCAACAACCCGTATCTCAGGTCATATTGGGCCGAGCACGTGGCGCCGAGCGGTCTCGGCGCATTCGACCGAATCGGGTGGGTGGTGGCCCAGCTCGATGCGCTCGCCAGCGATCCCGGAGGAACGACGCGCACTGTGGCGCTCTGGGCGTGCGCCGTGTGCGGTTTCATCTTCACGCGGCATCGTGTGCTGGCGGCGATGTTTGCGTCCGTACCCCTCATGGCATTCCTGCTCGGGGCGATCCGACTCGTCCCCTTGAGCGCCCGTCTCGCGCTGTGGATCGTGCCGGCCTTGTATCTGGGCATCGCGCTCCTGGTCGACAGCTGCCTTCGCCAGGCGCTGCCTGCGTGGCGCATGCGCCAATGGCCGCGGCTCGCCGCCTGCGCGATTGCCGTAGCTGGCGCGGTCTACGTCAGCTCGGACATCGTGGTGCGCGGTGCCGGGAGCCGCTATCTCGCCCACCGTCCCCACAGCAATCGGGGAGTGGACGACCGACGTGCCGTCGCGTGGCTGATGGCCCGGCACCGGCCTGGGGATGTGATCATCAGTACACGGCTCGGGTGGCCGGCCATCTGGTGGTATGCCGACATCCCGATCCGACGGCCGATTCCCGGAGGTCACATGCGCGACGGCAGTGTCATGTTCGATGTTTCGCAAGAACGGGTGCGCGCCGGGTGCCGCCAACGGATCCGGGCCTCATTGGAGAAGTATCAGCGAATCCTCGTGTATGTCGGCTTTCGAGACATGCCGGAGCCCTTTTTCGATCGGCTGCTCACCGAGCTCTCGTTCTTCGGTCCTGTCGTCGAGCAGGGGCAATTTGCCGGCCTGGGTCGCACAGTGGTGATCGAACGATACCCGCCCGGCAAGATGGCAGGGCCGGATCCACCAAGTGACCCAGAGGAGGAAGCACGGCTCACCCAGTGCGTAGAGATCCACACCGCACGTCGCTGGTGAGTCTGCGTCGGGGCGGCCGACGGCATTTTTGCCGATTGTGGTAGGTTCTCGCGCACGGAGGTGGTGCGTGGCGCAGATTGCGAAGGAAGAGGGCAGGGAGGCGGCGTGGAGTTCGACGGCGCCCGCCGGTGAGTTCCGTCCGTACGTTCCCGAACGCGCGAATGTGGCGGAGTTCACCTTCAAGGCAATCCTGTTCGGCGCGATCTTCGGCATCATCTTCGGCGCTGTCACCGTCTACGTCGGTCTGCGCGCCGGCCTCACCGTTTCGGCATCCATTCCCATCGCGGTCCTCAGCATCAGCCTGCTGCGCGCCTTCGGCAAGGCGACGATCCTCGAGAACAACATCGTTCAGACGGCGGGATCGGCGGGCGAATCGGTCGCGGCGGGAGCCATCTTCACGTTGCCAGCGCTCATCTTCATGGGCTTTCCGTTCGAGTACTCGCGCATCTTCATGCTCGCGCTGATTGGCGGGTGGATCGGCGTGCTGTTCATGATCCCGCTGCGCCGGCAGCTGATCGTGCAGGAGCACGGGAACCTGCTCTATCCCGAAGGTACGGCGTGTGCCGACGTTCTCGTCGCCGGTGAGAAAGGCGGATCCTTCGCCAGCCGCGTGTTCTGGGGCCTCGGCCTCGGTGGCGCCTATACGTTCCTCATGGCGACGGTGCAGATGTGGAAGCAGCGTCCGCTCTACGAGCCGGCGTGGCTGCCCGGGGCTTCCTTCCGTGCCGAGATCACGAGCGAGTACCTCGGTGTCGGTTACATCATCGGGCCGCGCATCGCCGGCACGATCTTCGCGGGCGGCGTGTTCTCGTGGCTCGTGCTGATGCCTGCGATCAAGTTCTTCGGCGAAGGGGTCGCCGCGCCGCTCTATCCGAGCACGATCCCCATTCGCGACATGTCTCCCAGTCAGATGTGGGAGAGCTACATCCGTCCCATGGGTGCAGGCGCCGTCGCCATGGCAGGGTTGATCACGCTGATGAAGACGATGCCGACGATCGTCAACGCGCTGCGGAGCGGGGTGAAGGACATCCGTTCCCAGCAGACGGCCAGCGAGGCCGGCGCCGGGCGGCTCGACCGCGACATTCCCATGAAGTGGGTCGTCTTCGGCTCGATCGGGATCGTCGCCGCCATGTGGCTGATGCTCACGTTCAACCCGGTCGCCGGCGCGCGCACCACGGGATTCGAAAACCTCATCGCATCCCTGTTCGTCGTCGTGTTCGGTTTTCTCTTCGTGACCGTGTCGTCGCGCATCTGCGGATTGATCGGCACCTCGGCCAACCCGATCAGCGGCATGACGATCGCGACGCTGATGGCCACCTGCGCGATGTTCCTCGTCATGGGATGGACGGCTCCAGCGTACGCGGCGCTCGCGATCACGATCGGCGGCGTCGTGTGTGTTGCCGCGGCGAACGCGGGCGCCACCTCGCAGGACCTGAAAACCGGCTTTCTCGTCGGTGCGACTCCCTATCGCCAGCAGATCGCGCTGATGATCGGCGTGATGGTGTCGGTGTTCGTCATCGGCGCGACCTTGATGCTGATGAATTTCGGTCTCTCGGAGTTCCGGCCGATGCAGCGTGCGCTCGACATCGAGAAGGTCCGCGCCGAACAAAGCATGCGCGGCGCGGCGGTGAGGATCGAAAAGGACATCGACGATCCGCACCCGCAGACCTACAGGGAGAAGCACTACATCCTCGTGAACGCTCTCGGATCGCGCGAGCTGCCGGATGGGAAGTATCTCTACGATCCCGACACGAAGCAGATCGAGATCCAGTGGATCACCGGGATCGGCAGCGACAAGGCCGCAGCGCCGCAGGGGCGGTTGATGGCGACGGTGATCACCGGGATCCTCAACCAGCGTTTGCCCTGGCGCCTCGGCGCGAGGGGCGTGTTCCTCGTGGTCGCGGTCGAGCTGCTGGGTATCCGGTCGCTGTCGTTCGCCGTCGGATCGTACCTCGGGCTCCACACCACGCTCGCCATCTTCTGCGGCGGGGTCGTCCGCTGGCTTGCCGAGCGCGGCAAGGAGAGCGGCGCTCACGCCGAGAGCGAAGTCAGCCCTGGCTCCCTCTTTGCGAGCGGACTGATCGCCGCCGGCGGCGTGCTCGGCCTCGTCGCCATCATCATCAACGTCCTCGGAGATCCGGAGCTCGGCATCCGCGTCATTCCGCCAGGCGTGTTTGCCCTCGGGCCAAAGATCGCGCCCGGGCTCGCGACGTCGAACATCTTCGCTGTGGTGATGTTTGCGCTGCTCGCGTACTCGCTCTATCACTTCGCGCGGAAGAAGCTGGACTGAAAACGAGTTCCGGCTTCTGGACACGGCTTCCGGCTTCCGGCTTCCGGCTTCCGGATTGTGGATTTCTAATGACGTCACAATCGCTCGGCTCCGACATCCGTGCCGTAGCTCGGGCGACTGCGGCTCTGTTGAATGCGGTGAACGGGTCAGACATCGCAGGCGTTCTTGCGGTCTGGTCCGATGATGGGGTCTTGATGCCGCCGCAGCATCCGGCGGTCCAGGGCCGGGCGGAAATCGAGCGCTACTTCGAGCGGATATTCCGAAAGAGCCGGTTCGCATTCTCGTTCACCAGTTCGCAGATCGAGGTATGTGGCGGGATCGCGCTCGAGCGTGTTGACTACACGGTTTCGGTGTATCCCGTCGAAAGCGGTCCTCACACCCGCGATGCTGGAAAGGGGCTTCACCTCTACCGCCGACAGCCCGACGGATTGTGGAAGCTGGCGATGGACATCTGGAACAGCGATATCCCGCAGCCGTAGGTCAAAAGCTGCAGGCCTCAGGCTGATCCGTTATTCGTCACAGTCCTGTTGCGCCATCCAGACAGGTCCTCCTACCGTAGCGGGCGAAAAGGAAGGGACGCATGCGCATTTTTCGTGACGCGCAATTCGCCATTCGCACGCTGACGCGATCACCCGGGTTCACGACGGTCGTCCTCCTTACCCTGGCGCTCGGAATTGGCGCCAGCACCGCAATCTTCAGCGTCGTCCACGCGGTCGTGCTGAGGCCGCTGGACTATCCAGAGCCGCAGCAGCTCGTGCGGATCACGAGTGAGCTGCGCGGCTTCGGAGCGTTCGATACGGGGGTGTCCGCGGCGGAGCTGATCGACTATCAATCACGTCGCGATCTGTTTGCCGATGTCGCCGGCCTCCTGCCGGTCAGCGCAAACGTCACCAGCGGCGACACGCCGGAGCGCGTGGAGATGCTGCTCGTGACATGGAACTACTTTTCCGTTCTGAGGGTTCCCGCCGCATACGGACGCATCTTCGGCCCTGAGGACGACACGCCCGGAGTCGCGAACGTTGCGGTCATCAGCGATGGCTTCTGGCGCCGGGAGCTCGGAGGGGATCCGCGCGCGGTTGGCCGCACGATCACGATCGACGCCGATCCGATTCTCGTGGTCGGCGTGATGCCTCCGGGATTTCGTCATCCCGGGCGCACCCTGCAGGCCGACGTCGATGTGTGGAGCCCTGCTGGATTTCGCAGCGGCAGCCCCTCGGCGCCGAGTCGCAGCCGACGGCGTCTCGAAGGCGGACTGGCGAGGCTGAAGCCGGGTGTCACGCTGGAACAGGCGCAATCGCGACTCGCGGACTACGCCGCCACCATCAGCCAGCAGTTCCCGGCGGACTATCCGCCTCAGAACGGCTGGCGCCCGCGCGTGGTCCCGCTGCAGGACGACGTGGTTGGTGGCGTGAGCACATCCATGTTCGTGCTGCTGTGCGGGGTGGCGCTGCTGCTGCTCGTCGCCTGCGTGAATGTGGCGCATCTCGTGCTGGCCAGGTCCGCGTCACGCCAGCAGGAGATAGCGATCCGCCGGGCGCTGGGTGCGGGCGCCGGCCGGCTGACCGCCCAGCTCATCACCGAAAACGCGATGCTCTCGCTGGCTGGTGGCGCGCTCGCGATGCTGGTCGCGTCATGGACGGTGCGCGGTCTGATAGCACTCGCGCCCGGACGTGTGCCAAGGCTCGACGATGTCACACTCGACCTTGGTGCCGTCCTGGCGACGGGAGCGATCTCGCTGATCGTGACCGTGATCTTCGCGTCGGGCCCTGTTCTCCGCATGCGGCGTTCCGATATGTATGCGGCGCTGAAGGACGGTGCACCCGGGCGCAGCACGAGTGGACGTACGTTGCGCGCGCGAGGCATTCTCGTCGCGGCGGAAGTGGCGATGGCGACCGTGCTCCTCGTCGGTGCGGGCCTTCTCGTGCGGACCGTCGTCAGCCTGCTGAACGTGCCGGTCGGTTTCGACAGCGATCGCCTGCTCACTGCACGGATCACGCTTCCGCGACCGAACGATCCGGCGCGAGCGGCCTATCTCGATCCCGCACGGCGCGTGAACGTCTATCGTGAGGTGCTGCGGCGGATCGAGGCGCTTCCCGACGTCGAACATACGGCCCTGTCGTCGCAGATTCCCCTCGGCGGTTTCAATCCTCCGCTGTTCGTCGAGGTCGACGGCGCGCCGAACGACGCCGCCACGCGGCCCGTCGTCCACGATTTCCAGATCTCGCCGGGCTACTTCGAGACGATGGGCATCACGATCCTGAGAGGACGGGCGTTCACCGGATTCGATCGTTCAGGAGCCGAGCCGGTCGCCATCGTGAGTGAGACCGCCGCGCGCAAGTTCTGGAAGGATCGAGATCCGATCGGACAGCGGCTTCGGCTGGGTGGCGATACGCCGTCGATGACGGTGATCGGCGTCGCCGCGGACGTGCGGCACCGGCGGCTGACGGAACCGCCACAACCGATCCTGTACCGCTCGATCGACCAGTCGTCGGATCTTTCCATGGCGCTCGTGATCCGGACGCGTGGCGAGTCACCCGGCATTGGCGAGAGCATCGCACGCGAGGTCCGGTCCGTCGACCCGGACCTGCCTGTCTATTCGATGCGCAGCATGAACGAGTTGATCGGCACGGCCGTCGCCCAGCGGCTGTTCCTGATGCGGATGCTCGCCGCCTTCGGCGCCGTCGCGACCGCGCTCGCGCTGCTGGGGATTTACGGTGTGATGGCCTACTCGGTGTCACAGCGCAGGCGGGAGATCGGGATCCGCATGGCCATCGGCGCTCGGCAGATCGACATCTCGCGCATGGTGGTCCAGCACGGGCTGCTGACGACGGCGGCCGGCATGCTTGCGGGAGTTGCCGCGTCGCTTGTGCTCGCGAGCCTGCTGAGATCGCAGCTGTTCGGCGTGCAGCCCTCCGACCCACTGACGATTGCTTGTGTGCTGGTGCTCATGACCCTCGTGGCGGTCTTTGCGTCATACCTGCCAGCACGCCGGGCCGCAGGCATAGATCCGGTGTCAGCACTGCGAACGCAGTAAGAAGTACTCAGGTTCAGAAGGGGTACTGCTCCGGGTGTGAGATGATGTGCCGCCACGTAGGCCGCAACCTTGAAGGTTGGCTGATACGATGCCTCGACTCGACGTCCGTCAACCCGCGTCCGCGATAGGAGCGGCAGGCGCCCTGGGCCACGCGAGGTGGGTACGGCTGTCGCACTGGATCGCGACCGCCAGCATCTTCACGCTGGCGTTCACGGGCTTCGTCATCCTCATGGCGCATCCGCGCCTTTATTGGGGTGAGGCCGGCAACGATCTCACCCCCGCGCTTCTCGAACTGCCCATCAGCCGCAATTACCAGCACGGTGGCTGGGACAAGCGCACACCTTTCTTTCAGGACGCCTCCTCCCCGATAAGTGCGAGTCGGACGTACGACATCTTCAACCAGAACGGCTGGGGGAGAAGCCTGCACTTTCTCGCCGCCTGGCTTCTCGTCATTCCGGGCATGATCTATCTGCTGGCCGGAGTGTTCAGCGGGCACTTTCGCCGGCACCTCTGGCCCGGAGCTCGCGATGCGAGCCCGCGTCTGGTCTGGCAGGAGGTTCTCGATCACCTGCGCATGCGGATCAGATCCGCCACCGGCGGACCGCAGTACGGGCTGCTTCAGAAGTGTGCCTACTGCGCGGTGATCTTCGTCGCGCTCCCGCTCGCGGCGCTGACTGGACTCACGATGTCGCCCGCCGTCACCGCCGCATATCCATCTCTGCTCGGCGCGTTCGGAGGGTTCCAGTCCGCGCGCACGATCCATTTCTTCACGTTCGTTGCGCTGCTTCTGTTCGTCATCGTGCACGTGGTGATGGTCGTCAAATCCGGCTTCAGACGTCAGTTCCGAGCCATGACGTTCGGTGAATGAGATGAAGAGCCAGCTGATCACACGTCGCAGGGCGATCGTCGCCGGTCTTGCGTCGGTCGGAGGATTGATGCTGCCGGCGTGGCCGAAGAAGCTGCCGCCGACGTACGGCAACATTCTGCGGATGGGCGATACCCTGACGTACGCGGCGCATCGCACGCTCCTCCCCGGTGAAGCGCTCGTGAAGGAGTATCGCCACGACGACATCACATCGTTTCCCGCGACGGGAACGACGAATCCTGCGGACGTGACGAAGCTCCCTCTGAGCGACACGTATCGGCGGTTTCAGGGCGGCAACTTCGCGGACTGGAGACTATCTGTCGAAGGCCGCGTCGCATCGCCACGATCGTTTTCGCTCGCGGACCTCAAGCGCCTGCCGGAAAGAACGCAGATCACGCGGCACACGTGCGAAGAGGGCTGGTCCGCCATCGGTCAGTGGACCGGTGTTCCGTTGAGCCTCGTGCTGAACGCCGCGGGGATCCTTCCGACCGCGAGATTCGTCGTATTCCACTCGTTCGATGACTGGGTCGACAGCATCGATCTGCTCGACGCTCTCCACCCGCAGACGCTGCTCGCCTACGGGATGAACGGCCGGGATCTTCCGATTCCGCATGGAGCTCCGGTCCGTCTGCGCGTGGAGCGGCAGCTTGGCTACAAGAGCATGAAGTATCTCCACCGCATCGTCGTCACCGACGAATTCGAAGACGGCGGAGACAAGGGCAACATCCAGCACGGCTGGGCGTGGTACGTCGGCATCTGAGCTGTCGCCTTGCGCTCCGGCCCAATGTCGAGCCTCAGATTTCTCCGCACGTTTCCCTGGCGATGGACGCTGTTTCATTCAGCCATCGTTCTGGCGCTCTTCGCGATATCGCTGCTCGCGGGCATGTGGGGCTACGAGCATTTTGAAAGCATGGGTCACCGCGACGCATTCTTGAATGCTGCGATGCTCCTTGGCGGCATGGGGCCGGTCGAAACGAACCTCAGTCCGCGGGGAAAGATCTTTGCCGGCCTCTATGCGCTCTATTCGGGGCTGGTCGTGATTGCCGTGACGGGATTACTCCTCAGTCCGGGGGTTCATCACCTGATGCATTTTGCGCACTGGGAGGACAAGTCATAGTCGACCGTCCCGAGCTATCGCAGTCCGGTGCTCTTGATGGCTGATGCGCCCGCCACTACCGGCACGCGGAGCGACGTGTGATCGAGATCGATCGTCAGTTCAGTTCCTGGCGCCGGCCACAGCGTGAAATCCCGATCGCTGGACAAGATCATCAATCCAATCCGCTTGCCGGCGGGAATGATCTGGTCGTCGGGCTCGAGGTCGAACGTCAGATCGTAGAAGCGTCCGGGCACGAGCGGCTCGCCGGGGTCGACGGAATCGTAGTTGCCTCCCTCGCGCAGCGATCGATGGTTCTGCGGATCCGCCCACCCGCGCGTGATCAGGTTCGCCGGGCTGATCGGCCCTTCCGTCCAGGGCAGCACCACCATCCAGACTGACAGGTTTGCTGCCGGCTTGCTCGAGGCGAGTCGGATGGATACGCGAGCTGCACCCGAGATGTGCACGGGCGCGGTCAACACGGACGTCGCGTACAGCAGTCGATGCGGTGAGCTCTGGGCGGCAGCGAGCGCGGCGCCCGAGAGCTCTACGTTGTCGACGATGGTCTCGCGCGTTCGAGACTGCTGGTTCTCGACGGTAAGGCCGCCGACGCGCCCGCCGCCAGCCGCGAGATGGAACGTCACCGGTTTCGCGGCGGGGTTCGGGTAATCATCGTAAGGGACGGGCGGCGGAGTCGGCGCGCGTCCACGGCCGCGCCCCGCCGCTTCACCGGCGCGCTGCGCGCCCGGCGCATCCGCGACCGCCGTTTCGCGAACGATCCATGCCTTCGGCTCGCGCTCGACGCCGTTCTCGACGCCGTACAGGTACCGCGTGAACCACTTGTTCATCATGTCGAGCGGCGGCGGCCCGCCGTGCCCGCCCTGATGGAAGTAGGCGCGCAGCGGCACGCGCCCTTTCAGCGCTTCGTAAATGCGAACGCTGTGCTCGGGCACGACGTTCCAGTCATTGAACGCGTGCGACATGAAGACCGCGGCGCGAATGTTCTTTACCCTGGTGAGCAGATCGCGCTGACGCCAGAAATCGTTGTAGTCGCCTGACGTGCGATCACGGCCGCGGGCGAACTCGCCGTCGCGATACAGCGCATTGCAGTGCTCGCGTCGTGCCGGATCGCCACTGTTGATGTAATCGTAGAGAAAGTCGATGTCTTCGCCGAGCCATCCGCCCGGATGACGGACGAGGCCGTTCGAGCGGTAGTAGTGGTAATAGGACGTGTTCGGTGCAACCGGAATGATCGCCTCGAGCCCGCGGACTCCGGTCACCGCCGCCGCAAGCGGGATGGTGCCGTTGTAGGAAGTGCCGGTCATCCCCACTTTGCCCGACGACCATGAAGCGCTGATTTCGTCGTTGCCGTCGATCGCCCGGAATCCCTTCGCGCGTCCGTTCAGCCAGTCGATAACCGCCTTCGGCGCGAGCTGTTCGGGATCCGATCCGACCGTGACGCATCCCTGCGAGAGCCCAGTACCCGGCGCATCCGAGTGGACGACCGCGAAACCACGCGGCACCCACCTGTTGACGAGGGAGTTGGATACACCTTCGCGATCCGGCTTGAAGTCGATCGGTGGCTGCGACGTGCGCGGCGGAGGAGGGGCGCCGACCTCCTGCTTGACGTCCCAGAGAAACTTCCGATCGCCGGAAGTTCCCGCGTAGTAGGGCGATGACTCGTAGATGACCGGGACCTTCAAGCCTTCCGTCTCGGTTTGACGCTGCCGGGTCACATCGGCAAACACGCGATCGTGACGGCCGTCGCGGTCGGAGTCGAAGTCCGTTTCGACCCAGAGCTTCTCGCGAATCCATTGCGATTCGTCCTGGAACGCGAGCACGATCTGCGCCTGGCCGTCGGCGAAGATCGGCCCCGCGGGCGCCTGCTGCGCGTTCGGACGTGCCATGCCGGTGGTGAGGATGGCCGCCGCTGCCGCCGCGAGGCCGATGTTCGAGATGACTGTCAGGTTTCTCATGTTCGTCCGTTGTGGAGGTCCGCTCTTCAACGCACCATCAGTGCCGCCGTGATGGCGTCGCCCAGCTCGAGCTGTTCGAGAACGTCCATCCCCTTGACGACACGGCCGAGCGCGGTGAAGTTTCCCTCGTTGTGCGGCTGTGGCGTAACGCCCAGTGTGTAGCCGGGACGGCCGCTGTCGAGGCCGCCGGATGCCCAGCTCAGATTGCCTCGCGTCAACCCGCGACGGCTCACTTCATCGCGCAACACAACGTCGTTGCGGATCGCGCGCTGCTGGGCGACGAAGTTCGGCACGACGCGTGTGAACTCGGTGCCGACGATGTCTTCCGACTCCATAACGCGGCTGAAGAACTCGACGCCGAGCGGCGCGTCGCCGGGATAGAGCTCCAGCTCGATGACGCCTCGCGGCGTTTCCCAGATCGCACGTGGCTTGGGCGCTCCCTTGTAATCGGGCACGATCCAGCGTTCGACGATGCGGCGATATTCAGGAAGCGTGCGCAGTTGCGGCTGCGGACGTGGACCGCGCGATCCCGGAGGCGGTGCCTGCGGCAGCCCTTCGGTCGTCAACCGGTCGAGCATGATCTTCCCGACGGCACCGAGACGTCCAAGAGACTGTCGCGCGGTGAGGCGCAACGAGAGGGGGCGCGCCAGCCCCGCCGCGGCGACGAGGCGGGGAGCGACGACTTCAGCACGTTCCGTCTGGCGCGCCAGCGCTTCGGCCGCCGACACCGACAACCAGGTGTCTGGCGAGTCGAGCATCTCCAGCACGATCTTCAATGACGCCTCATCGTCGTGCAGCCCCAGCGCACGGAGGGCTTCAGTGCGCACTCGTCTGTCGGGATCGCGAGTCGCATCGCGCAGGCGTGCAGCCTCGGGGGCCGCGTCGATGGCAGGGTGCGGAATCAGGCCGCGTACGGCCCAGGAGCGGACCGTGGCCGACGAGTCCGTGCTGAGTCGCAGCAGCTCCTTCACGGCTGCGGGATCTCGAGGCCGGAACAACGCCCACGTCGCGCGCCAGCGGATCTCGACGTCCGCGGACGTCGTCCAGCGCACGATGGGGTCGATCGACTCGCCTGCAGCGAAGCGGCCAATGGAAAGCAGCGCTTCGCCGACAATCGGCGCAGCGCTCGTGGCCGGCGCCGACAAGAGATATTGCGCGAGCGCCGCCCGCGCGTCCGGTGACTGAATCTTTCCGAGCGCAATCGCTGCTTCTACCGCGATTGACGTTGGGGCCTTCCCGTCCGAAAGCGTGGCGCTCAGCCACGGGACCGCGAGCGGATCGCGCAGCTGCCCCGCCGACCAGACCGCGGTTGCCACAACTTCGGTGTCCTGGTCACCGCGCGCCGCTTCCAGGAGCCCCGCGCCGCGCTTAACGGCAATACGTCCGATCGACTGGACCGCCCTGCGACGGACCTCGGCATGTGGACTCTTCAGGATCCGCTGAAGCTCGGGCTCGTCGAACGTGCGGGCGTCCTCCATCATCAACAGCGTGGCGATCGCATCGATGTCGGCGGATGCGAGTGCGGGCCTGGCTCTCTTCTGCGCGAAGGGCGATGTCGCGGCAATCAGCATGGCGATCGAGGCTGCCAGGGCCGCTCGTACGGGGGTTCGCATGCGCTCAGTGCCTCCCGACCTGTTCGCGCCGAAAATCGCCGCATACGACGGGACGGATCCGCTTTCCGTGGAAGACGTCCATCGGAATGTGATGTGTAGTGAAGACTCGGCTGATCAGCTCGTTCAGCGCCGGATCGTACGCGGCGAACTCCTCCGGCGTTTCCACCTTGACGTCGCCCGCAAAACACTCGCCGTAGTTCGAGAAGAACCACCACTGGACGCCTTCGGCCCAGTACTCATTGGCGTTCGTTGTCGCGTAGTGCTTACGGCCGTCGGCGTATACGTACTTCTTCGCGGCCATCGCGCTGTCGTACGCTTCGCGGATCAGGGCGAACATCGCCGGATCGACGTCCCGGATGCCGCCGCCCATCATCGCGTGCGCGAACTCGTGCACGAAGATGTGCTCTCCCCAGTAGCGCGTCCCGGGGTAGCCGAGCAGGTTCTCTTCCGCGCCGGTGGTCGGGTTGCCGCCCAGGCCGCGCGACCGGTTGGCATGGTAGTCGCGGTCCTCCTGTGTCACCGGCTCATCGCGCGGTGCGCCGGGCCGTTTCATCTTCGAGTACTCAGGTATGTCCATCGTCATCTCTATCTCGGCGATGACGCCGGTCCGCCAGTGTCGGGCGATGAGCGACTTGCGGATGTCGGGACGTACCGCGAGCATCGTGTTGACGATGTCCCGCGCGACGAGGAGTGCTGCGTCAGGCACCTTGTCGGAGCTGATTACCGGGATGCCCATCGCGTCCGTGTACTTCGTATAGAAAGGGCTCACAGCGAGCGATTCCGGCACGGGGCCGATGTTCGCTTTGACGTAGTCCGAGATCAGTTCGACCGGCGCGCCGGCCTCGCGGCGCTGCTGCTCGCGCTCGCGGCGATTCGCTTCCGCTCGCGCGCGCGCGTCCGCCTCCGTGCGCATCGGTCTGGCCGCCGTCGTCGGCGTCGGCGGCTTGTCCTGCGCGACACACACGCACACCAACGGCGCAGCGAGGAGCATCGACGACAGAGTACGCATCCGCGGGAGTATAGTCGCGGCCAAGGCCACCTGCATGGACGTGTTCCGGACGGCGCTGATCGCTTTCTTCGTAGTGATCTTTCCTATTGGGATCTACTACCGCGTTGCGTCCGCCACTTCGGAGACGCTCGATCGACGACAGGAAGGCGTGTTCATCCTCGCCACCTTGCGTCCGGTGGCGGCGCTCTTCTGGCTGGGGACGTTCGCCTGGATGATCGATCCCGGCTGGATGGCGTGGTCGTCGATGCCGGTCCCGCTCGGGCTGCGTTATGCGGGGATCGGTGTGCTGGCGCTTGCCGGCGCGCTGTTCGTGTGGACGTTTCAGTCGCTGGGCAAGAATCTGACCGATACCGTGGTCACGCGACAGGAGAGCACACTGGTTGCGCACGGTCCCTACCGCTGGATCCGCCATCCGCTCTACACCACCGTTGCGCTGCTGGCGATCGCGATCTCGTTGCTCACCGCGAACTGGTTCCTGCTGATTATCGGTCCGGTCGTGTTCGCCCTGCTGGTCATCAGAACGCGGACCGAAGAGGCGAATCTCGTCGCTCGATTCGGCGAGGGCTACAGCGGCTATTTGCGGCGAACGGGCCGTTTCCTGCCGCGCGTCGGCACGCGAGGCCGGTAACTGCATCCTCGGGGACTATCGTCAAAACGCCTCACCACAGAGAACGCAGGGGGCGCAGAGTATTTCTTTTGAAAAACCGGAATGTCTTTGGGATCCTCTGCGTTCTCTGGGTTCTCTGTGGTGAGGCGTTTTGCCGCCAGCCCGGCGAGTTTACGGCCGCTCCCTGAGTTCGATCCACAGCCCGTGTGCGGTCTCAGGTGCGAGGAACAGGCTCTTCGACGCTGGCTCGCCGCTGGCGGTCGTCGGGATTCCACGCGACTTCAGCAACTCGCTTGCGGTGCTCAGGCTCCGCACGCGTACCGTGACGCCGACGATGCGACGACCGGCGACGCGCTGTCGTGCGCCAGGCAGGAGCACCACTTCGCCGTCACCGAAGCGCGCCACGTCCGCCCCGACACGGTCGGGTACGTGCACGGCACGACGCGCGACCGTTCCGCCGAGTTTCGCGAACAGTGTCCGCTCCGGCTCCAGGTCGTTATCGGCCAGCCACACGGCGGCAAGCGTCTCGGCACTGTTCGCGTGCGCGAAATGTTCCGGCAGGTCCGTCGGCGAGGCGTTGCGCGGCCCGAAGAACAGATAGCCGAGAGGGGCGTCGAGGTCCCTCGGCACACGTGATGCGTCGGGCGCGTAGAGCGCGAGGAACGCCGGGCCATCGCCCGCTTCGAGATGCGTTCGATAGGTCGTCGTCAGCGGATCCCGCGCTTCGGGCGCAGTGATTAGCTCGAGCTCGGTCCCGTCCGGGAACTTGACGTGCTGATTTCTGATCCCGTTATCGTGCGGACGTCCAGGCTTCAACGCGAACCCGAGACGTCGATATGTTTCCGCGGCCGCTTCGAGATCGCGCACCGCGATCGGCACGTGATCGAGGCCAGTCACGGCTGGCGACTGCCGCGCGCGCCCTGCCGTATGCAGCAGGAGCGAACACGCACCGACGAATACGCCCAGGAAAGCGCGACGATTCGAGAGTCCCACCAGTATCAACGCTATCATGTGGGCCGCATCAGGCAGGGTGTTCATGCCGTTCAAGAGCCAGGCACAACGTCGCAAGTTCGCGCAACTGCTCGTCGAGGGCAAGATCTCGCCGCAAACATACGAGGAGTGGAACCGCGAAACGGGAAGCCAGGCATTGCCGGAGCGCGTTCGACGAAAGACGACGCGCACGAAAAAGACGACGGCGAAGCGCAGGAAGACCGCCAAGAAATCGCGCACAGGCAAGTCGACGAAGACCGTCCGAAAACAGACGCGGCGATGATGCCGGCCGTTCGACACTCCTGCTGAAGAAACGCGACTAACGAGAACACGAGATGCGTTTACGAAGACACTGCCTCGGCCTGATTCTTCCCCTGGCGCTGACGATTGGCGCGTATGCGCAGTCGCGCACGGGTGCCGCCCCTGCCGACCTGGACGCGTACGTAGATCGCGTCATGAAAACATTCGACGTGCCTGCGATCTCGCTTGCCGTCGTGAAGGACGGGCAAGTCGTGGTCGCGAAGGGTTACGGCGTGCGGAAGCTCGGGGACACCGCAGCCGCGGATTCGAAGACGCTGTTCGGGATTGCCTCGAACACCAAGCTGTTCACCGCGACAGCACTCGGCCTGCTGGTGGAGGAGAGAAAGATCGAATGGGACGCACCCGTGGTCCGATACGTGCCCTGGTTCCAGTTGTGGGATCCGTACGTCACGCGCGAGCTCACGGTGAGGGACCTGCTCGTGCACCGAAGCGGGCTCGGCCTCGGCGCCGGCGACCTGCTCTGGTGGCCTTCGTCCACGTACGACCGCAAGGAGATCGCGCGGCGGCTGCGCTTCATCAAGCCGGCGACCAGTTTTCGCAGCGCCTACGCGTACGACAACGTGCTGTATCTGATCGCCGGCGAAGTCATCGAGGCCGTGAGTGGTCAATCATGGGAAGACTTCGTCAGCACGCGGATCCTCGCGAAAGTGGGAATGTCGACGAGCAACGTGCGCCACTCGGCGGCAGTGGCGGGCGGCAACATCGCGACGCCGCATGCCGAGGTGGACGGCATGGTGCGGCCCATCGCCGCGTTCGACAGCGACAACACGAACCCTGCCGGAGGGATCAACTCGAATGCTGACGACATGGCGAAATGGATGCTCGTGCAGCTTGCGCACGGAAAACTGGCGGATGGTTCGAGGCTGTTCTCCGAGGACACATGGCACGAGCTCACTGCGCTCGTAACGCCCATTCCCATCGGCGATCCGCCAGCGGAACTGATGGTGCAGCGGCCAAACTTCCGCGGCTATGCGTTGGGCGTCGGGGTGCAGGACTATCGCGGCCGCAAACTGCTCCTGCACACCGGCGGCCTGCCTGGCTACGTGTCACGCGTGCTCATGATCCCGGAATTGAATGCGGGCATCAGCGTTCTGACGAACCAGGAGTCGGGCGCGGCGTTCGATGCGATTGCCTTTCGGATCGCCGATCACTTTCTCGGAGCGACTGACGTCGACTGGCTCGACGCGTACCAGAAGCTTGCCGCTCGTCAGCGGGCGAGCATCACTGCTGTCGAACAAAAGTCAGCGGCCTCCCGCAACGCGGCGTCGCGCCCGTCGCTGGCGCTCGCGACGTATGCCCGCACCTATACAGACGCGTGGTACGGCGACGTCGCGATCGAAGAGCAGTCGGGCAAGCTGACGATCAAATTCTCACGCTCCCCGGCGCTCGTCGGGGATCTCGAGCACTGGCAATACGAGACGTTCCTGGTGAAATGGCGCGACCGGGAGCTGCGCGCCGATGCGTACATCACATTCGCGCTGAACCCTGACGGAACAATCGAGCAGGCGAAGATGGTTCCGGCGTCTCCGTCCGTCGACTTCAGCTTCGATTTCCAGGACCTGCTGCTGGTACCAAAGCGGGCCAGGTGAGACAGTTCGGTGTCAGCCGCTCGCCGCAGCTGCGGCCGCAAGGTCACGCAGGTTCCCGACGCGCCCGAGCGCGACGAGGTGGTCGCCCGCGAAGATCGCGGTCTCCGGCGGCGGATTGAACTCCATCTTGCCGTCGGCGCGCTGGATCGCCACGACAACAATGCTGTAGCGCTGCCGGAGCGCGGCATCGATCAGCGACTTTCCCGCGAACGCCGCACCAGATCCGATCTTGATCTGCTCGATGTTGAGCTCGAGGTTGTCGGAGCTGGTGGCGATCTGCACGAAATCGACGACCGCGGGACGAAGGGCGGTCTGCGCCAGTTGCAGACCTCCGATCTGGTACGGCGAGACTACGCGGTTGGCGCCCGCGCGCGTCAGCTTCGCCTTGGCATCCTCCGTCTCGGCCCGGGCGACGATGTAGAGGTCGGGTCTCATCAGCCTGGCCGACAACACCGCGTACACGTTCTCGGCATCGGTGCCCACGGCGGCGATGAGCCCGCGCGCCTCCCCGATCCTGAGGCGCAGCAGGACCTGTTCGCTCGACGCGTCGGCGGCCACGGCCAGGTAGCCGCTTTCGATCGCATGGTGGACGCGGTCACTGTCGCGCTCGATGATGACGAAGGGGATCTGCTGGCGCGCGAGCTCCGCGGCGATGATCCTGCCGATACGCCCGAAGCCGCAGATGATGAAATGTTGCGTGAGTTGGTCGAGCATGCGTTCCCGGCGCCGCGTGATCCAGCGGTGCTGAAGGTCCCCCTCGACGACGCGAGCCATGACGAAGGAGAAGGTGTAGAGAACGGTGGCGACTCCGACGGTCAGCACGACCATCGTGAAGAGCTCGCCGGCCCGCGACATCGGGTGGACTTCCCTGTAGCCGGCGGTGGTGATCGAGATCACGGTCATGTAGAGCGCGTCCCAGGCACCCCAGCCCTCGATGACCATGTACCCCAGCGTGCCGAACAAAACGACGAGCCCCAGCATGAAGAGCGCGCGGCGGCCGCCCCCGCCCGCTCCCGGCTCCGTCAGCAGGCGCTCGATGCGCTGACGCACGGTGGGCGAAAGGTCCGCACGAGCGGGTTCTTGCGACGGTGTCTGCACGGAGGGCTGAAGGCGAACTGTATCACCCGCATGGAGTGACTGCCTTGCCGTCCGCTCATCAATGAACGCGCCTGGGGCGGCCGACCTTGACAAGGGTCCGTCCGCACACTATGAAACGGGATCGAAGGGAGCGTCACTCATGATCCTCGAGCGCCAGCATGTGGGTATCGCCGCACTTCTCCTTGTATTGCACGCCATCCCCGCCGCTGCGCAGCAGCCTGACGGACAGATCACCGGAACGGTCCGCGACGCGACGGGTGTCACGCTGCCCGGCGTGACCATCACCGCCGTCAACGATCAGACGAAGACATCGGTCGCTGCGATAACCGGGAACGAGGGGACCTACACCCTCTCGGTTGCTCGGGGGACGTATACCGTGAGCGCCACGCTGGCGGGCTGGCGAAGAGTGACGGCCACTGCGGAGATCACCGCGGCACAGCCGAAAACACTGGATTTCATGCTGCAGCCGTCCATGAGCGAGGAGATCACGGTCTCCTCGATGAAGCGTGACGAGACGCTCTACAACGTGCCGTTCTCGGTCGCGGCGCCGACGGAAAAGGTGTTGCGCGAGCGCGGCGTCGAAGACATCGAGGCCGTGGCCGCCAACGTCGCCGGGTTTACCGTCCAGAACCTCGGCCCGGGGCAGAGCCAGATCGCGATGCGCGGCGTTTCGGCGGGACAGATCGTGCGCGATCAGCCGGGCGTGAAGGAGCAGGTCGCCTCATACCTGGACGAGTCGGTGGTCTCGTTGTCGTTGTTCACTCCTGATATCGATCTGTTCGACATGGCGCGCGTCGAAGTCCTGCGCGGCCCGCAGGGCACCCTGTTCGGCGCCAATTCATTGTCGGGCACGGTGCGCTACATCACCAATCAGCCTGAGATGGGTGCGCGCCGGTTCTTTGCGGAGTTGGCAACGAGTGTTGTCGGTGGAGGGGGCGCCGGCGGCAATGCGAAGTTCGGATTCAACGTGCCGGTCGGTGACAAGGCCGCTCTTCGCGTGGCGTCCTATTTCAACCGCCTCCCCGGATACATCGACGCCATTCAGCCCGACTTGACGGTCAAGAAGGACGTCAACGATGGATCGCGTTCGGGTGTGCGTGCGGCTGTCAAGTTCGAACCCAGCAACCGGTTCACGATGACGCCGAGGTTCGCCTATCAGGCGGTCAACTTCGACGGGTGGAACCGGATCGACGCGTTCAACATCCTCGCGAATCCGTACACGACGACGCGTCCGCCCGTGACGCTCGGCGAGCGTGAGCAGTTCAGCCAGCTCGAAGAGAAATTCAGCGACGACTTCGTACTCGCCGATTTGAACCTGACCTACCGCTTCGGCGACGTGGCGCTCACCTCGGTCACGTCGTACATGTATCGCGACGTCCTCGTGGTGCGCGACGCGACGGCCTTGACCGCGAGCATCACCGGCGGAACCATCGGCCTGGCGGCGAACGTCTACACGCTCGATGCTCCGCTCGACGACGCGACCAAGGCGAACGTCTGGACCCAGGAAGTGCGACTGACGGGCAGTCGTGATCGCCTCCATTGGGTGGCCGGCGGGTTCTTCAGCCGGACGTCGCGCGACTACGGTCAGGACCTGCTCGTCGCCGGCTTCGAGGATCTGACGGGCATTCCGACCACCGGACTGCGCGCGCCGAAAGACACGCTCTTCTTCTCCGACCTGGGTTACAAGCTGAATCAGTTCGGGCTGTTCGGCGAGGGCACCTTCGAGGTGACACCCGAACTGAGCGTCACTGCCGGCCTCCGCTTTTACCGGTTCGACGAGGACAAGGAGCAGGTCTTCGACGGCATTTTCGCCCACGACAACACGGGGACGCAAATCGTGTCGCAGCCGGGGCAGACAGATGCAAACGGAATCGCGCCGCGAATCATCGGCTCGTACAAAGTGTCGGGAAACGTGAACCTCAATGCGCAGTTCGCGCGCGGTTTTCGTCTCGGCGGGGTCAACGACCCGCTGAATACCCCGCTGTGTACTTCGCAGGACCTGGCGACTTTCGGCGGGCGCGAAACCTGGAACGACGAGAAGCTGTGGAATTATGAGGTCGGGCTGAAGTCGCGCGTGCTGAAAGGCAGCGGTGCGCTGAACATCGCCGGCTTTTATGCCGACGTCAACAATCTCCAGACGACCGTCACCGCCGGCTCCTGTTCATCACGCGTCATCTTCAACGTGCCGTCAGCACGCACGCCGGGCGTCGAGGTGGAATTCGAGGCCGCTCCGACCGGCAACTTCCAGTTCGCCATTTCCGGCAGCTTCACGGATCCGGAGATCCGCTCAACGCTGACATCCACGACCCCCGACGGAGTCTCGGTGGTCTCGGGCATCGAGAGCGGGCGTCGATTGCCGACCGTGCCACGAGTCCAGATCGTGACCGCGGCGACGTATCAGTGGCAGGTGAGACCGGGATCGCTGGCGTATGTGACCGGCACGCTCTCGCACATCGGTTCGAGATTCACTCAGGTGGGCGACGAGGATCTCGGGACGCTCGACTTATTGTCGTTCGGCGCGAGCACCATAGGCGGTCCGCTGACCGCTTCGACGTTCACGTACGATCCGAAGCTGCCGGCATACGACCTCGTCAATCTGCGAACCGGCTTGCGCCGCAATGCCTGGGATATCTCGATCTTCCTGAACAACGTGACGAACGAGCGCGCGCTGACGGCACTCGATCAGGAACGCGGGACGCGCGCACGCATCGGCTATCTGACCAACCAGCCGCGCACCTTCGGCGTTTCCACACGCTTCGATTTCTGACGCGTCGCTCGGCGCCCGGTCGCGCGGATGCGTGGCCGGGTCATTTCACGCAAAGCGTTGCAGCCTGAACCATGCGTCAGGCTCACCATCCTCCCGGAGGTACCTCGCGAGCATCTCCCCCACGGCCGGGCCCATCTTGAACCCATGCCCGCTGCCGCCGCCGGCGATCCATACGTCGGACATCGACGGATGACGATCGATGATGAAGCGGCCGTCGGGGCTGTTTTCGTACTGGCAGACCTCGGCGCCGAGGACGGGGGCGCTGGCGAGCGCGGGGAAGCGCCGTTTGAGGAAGTCCCGGAGTCGCCGCTGCACATCCGGGGAAGGCGTGCGATCGCCACTTGTCGGATCGAACTCGGGTCCTCGCGTATCGTCGGCAACCTTGAACCCGCGATACAGATTGCCGGGGA
>DATLLF010000263.1:0-26083 GCA_035537955.1 Vicinamibacterales bacterium | reverse complement strand
GTGGAAAACGATCGCCAGCAAGGCCAGGGCCGCGGAGCGCAGTCGCAAGGCGGCGGACGAGTGAACAACGACGGTGGCAACGAGCGCGGACGCGGTGATCGCGGGCGCGACGGCCGTGATGGCCGCGATGATGGCGGCGGCACGGCCGTGAAGACCGAGAAGGCCGACATGCCGGTCGTCGAGCTCTCGACGCTCAAGGAGATGAGCGTCACGGAGCTGACGAAGATCGCCAAGCAGCTCGACGTCCCCGGTGCGGGAGGGATGCGCAAGCAGGAGCTGATCTTCGAGATCCTCCGCTCGCGCGCCGAGAAGAGCGGTCTGCTCTTCTCCGAAGGCGTCCTCGAAACCCTGCCCGACGGCTTCGGCTTCCTTCGCGCTCCCGACTACAACTACCTGCCCGGCCCCGACGACATCTACGTGTCGCCGTCGCAGGTGCGCAAGTTCGACCTGCACACCGGCGACACCGTGTCGGGCCAGATCCGTCCGCCGAAGGACGGCGAGCGCTACTTCGCGCTGATCAAGGTCGAAGCGGTCAACTTCGAGCCGCCAGAAAAGGTCCGCGAAAAGATCTTCTTCGAGAACCTGACCCCGCTCTACCCGCAGGAGCGCATCAATCTCGAGACGACCGTTTCCGACAATCTATCCGGCCGGGTGATGGATCTCATGACGCCGCTCGGCAAAGGCCAGCGCGGTCTCATCGTCGCGCCGCCGCGCACGGGCAAGACGATGCTGCTGCAGAGCATTGCGAACAGCATCACGGCGAATCATCCCGAGATCTACCTGATCGTTCTGCTGATCGACGAGCGTCCGGAAGAAGTCACCGACATGCAGCGCTCGGTCAAGGGTGAAGTGATCTCGTCGACGTTCGACGAACCCGCGACCCGTCACGTGCAGGTCGCCGAGATGGTGATCGAGAAGGCGAAGCGCCTCGTCGAGCACAAGAAGGATGTCGTCATCCTCCTCGACTCGATCACGCGTCTGGCGCGCGCCTACAACACGATCGTGCCGCCGTCGGGCAAGGTTCTCTCGGGCGGCGTCGACAGCAACGCGCTGCAGCGGCCGAAGCGCTTCTTCGGCGCGGCGCGCAACATCGAAGAAGGGGGGTCACTCACCATCGTCGCGACCGCGCTCATCGACACCGGCTCGCGCATGGACGAAGTGATCTTCGAAGAGTTCAAGGGCACGGGCAACAGCGAGATCCACCTGGATCGCAAGCTGGCGGATCGCCGCGTCTTCCCCGCGATCGACATCCAGAAGAGCGGCACACGCAAGGAAGAACTGCTGCTGCCGAAGGACGACCTCAATCGCGTGTGGGTCCTGCGCAAGGTGCTCACGCCGCTGTCACCGGTGGAAGCGATGGAGCTCCTGCTCTCGAAGATGGCGAAGACGAAGAACAACCAGGAGTTCCTCTCGTCGATGGCGCAGGGGAAATAGCGATACTTGCCAGGCTGAAGGCTTGCATTCGTCAGGCCCTCAGCGTTTCCGGGCGCGGTTGTAGCGCATCCGGAGCGTCCTCACCGGGTTCGCATCCTCGTCGGCGGTGATGTCCTGATCGGTGACGCTGATGTACAGCGTGTACTTGCCGTCGTTGTAGGACTCTCCGTTCGGATCGTTCTTCGCCGCTTCGAGAATGTAGGCCACATGCGCCGTCTTCGCGGTGCACGGCGCCTGCAGCTTCGGCCCGGTCTCGCACGAGCAGCGACGGTCGCCGCCTGCGCCATCGGCAGCTTCCATCGCGGCCATCACGCGGTCAGTAACGGTGCCCTTCGCCGCAACGAAGGCTTCGACCGCCTTCAGGACGACGGCCTCGCTCGCCAGGATGTTGCCCTGAATCGAGTAGTGAATCCCGGTACCGTCGACCGCCCCCTGCCGGTCGAGCGACACGGCGCCGTTGCCTTCACCGGAAAACCCCGCGCTGCGGCCCTCGAGGTCGAGGATCCCGAATTGTCGCCGCGCGATCTGCGGATCCTGCTTCAACAGAGTGACGATCTGATCCGGCGGTGTGCCCTTCTGAAGCTCGGCGAAGATCAGCTTCTGGTTCGCTCGCGTGCTGTCGACACCCGCCTGCGCAGCGCCCACTCCCCGGCCGGGCACGACGATCGCCTGGATGTCGCGGAGGTCCTTAGCGGGGAATCCCGTCAGCCCTTTCTGCGTCACGCACGTGGCAGAGGCAATGACGACGGCGCCTGTCGCGCGATCGACCGCAATGATCGACCACGTGGCCCATGCGGGCGAGGCAACAAGCAACGAGAGTCCGGCAAACAGCAGCGTGCGCAAGCAAAGCATGGCCGGAATTGTAGAACAGGACGCGCGCCTCGCCACCCAATGCGGAAGGGAACTTCCGCCGGCCCGGCGCCGTCTCCTCTTATACCTTGTGACACAAGGTATAAGCTCATGACCGATACCAACTGGCAGGAGCAGTTGCGGCGAGGAACGCTCGAACTCGCGGTGCTGCTCTCCGTCGCTCCGGCGCCCAGCTACGGCCTCGAGATCATCCGCCATCTCGAGTTCGCGGACCTGGTGCTGACCGAAGGAACGATCTATCCCCTGCTGGCGAGGCTCGAACGCGATGGGTTGCTCGACGCGCGCTGGGTAGAAGGCCAGGGGCCCCGCGCGCGGAAGTATTACCAGCTCACTCCGTCGGGCCGCGCCCGGATGAAGAAGATGGCACAGGAGTTCCGCGCGATCGCCCACGGGATGGAAGAGATGATCGCGACCGTCATAGGGGACGAACGATGATTTTGAGCGACACCGGCGAATCTCGCGTCCGCGGCTATCTCTACGTGCTCGAACGCGCGCTTCGCGCGTCGGTATCGGCTCCGCTGGCCGACGACGCCGTGCGCGAAGTGGAGTCGCACATCCGCGAACGCGTGTCGGAGAGTACGGGAACGCCCAACGAACGCGACGCGCTCGAAACGATCCTGACGAGACTCGGCACTCCGTCGACGGTCGCGCGCGCGTACTCGCTCGAGTTGATGATGGAGGAGGCCGCCACGAGCGGACGACTTGTCGCAGTTCTCCGGTCGGTCTTTCATGCCGGAGCGCGCGGGATCGGTGCGTTTTTCACCGCCCTGCTCCTCTTCATCGGATACTCGGTCGGCATCGGCTTCATCGTCATTGCCGTGCTGAAACCGATCTTTCCCGGGAACGTGGGTCTCTGGCTCAACGACGGCGTTCAGTTCGGCGCTCAGTTCCCGGCGCCCGAAGGCGTCACGCCGCTGGGCGGCTATTGGATCATCCCGATGTGCATGGTGCTCGGGCTCGCTGTGCTCATCTTCACGCACCTTTCAGCGCGCCGGTGGATCACTCGTCTTCGCGAGCGAATGAAGCAGACGTTCGGGACCCTCGGGGTCAGATCTTGAATTTGAGCATCGCCGCGGGCTGACGGCGATCGTACCGTCCCTAGTCCGAGACGATCACCTCGCCGGGCAGGATCGGTCGAGTGCGCGGCAAGAGCCCTAGCCGCGCGAGGTTACCCACAGACGCGAGGATCGCGAGGAACACGGCGAGCTTGAGCGCATCCGACGTGCGCGCCGCCGGAAGGAACCGCCACAGAAACCAGAGCACCGGCTGCGCGACGCACACCGCCCAGACGGATCCGTAGAAGAACCGCCGTTCGTGCCCCTCGCCTTGCGTGGAGCGCTTCACGCGCGGCAATAATCCCGACGCGCCGAGGATCCAGACGGTCACGACGATCGGGAAATACGCGACGTCGTACATCTGCCGCAGCTTCCACTCCCCTGCCCACAGCGCGTACGCCAGCCCGGCGATGTTCAGCAGCGCGAACGCGATCACCTCGCTCCACGCCAGCGTGTAACACACGCGCCGGTACACCGGGTTGGGCCGGTCCTCGGTGAATCGAACGATGTAGGGAGCGGGCTCGACGCCGGGGAGACGACCGCGCAGACCGGCGATGCCGGTACCCACGAGGACGGCACCCATCCAGACCAGCATCGGGGTATCGAAGCCGTGGTGGAACAGCCGGGCAGTCAACGGGCCTGGCGCGATGAAGAACACGAAGATCCAGATCGGCCAGTGCGCCAGCCGATAGCGGATCTTGTTGCGGGTGCGGATGCGCCGGTCGGCCGCACGCTCGACCCGCCGCGCGTGACCGACCTGTTGTTCGTAGGAGGGAGGAAGAATCGTTCGCAGCAAGCGCTTCAACTTTACTACGTGACCCGCACGAAACCCGCTCGGCCCAGCACCCAGCACCCAGCACCCAGCACCCAGCACCCAGCACCCAGCACCTAGCACCCAGCACCGTACTAGCACCGAGTACAGCGCACCAAGCACCGAGAACGGCTCTTGACAATTATCCGTAACGGATATATCAACTACGGATAAATGTCGCCCATTCGCAAGCCAACACTGGAAGAACGCGCGAACAGCCAGCTTCCGCTGACCTCGACGGTCATGCAGATCCTGCTCTCGCTTTCAGCCGAGGATCGCCACGGCCTCGGTATCGCCGCCGACATCAAGGCGTTCACCGAAGGAGGCAGCGTGCTCGGCCCGGGCACGCTGTACGGCACGATCAAGCGCATGCTCGACGCGCACCTGATCGAGGACCTCGACAGCCCTGCTGGCGACAGCGATGATCCACGCCGGCGCTACTACCGCATCACACCTCTCGGCCGCCGCGTGCTCGAGCTCGAAACAGAACGGCTGGCGACGCTCGTTGGCACAGCGCATCGCCGGCGTGCGTTCAAACGTCCATGACTGCGGGCAGGCGAGACGTGCGAAAAAAGCCGGCGCATCTCCTCTTCCGCGCGTTGCTGGCGCTCTATCCGGCGCCATTCCGGCAGCGGTTCGGCAGTGAGATGCTGGATCTCTTCGCCGCGCGATACGACGCCGCGACGTCGCTCTCAGCCCGCCTGGCGCTCTGGCGATCGGTGCTCGCAGACACGCTCCCCGCCATTATTCGCGAGCGCGTTCCACAACACAGCGTCGTCGAGAACCTGAAGCAGGACATCACGCACGCATGGCGGGTCGTTCGCCGCGCTCCTGGCTTCTCGCTTTTCGTTGTCCTGCTGATGGCGCTCGGCATCGGCGCGACGACCGCCGCGTTCAGCGTCGTGCACTCCGTGCTGCTGCGGCCGCTTCCCTACCCCGATCCAGACCGGCTCGTGTTCGTCTGGGAACAGCGCCTCCAGGTCACTCGCAATACCGTCGGCGGACATGAGTTCCCTGTCTGGCAGCAGCAGAGCCGTTCGTTCGAATCCATGGGGGCGATAGCGTTCGATCGTGAGTTCAACCTGACTGGCGCCGGTGATCCGGTCGCGCTCAACGGTGTTCGCGTCACGTCCGATTTCTTCAAGGTGATGCGGGTAGAGGCGCTGCTCGGTCGCGTGTTCGGTTCCGACGCCGATGTGCCCGGTCACGGCGACGTAGCCGTCCTCAGTCATCGGCTGTGGATCGAGCGCTTCGGCGGCGATCGCGCGCTCGTCGGACGGACGATCGAGTTGAACGATCGCGCGTACATCGTTTCAGGAGTGATGCCGGAGGCCTTCGAGTTCCCGACAGCGCGGGAAGGAGCCGCGCCCGACCTCTGGACGCCGATCGCAGAGCCGATCCATCAATATCGCGGCCGCCACTATCTGTTCGTCGTGGGCAGGCTCGCGCCGGGCGTCGCCACTGCGCAGGCACGAACGGAGCTCGGAGGAATCGCCGAGGAAATCGCACGCGAGTTCCCGCCCAACAGGCAGCACACCGTCAACGTTCAACCGCTTCAGCAGGAGCTCGTGGCCGATGTCCGCAACGCCATCCTCCTCCTGTTCGGCGCGGTCGGTGTCGTGCTGGTCGTCGGATGCTGCAACATCGCCAACCTGTTGCTGGCGCGGGCGACAACGCGCCAGCAGGAAATCGCGGTCCGCGCCGCGCTCGGCGCCGGGCGGTCACGCATTGTCCGGCAGCTCCTCGCCGAGGGCGCGATTCTTTCCCTGGGAGGCGCCATCGCGGGGTTGTGCATTGCGAAATGGCTCCTGGCAGTCACCCGGTCCGCCGTGCCCGGTCACGTGCCGCGGCTGGCGAGCGCCACAATTGATCCCGCGGTGATCGCTTTCACCACGGCCGTCGCCATCGTGACCACGCTCCTCTTCGGCCTGGTGCCGGCCTGGCAATCGAGACGAGTCCAGGTCTCGGACCGTCTCAGATCCGGCAACAAGGGCGTGACCACGCCGAGGCGACACTCGCTGCGAAACACGCTGATCGTCACCGAGGTCGCGTTCACCGTCGCGCTCTCGATTGGGGCCGCGCTGCTCGTGCAGAGCATCGTCCGGCTGCAGCGTGTGGATCCGGGCTTCGACAGCAGCAACGTGCTGACGATTGCGCTGCGGCTCCCCGAGGCGCGCTACCCGGGCGCGGAGCAGAAGCGCACGTTCTGGACGGCCGCGCTCGAGCAACTCGCACGCGCTCCCGGCGTCGAGAGGGTCGCCGCAACGAACATGGTTCCGCAAGGCGATGGCCTGTCGGGCATCATGATCGCTCCCGCGGGGCGTCCAGCCCCGCAGCCGGGCGAAGAACTCACGGCCCGGTATCGCATCGTTTCGACTGCTTACTTCAGAACGCTGGGCATCCGAACGCTGCGCGGCCGCAGCTTCGACCCGTCCGATGCGCGAGCCGCTGTGCCTCTGATCCGGTGGTTCGAGCAGCAGCCGTTTCCAGCACACTTCTCCGAATCGCAGGCGCCGCC
Source organism: Vicinamibacterales bacterium (assembly GCA_035537955.1). Taxonomy (GTDB): domain Bacteria; phylum Acidobacteriota; class Vicinamibacteria; order Vicinamibacterales; family 2-12-FULL-66-21; genus JACDCA01. The sequence goes on along the minus strand of DATLLF010000263.1, from coordinate 19,395 downwards.
GGCGGCGGTGATCAACGACACGATGGCACGCCAGATCTGGCCGGGCGAAGAACCCATCGGCCGAAAGTTCCGTGTTCTCTTCAGCCCGGCAATCACGGTTGTTGGTGTCGTCGCCGACTCGCGTAACGCGGCACTGAGCGACGAGCCGGTCGCCGAGTTCTATTTGAGCGATCTGCAGGAGCCGCAATCACGGATGTCGCTGCTGGTCCGCACGAGCAAAAGTCCTGAGGTGTTACCGGTGATCCGCAGCCTGCTCGCACGACTCGACCCCAGGCTGCCGATTGCTGTCGCCCGAACGATGGAGGAGGTCGTCGACACCAACCTTGCACTGCACAGGTTCGTCTCGACGCTGATGGGGGGATTTGCACTGACAGCCCTCGTCCTGATGACCGCGGGTCTGTACTGCGTCATCTCATACGTTGCGGCTCAGCGGACGCATGAGATAGGGATCCGATTGGCGCTCGGTGCCACACGCGTGGACATCGGGCGTCTCGTGACGAGAACCGGCCTCACGCTCAGCCTTGGGGGCGCGGCGCTCGGGGCGGTAGGTGGCTACTCCGCCGGCCTAGCCGCATCGACCATGCTGTTTCAGATCCAGCCAGCGGACCCGTCAACCTACTTCACTCTGATCGCTGCGGTGCTCGCGATCGCGGCTGCGGCGTGCTGGGTTCCGGCCAGGCGCGCGATGCGCGTGGATGCAGCCGCGGTCCTGAGAAACGACTAGACCCGGACGAGGAGCTGTGCAGAAACCAACTGTGTACGGAAGTTGCAGTCCTCTTCGTGGACGACGTCAGAAAACGAGGAGGTTGGAGCTCATGAAACGTTTCATTCAGTTTACGGCCGCGCTCGCGCTTGCGGTCGCGGTGAGCGCGTGCAACAACGCGCGGACGGACGACAACCGCGCAGCAACGGGCAGCGGCGGCGCCGTGGCCGGCACGTCCGGCTCATCGAACGCCGATCGTGATTTCGTGGAAAAAGCGTTGTCGTCTGGCAACGCGGAAGTCGAGCTCGGCCGGCTGGCGGAGCAGAAAGGCAACCACGCTGACGTGAAGGAATTCGGCGCGATGATGGTCCGCGACCATCAGGCTGCGGCGGCGGATCTGAAGCCGATTGCCGCAAAGTTGAATACGACGCAGGCTGAAGCGCGCGAGAACCACGACAACGACCTGCGCGACACCATGGAAGACCTGCAGAAGCTATCCGGTCGTGACTTCGACAAGAAATACATCGACGAGATGATCGACGACCACGAAAAGGACGTGCGTGACCTCGAGAACAAGGCCGAGCACGCGTCGAACCCCGACGTGAAGGCGTGGGCAGCGAAGACGCTCCCGACCGTGCGCCAGCACTTGGAGCGCGCGAAGTCGATCAAGGAAACGCTGGATCACGCGGGCGATACGAGCAGCCCCCCCAGCAAGTAACCACACATCTACCTATCATCGTTGGTGGTCTGGTTGCCGCGTCCCGGGGGACGCGGCAACGTCTTTCTCGGCAGCTTCTCATCGCGCATGGCCGCGTTGTACGCGAAGACAGCGATCACGGTGGCCTGCTGCACCATATCGTCGCGCTGCACGCGGTCGTATAGATCCATGTTCGAGTGGTGCGTTCGCGCGTTGTACTCCAGGCGATCGACCATGAACTGGAACGCAGGGATGCCGACGGTGTCGAACGACGAGTGATCCGTCGAGGCGACCGAGCGCGGCCCCAGCGACACGACGCCGAGGTCCCTCAGCGGTTCGATCCACTGCGCGAAGATCGGCTTGACGGCGAGATTCCCCTGCAGCCAGAGGCCGCGGACCCTGCCGGTGCCGTTATCTGAATTGAAATACACCGAAATCTTCTGGTGCGCTGGCTTCAGCTGCATGGTTGCAGGATCGCCGTAATGTTCGCGCACGTACGCGCGCGATCCCAGCAGGCCTTGTTCCTCAGCGCCCCAGAGCGCGACCCGGATCGTGCGGCGCGGCTTCACGCCGATCGCCTTGAGGATCCGCATCGCTTCCATCATCGCAGCCGATCCGGTAGCGTTATCGGTTGCCCCCGTGGCGGCGGCGACTGAATCGAAGTGGGCCCCGAGCAGCACGACTTCATCCTTCAGCACCGGATCGGCCCCTGGGATCTCGGCGATGGTGTTGAAGCCGAGACCTGAGGTGCCCGAAGAGCCCTCATCGTAAAACTTCGTCTCCAGATTGAGCTCCACCTTGATCGGAATCCCCTTCTCGAGAAGGCGGATCATCCGGTTGTAGTGCTCGACCGCGAGCGTCACGGAGGGCAGCACGGTCGCAGGATCGGATGTCCGCGAGCCGCCGCCCGTCGGGAAGATGGTTCCGCCGTCTGTGCGCTGCTGCTCGATGGAGAGATCGCTGCCAATGGAGGCCGTGAGAGCGTCGCCGCCGCGATTGAACACCGCGACGACTCCCTCGGCCTTGAGGAACTGCTGGATTCGGATCGCGAGGCTCTGACCGCCACTCGCCGCCCCGCGGCCGCGTCCCGCGGCTGCCGCAGCAGCACCGCGTCCGCCCGCGGCGCGTCCCCGGGGAACCGGCGTCATTTCAGCCTCGCGCAACTCCGCCTCACCCATTCGGGAGACGATCAGCCCTTCGAGCATCCGCACCTCGCGTTCCGGCTGCGTCAGCGCGATCTTGCCCGAGAGCTTGCCGCGGTACTTCTCGAGATCCGCCTCGCTGTCGATCTGCACGCGGACCACGTCGGCGGTGATCGTGCCGCTGGTCGACGGAGTCCAGGATCCGGGGAAGCCGATGAGCGGCTGCACCTGCGGCTCCATCATCGTCGCGTGAAAACGCACGAGCGACCATCCGCGTCCGAACTCGAAATGCTCGCGATGCGGGTTCGACAGGCCCCAGTCCTGGAACTTCTTCAGTGCCCAGTCGCTGGCCTGCAGGATGCCGGGACCGCCGGTGAGTCGAGGACCGTACACATCGGCGAGCCAGCCGATATGGTCCATGACCTGCGAACGCGAGAGCCCCTCGTCGCGGATCTGCGCGATGGCGGCGTAATCGAGCTTCTCGCCCGATTGCGCCGACGGCAATGCGACGAGGCAGAGGATCAGAACGATGGACGGGATGATGCGCATCCCGAAATTCTATCCGGCTCGCGGTCAGATCAGATTGGCCACGGCTACGGCGCCCCACATCATCAGAATGATCACCGCCGCGCCGCCGACCGACATCACGATACGCGCGCGCTGCGAGTACGGCTTCAGGTAAGTGCACTCACTCGACAGCATCAGCGCGGCGGGGATCGCGCCATACAGCAGCGCCTCGGAGAACGAGTTCCGTCCCAGCCGAACCTGGAGCCCGATCGCGATCACTGTCATAACGATCGAACCGCCGACGAGCCACGAGGCACTTCTCCACTGGTCCGATCGTGACACGGCTGCGGGACTGCAACGGAATGCATTCGTCATGGTCCGCTCTCCTTTGGAAACTGGGGGTTGATTGATGGCCGTCGATTGAGGATTGAACCGCGCGTCGATGGCGCCTGCGACAACATCGGCAACGGTGCGCAGCGACAGGTTGCCTTTCGCCAGCAGGGCCTGCATCTCGCTCCCGTAGCGGCGACGCCACGCACGCGGATAGAGACAAAGCAAAACGGACGACAGCGTGGCCATCGTCACGCTCCCGCTGATGACAGGCGGCGCCGCCCTGCGCGCGCGACCGCTTCGAGCGTGGTGAGGCGCAGCCTGAGCGCCTTTTCCCCGAGGCCGGTCATGCGATAGGGGTTGCGCCGATCCTCGGATCCGATCGGCTCGATGAGCCCTCGTGACTCCAGACGCGCGATAGCGCCGTAGAGCGTGCCGGGCCCGAGCTGGACATCGGCAATCGATCCGATGTCCTCGGTCATCGCGTAACCATGCTTCGGGCCGTCCGCCAGGCTGATGAGAATCAACAGCGCCGGCTCGGAGAAGCGCCCGAAGTCGTCGAGTTCATCTCTCGAATCGTCGCGCCGCTTTGCTACGCCACGCGTAATACGCATGGCGTAATATTACGCGCGGCGTAGTAGAGTGTCAAGAGGGTCGTGTTGCGGTCCGAAGCGTGCGCTCGAATCGCGGGGCGGCAGGGCATCCATCGCACACCGAAGCCGCCGGACTGCCTCGCGAAGCTCGTCAGCGTCGAGGCACGCGTATCCGAGCCGCGCGTACGGCTGCGGACGGCTGTCGAAGCGGAAGGCGCGCGCGGTCTGGAACGCGACACCGCGCTCGAGTGCCGCTCGCCCCCACGATTCAACGTCGATGGCGGATGCGCGCAGCCATAATGCGACGCCGCCAGACGGCACATCGAATGCGAGGCGGTCGCCGAAGGTGTCGCGCAGAAGTTCAGCGAGGGTGTCTCGGCGCAGTCGATAGATTCGTCCAACACGGCGGACGTGCCGCTGCACCTCGCCGTCCTCGAGCATTTCCGCGACGGCTGCTTCTGTCGCGCAATCCCCCTGCAGGTCGAGACACTCGCGGTGCGCCGCGAGGCGATCCAGCAGCTGCCGCGGCCCCGACACGAACCCCAGCCGAACACCGGGTGCGAGCAGCTTCGAAAAGCTGCCGACGTAGACGACGGTGCCGGCGGAGTCGCGGCTGGCGAGCGGCAGTTGCCGCGCGCCCTCGTAGTGGAACTCGTGATCGTAGTCGTCCTCGAGAATGGCGACGCGGTGCGCGGACGCGAGTTCGAGCAGGTGTCGCCGGCGCGCGAGCGACATCGTGACCGTCGTCGGGAACTGGCGCTGTGGCGTGACGTACACGGCACTGATGCGACGCGAGCGCAGCAGGTCCGCGAGGCGGCGAGTGTCGAGGCCGAACCGGTCGACCGGCACCGGAACCGGTTCCGCTCCGGCAGCCTGGAACGTCTGCCAGATCTGACGGTAACCGAGCGCCTCGACGGCGACGACGTCTCCCGGCCGTAGAATCGCCCGCGCCGTCAACGCCAGCGCCATCTGGCTCCCCCGCGTCACGAAGATCTGCTCCGCAGATACCGACATGCCGCGCGTTGCGCACAGCATCCCGGCAATCCCCGCACGAAGGCGCGGATGCCCCTGCGGATCGGAATATCCGAGCAGACGACCGCCACCCTTTTGCAACGCGCGACGATAGGCCCGCGCGAGCGGCTCGACATCGAGTAGCCGCGGATCCGGCGAGCTCGCGCCGAATACGAGTACGCCAGACAGATGCTCGGGAGACCTCTGCACGACGGGTGCGGGGGCGAGCGTGTACGGGGGGGCCACGGCCATGGTGGCAGGCGCGGTCCCGGCGCGCCGCTGACTGGATGGAACGGCCTGCGCGGCCACCATGCAGCCTCGGGCCGGCTGGGTCGTGATCCAGCCCTCTGCCGCCAGCTCCTCGTAGGCGGTAAGAACCGTGACGCGATTGACGCGAAGGCGGGCGGCCAGCGTGCGCGTGCCGGGCAGGACGTCACCCGGCTGCAAACGCCCGCGCGTGATTTCATCGACGAACGCGCGGGTGATCTGCAGATAGAGCGGCGCCCGGTCCGAACGATCGAGCGACAGCGCGAACTCCCACTGAGATCGACGCATGGCGGATCTCACGGTAATCCAGGTGCGTCGGCCATCGACTACGGATGTGACGAGTGTGTCCACGAAGACCCGGAAAGCCCCGAGTGGCGGGGCAGACCGCACGTCGTTGCGCCGAATTTCGAGCTGTCCGCGCCGCTGGTCGTACGCGCTTTCGCCAACTGGCTGTGGTCAGACCGCGGCGGGGAGACGCTTAATGAGCGCACCGGAGATGACCGTCATGCGTACCCCTTTCATCAATGTGACCCTCGGCGCGGCGATCGTGGCCATGTTCGCCGCTCCGGCGCACGCACAATTCAAGAACGGCAACCAGACTGTGATGCTGAACCTGCCGCGCGTCAGTCAGCGCGCGGTCATCACCCAGCGGATCGGCCTGACCGACGTCACGATCGCGTATCACAGGCCGCTGGTCGCCGGCCGCAAGATCTTCGGCGACCTCGTTTCCTACGGACGCGTGTGGCGCGCGGGAGCCAACGACAACACGACGATCGAGTTCACCGATCCGGTGACTGTCGAGGGTCATCAGCTGCCTGCCGGCCGCTATGGCGTGCACATGATCCCCGGTGAATCGGAGTGGACGATCATCTTCTCGAAGAATTCGACGTCCTGGGGCAGCTTCTCGTATGACCCCGCTGAAGACGCGCTGCGCGTCCAGGTGAGACCACGTCCGGGAACGGCGCACGAAGAGCTCACCTACGAGTTCACGAACCTGAAGCCCGACGGCGCCACCGTGGCACTCGCATGGGAACAGACCGTCGTGCCGTTCACACTTGCCGTGGACACGCGCGCAATCACACTCGCAAGCCTGCGCCGCGAAATGCGTCATCTGCCCGGCTTCAAGGCTGAAACGTTTTACGAGGCCGCGCTCTACTGCGTCGACAATGGCTTCAATTACGAGGAGGCGACGCAATGGATCGAGCGGGCGATCGCGGAAGAAGAACGCTTCGAACACCTCGAGTTGAAGTCGCAGATCCTCGAGCGCACGGGTCACTCGAGCGAGGCGGCCGCGCTGCTCGCGAAAGCGTTGACGCTCGCCTCACCGCAGCAGATGTATGGCTACGGTGATCGCCTGATTCGCGAGAAGAAGCTCGCTGATGCGAAGACGCTCTTCGAAAAGCTGACGAAAGAGCACCCCGAAGCATGGGTGAACTGGTATGGGCTGGCGCGCGTGCAGGTCGCGCTCGGCGACCGCGACGGGGCAAAGCGAACACTCGAAGCCTCGCAGCCGCACGCGGCGACGCCACAGCAGAAAGCAGGTTTGAAGCGGATTCTCGAGCGGCTCGCGGCGGGACAGGGCATCGGGTAACCACATGAACGACATGACACTCGCCGCTCGCGTGCTGCGCCGGGACCTCGCCTTCACCGCCGTCGCCGTGTTCACGCTCGCCATTGCCATGGCGGCCAGCACCGCGATGTTTTCCGTGTGCGACCAACTCGTCCTGAACGCCGTGACACTGCCTGACGCCGCCTCGCTCGTCGCGGTGTGGTTCAACAACCCGAAGCGGAACGTGCAGTCGCCGTCCATCTCGATTCCGCGATACGAGGAACTGCGCGATAGTGCGAGCTCCTTTTCCGAGATCGGACTCTCGGCGTTCGACAGCTTCACCCTGTCGGGAGATGCTTCGGCAACCCAGCTCAATACCCTGCGGATCAGCGCCTCGTTCTTCCCCACTCTGCGGATCCAGCCCGCACTCGGGCGAAACTTCACCGCCGCGGAAGACGTTGCGAACGGGCCATCCGTCTGCATCGTCAGTCACGAGCTCTGGCAATCGCAGTTCGGCGGACGGAAGACGATCGTCGGCGAGACCATTCAGCTCAATGGCGCAGCGTGGGAGGTGATCGGTGTGACGCCGCCGGGGCTTTCCGCACCGTTCACACAGGTACAGCTGTTCGCGCCACGGGTATTCGAAGCGGGCGGGCTCACGCCGGCGCAGGTGAGCGCCGGTTTCACGCGCGCCATGCTCGTGAAGCAGTTCCTCGTCGAAACCCTGGTGATCAGCGGGTCCGCCTGTGTGCTCGGGATCGTCCTGGCGCACGCTGGTCTGGCGGCGCTCCAGTCGGTCATCGCTTCTCAGCTGCCGCCGAACACGACGGTGTCACTCAGCTGGCTGACGCTGATCGTGTCAGGCGCCGTCGCCTTCGCCTGCACCATCCTGACAGGGCTGCTGCCGGCGTTCAAGCCTCGCGCGTGGATGTCGCCGAACAGCTCAAGGATGCGGGGCGCGGATCATCGGCCGGTCGCGGGAGGCGCGCACGTCAGATGCTGATCGTCGCCGAAGTGATGCTCTCCGTCGTGCTGCTCGCGGGCGCCGCACTGCTGCTGGTGACGTTCATGCGGCTGCAGCGGACGCCAGCCGGTTTCGAGTCACGAGGAGCAGCCGCCGCCTTCGTCGGGCTCACCGGGAGTCGGTACGCCATGCCGGCGCAGCAGATCGATTTCTTCGACCGCGTCGTCGCAGCGCTGCGGGCGCAGCCCGGCGTGAATGCGGCCGCTGTCGCGCTTGGCATCCCGTTGTCGGGTGGTGCAGCGCGCACGAGCTACGGCGTTGCAGGCCGCCCGTTACCGCCGCTGGGCCAGCGCGACCTCGTCACCTTCAACGTGGTGAGCGATGAATTCTTCGATCTGCTGGAGATCCCGCTCGTCGAGGGCGTCGGTACGTTCAGGCCAAGCGTTTTCACGTCTCGAATCACGCCGACGATCTCGACTCTGGTGCCCGACGAAATGTATCTGGCGGCACGGCAAAGGGCGCAACCCGGTCTCGCCATCCTCGGCAGAACGAGCGGGGATCCGGCAACACTCCAGGCTTCCATTCATCGCGCGGTCGCCGACGTGGATGCCTCTCAAGCGATATCCTTCTTCGCGACGCTGGACACGACGGTCGCCCTCAGCCTGGGCACGCAGCGGCTCGTCGCGACACTGAGCGCACTCTTCGCGGCGATTGCGTTCGGCCTTGCGCTCGTCGGTCTGTATTCCGTGATGGCGTACTTCGTCTCCCAACGCCGCGGCGAGATCGGGATCCGCATGGCGCTCGGCGCGAGCCGCCGCCAGGTGGTGACGCTGGTCATGCGAAATGGCCTCGCGCTCGTCGGGCTCGGGTTGCTGCTCGGGACCGGCGCGGCGGCGCTCGCCGGTCACGCCATCCGGCAGCTTCTGTTCGGGATCGATCCCGCGAGCCCCTGGATCTACGCAGTCGTGGCGTCCGCCTTCGCTCTCGTTGCGGCTGCGGCGTGCCTCGGCCCATCACTGCGCGCCTCGCGCATCGACCCGTTGATTGCCTTGCGCTCCGACTAGTGCCGTGGTTCGCGGCGTGCGCTTCAGTGGCAAGCCGCACCCCGTCTTATCATGTCAGGATGCGTTACCGACCGTTCGGCGGAACCGGGTGGGACGTTTCGGAAGTCGGCTACGGCATGTGGGGCATGGCGGGGTGGACCGGCAGCGATGACGAGGAGTCGCGGGCCTCGCTCGATCTCGCGGTCGCGCTCGGTTGCAACTTCTTCGATACGGCATGGGCGTACGGCTCCGGGCACAGCGAACGTCTGCTCGGCGAACTGCTGCGCCGTCACCCGGACGAACGGCTCTACACCGCGACGAAGATCCCGCCCAAGAACGGCCAGTGGCCCGCCCGATCGAGCTACGCACTGGCAGACGTGTATCCCCCGGATCACATCCTCGAGCATGCGGAGAAGAGCCTCGAGAACCTCGCCGTCGCCACGATCGATCTGCTGCAGTTCCATGTCTGGAGCGACGCATGGGCTGAAGATCCGAGGTGGCAGCGGGCGGTCGAATCGCTGAAGACGGAGGGACTCGTTCGCGCCATCGGCATCAGCATCAATCGATGGCAGCCGACGAATGTGCTGCGTGCGCTCGATACGGGACTGATCGAGGCGGTGCAGGTCGTCTACAACGTCTTCGATCAGAATCCCGAGGACGAGCTGTTCCCCGCCTGTCGCGAGAAGAAGATTGCCGTGATCGCGCGAGTACCGTTCGACGAGGGCAGTCTCACAGGAACGCTCGCCGCGGATGCGCGCTGGCCGGAGGGGGACTTCCGCAACCTCTACTTCAAGCCGGAGAACCTGGCACCTACGCTCGAGCGAGTCGAACGGTTGCGGCGCGTCGTTCCATCCAACATGACCATGCCTGAGCTCGCGCTGCGGCATATCCTCGAGAGCCCTGACGTCAGCACGGTGATCCCCGGCATGCGCAAGGCGGCGCACGTCCGGCAGAATCTCGCCCTCAGTAACGGCGAACGGCTGCCAGCCGACCTGATGGCAGAGCTCAGGCGCCACAGATGGGTCCGCACGACGGAAGGCGGCTAAGCTGTAGAGCTGCCGAGAGTTACGGCCCGATACCGGATCTGTTATAATTACCCTTTTCCCGAGCCATCCAAGGAGCGTGCTGTGAAGGAAGGGATTCACCCGAAGTACCACGAAATCGAGGCGCGGTGCGCGTGCGGCGCAACGTGGAAGACGCGCTCGACCAAGCCTGAGCTGCACCTCGAAATCTGCAACAACTGCCACCCGTTCTTCACCGGTCGTCAGAAGTTGATCGACACCGAGGGCCGCGTGGAACGGTTCACGAAGCGGTTTGGCGCCCAGACGTCCGAGAGCCGGAAGGCTGCGGCCAAGGCGAAGAAGCAGCCCGTAGGCGCGAAGTAGCCCCGCTTCAGGTCTGGGGGGCGTCCGGCGCAGTATTTCGAACCCGCCACATGTAGAGGCCGGCTTCAGCCGGCCTTGTTTCGTAGAGGCCCCGGCTTGAGCCGGCCTCTGTTCCCAGGAACCCGTTTCAGCCGGCCGTCTACTCTCCCCGCAGCGAATCAACTGGACTGGCGGCAGTCGCCTGACGCGCCGGCAGGTAGCTGGCCGCGGCCCCAACGAATAACAGCGCGGCGCACGCCATGACGTACGTGCTCGTGTCGCGCTCGGGAACTTCGAAGAGCAGCGAGCGCAGACCGCCCGACGCCGCAATGGCCAGCGGCAGGCCGAGCGCTATCCCGACGGCAGTCACCCGGAGCCCCCGGCCTACCACCATCGTAAGCACGTCGCGCGGCCGGGCGCCGAGCGCGAGACGAACCCCGAATTCCTTCTTCGATTCAGCCACCCAGCTCGCCATCAACCCATACAGGCCGACCAGCGTCAGCAATCCAGCGAGATCGGCGAACACGCCGACGAGCACGGTGTTGAGGCTGCGGCCCGCTATGGTCCCGGCGATCATCTCTCTGCCCGTGCGTATGTTGTAGACGGGCTGCGACGGATCGACGGCACGCAGCCGCTCGCGGACGAGCGGAGCGAGGCCTTGCGGCGCAGCCGAGCTTCGCACCACGAATGTCATCGCCGCGGATGGGTTCTGCGCGTGCGGAATGTACACGTGCGGATCGGCGACTGCATCCAATCCGGTCTGCCTCACGGGACCGACGACCCCGATGATCGTCCTCGCGCGGCCGCGCTCGTTGCTCCTGACGATCTTCCGGCCGAGTGCCTCCTCGCCGGGAAAGAACCGCTCGACGAACGTGCGATCCACAACGGCTACCGCCGCGGCGCGACCGTCATCGCGATCCTCGAACGGACGTCCGCTGACCACGGGGATCCCGATCGCCGCGAAATACCCTGCCGTCGCCCAGCGCAAGTACGTGCGGTCAGACTGTCCTTCCGCTGGAGCAGGACGTCCTTCGATGCGAACGCCGAAGCGCATCAACCCTTCACGTCCGGACAGCGGCAATGGTGACGCGGCACCGACCGAGGTCACGGTGGGTAACGTCCGCAGCTCTTCGAGCGCGCGCGATACATACGCCGCCCATCGATCCGGCTCGTAGGCAGTCACCGCCAAAGACACCTGCGCGAGCAGCACGTGGTCAGCATCGAACCCCGGGTCCACACGCGTGAGCTTGGAGTAGCTCTTGAGAAGAAGGGCGGCGCTGATCGTGAGCGCGAACGTCACCGCAATCTGCATTACGACGAGCATCGTTCGCCCACGACGTGCCGCCACGCCGGCACCCGCGGATCGCGCGTTCTTCAACGCCTCCTCAGGATTCGCTCGCGAGGCCCGCAACGCCGGCGCCAGCCCCGCCAGCAGTCCGGTCAGCAGTGCGATGGCGGCAGTGACGGCGAGCACCCGTGTCTCGAGCGCGATCGTCTCGCTGCGCGGAAGCGGGATGTCCGTGCGCGCCAGAAGCCCGAGGCCCACATAAGCGAGCAGGACGGCGACACCCGCGCCGAAGACGGCGAGAAGGACGCTCTCGACGAGCTGCGTCGCGATGAGCCGCGATGGCGCGGCGCCAATCGCGGTGCGCAGCGCGAACTCGCGCGACCGTTTCTCCCCGTTCGCGAGCAGAAGACCCGCGACGTTCGCACAGGCAATCAGCAGCACGCATGCGACAGCGCCGAGAAGCAACAGAAGAGGACGTCGCACCTCCCCCGTCAGGCTCTGCTCGAGGGGGACAGCGGTGATGCCCCATCCGCGGTTCGATTCCGGATGGGCGACCGCCAGCTGCGCCGCGATCCCTTGCAGCGCAGCAGTCGAGGCGGAGATCGTCACGGCGTCCGGCATGCGCCCGATCACATCCAGGTAGTGCGCGGATCGCGGGCCGCTGGATGCGTCCTCAACGAGCGGTGTCCAGAAACTCACCTCCGGCGACGGGAATGCAAAGCCGCGCGGGGCGACGCCAACGACCATCGCCGCGGCACCGGAAACGGATACTTCGAAAGGCACCGCTCGCGCGCCGAGGCGCGATCGCCAGAATTGGTCGGCAACGATCGCGACCGCAGGCGCGCCGCTCCGCGCGTCTGCCTGCTGGAACACGCGTCCAGTTGATGGATGCACGCCCAGCGTCTCGAAGAAGGAAGACGAGACCGTCGCGACCACAACACGTGCAGGCTCGCCGGTTCGGAGAGTGGCGTCGCTCATGGTGTATGCGGCCGCGGATGTCAACGCTCCGCTGGCGATCCCGCCATCGCGCATGTCGAAGAAGTCCGGCGGCGACATCGCGTTCCGCTGGATCCCGCGCGGATTCGCGGACCAGATACGCACCAGCCGGTCCGGCTCGCCGAACGGCAGCGGCCGGAAGAGGACCGCGTCGACCACGCTGTAGATGGCGGTGTTCGCGCCGATCCCGAGACCGAGCGTGAGGACCGCGGCAGCCGTCGTCGCCGGACGGCGCCGAAGCGATCGCAACGCCAGCACGACGTCGAGCGATAACCGGTCGGAGAGACCGCTGCGGCGACGGCGCATCTCGATGGCATGAGGGATCGAACCGATGACCTGCCGCCAGTACCACGCGCGGGCGCGCAGCACGCCGCGCACGGGTCTGATGTGTCGAACGTACTCCTCATCGAGATCGCTGAGGATGGCGCGACGCTCGTCGGGCGGGATCAGGAGCGCGAGAAGAAAGCGCGCGAGGCGAGGCACCCGCGCACTCATGACTTCCCCTTTCGAAGCCGAAGGCCGGCCCACATCCGCGTCTGCATCGCCGCGGCATCGTCGAGCGCGCCAACACCGGCGCGGGTGATGGCGAAGAACTTCCGCGCGCGTCCATCCCGATCCACGTTACCGCGGGGCCTCACGATCTCGGTGAATCCCTTGTCCTGAAGCCGCTCGAGCGTGGAATACACGGCGCCTATGGCCACGCTGCGGCCGGTGCGTGACTCGATCTCGCGCCGAATACTCATCCCGTAGGCGTCTCCCTCGAGACGCGCGATGGCGAGCAGGACGATCTGCTCCAGTTCTCCGAGATATTCGCCTCGTGCCATGATTCATCTATTTCTACAAAACAGAAACAGTTTGTCAAGTTCGTGGTGAGGCAGGTCGGCCCGACACGAACCCCGTGCGATGCTCGTAATTGGGGGTGGGGCGCGTTCAGAAGAACAGCTGCGCGTCCTGGTGTCTGGCCAGCTTGCGATCGAGGCGCGCGATGCGGTGGCGCACCTTGTGAACGCCACCACCGGACTCCTCGAGGCACGCGAGCGCGAGTTCGCGGGCGCCGGCGAGGTCCTTCTCGCGATGCTCCTGGTGAATCGCGAGCGCTTCGATGGCGACCTTGCGCAGATCGCCGGGAACGCCGCGTCGCATCGAACGGGGCGCGGTGAACTCGATCAGGTCGCGCCAGACCGACGCGGCTTCCTCGAACCGGCGATCGCGGCGCAGCCGGACGGCGAGGCGACACAGCGCATCGGCGCGGATCGTCGATTCCGGCGAGTCTGCCGCGCTCCGATAACACGCCTCGGCGCGGCCGAACTGCTCCGCCCGCTCGAAGATCTTCCCGAGCGCGAGCGCTTCGGCGTAATCGCGGCACGCTTCGTGACCCGCCTGCGTCAGGCGGACGGCGCGTGCGGTGACCGCGGCCAGCGACACCAGGTCGATGCGGTTGTGCTCGAGGACCGGTTCGAGTGGCCGCGGATCTCCGCTGCGGACGAATTGAAAGAAGCGGCCGGGGATCTCGAGTCCGGGGACGTCGCCTACCCGCCTCACATCGAACAGCGTGCGCTCCAGCGTCGAAAGCCGGCAGCCTGCATCCTCGTAGCCGTCGCCCGCGCGGTTCTTCCACAACCGACGGGCCGGATGCAGCATGTCGAAGTGCGGCACGCCATCGAGCGGCATCTCGATGCGGTGGAACATCCACCGCGTCTCCATCACCGGCACGTCGAAGGTTTTGCCGTTGTAGGTGACGATGAGGTCCGCGCCTTCGAAGAAGTCGGCCACTGCGGCAAGCAGCGCGCGCTCGCCGGCGTGACTGGTCAGCAGGAACTGCCGCACCTGAAATGCGCCCAGATCGAAATATCCGCAGCCCACGAGAAATGCCAGCGTCCCCGCGCCGCCGCTCAAACCGGTCGTTTCCAGATCGATGAAGACCGTCTTCGCAATGTCACGTCCCGGTAACGGGGGCGCACAGGGCCCGGATGTGTGTTCGGTTCCGCGGGCCAGCAACGCCGGATCCAACAGCGTGAGCGCATCCACGCTGTCGACGGCGCACTCCCCTATTTGCACATCGCCGTGCCAGCGGTCCGACTCGTAGCGCCGATCGATCACCAGGCATTCGCCGAATTGGGTGCCGACACGGCGCCCGCCGAGCAGATCGCACACGCGGTCCAGATCCAGCGCCGCGCCGTTTCTGTAGCCATCGTCGGGCTCGTAGGTGAGCTCGCGCGGCGGTTTCGGCGCGCCGCCGTGGACGACCGCACGCAGACGCGAGGTGAAGTCCACGTCTAGAACGGACTCCCTTCCGTCGGGGCGACCACGGCCTTCGAACGCAGATGCAGCAGGATCAGCGAAGCGACCTGTTTGGCGTGTGGGCCCGTGTTACCTTCCGGCCCGACGCACGAGGGGCAACCGGACTGGCACTCGCACCCGTTGATCAACTCCTGCGTCCGCTCGAGGAGCACGTCGTGCATCTCGTAGAGCGGCCGGCTGAAGCCGATGCCGCCGGGATAGTTGTCGTAAATGAAGACGTTCGGCTCGGCCGCGAGCGCTTCCGGAATGCTCGCAATGGCTCCGCGTCGCGTGGCGCGGTCGAGCGATCCGCCGTCGACCGAGAGGCCGATGTCGTGCCCGTCGCACATCAGCAGCAACTGCGCAACGTTTTTCATCGCGAAGGCGAGACCGATCACACCGTCGCGCCGATCGTCGCCGCCAAACGGCAGCGCCTGAATCGTGCCTGCCGGGATCGTCAGCCAGTACGACGTCGTGTGCATCTGCTGCTCGGGAAGATCCAGCTCCCCCGAGCCGATGTTCTCGTTCGTGTAGAACTTGATCTTCTTGAAGCCGACGACGCGGGAGACGACGTGGACCTCGCCGTGCGCTCGCTCCGCTTGCATCCCGGGGTCGGGCGTTCCTGATCCGGTCTCGAACGTATCGAGAATCGTCACTTTCGTATACGTGATCGCGTCGGTGTAGTAATCGCACTCCACTGAACGCACGTATGCCTTGCGCCCGTCGAAGTCGAACTTCTCCACCTGAAAGAGCTGTCCTTCGACGATGTAGATCGCTTTCTCGTGCAGGGTTGCAGGACCGCTGGTGAAATCCGTCTCGCCGATGACACGCTCGCCGTGGGTGATGTCGACGACGATGAAGTTATCGGAGCTGATGGATCGCAGGCTCACCGCGTCAGCGGGATACGACTCGTTGGTCCAGTTCCACTGTGCTTCGGCGTGGTGAACGAAGCCCTGCTCTGATAACACCGACAGGACCTGCTGGACGTCTTCCCGGCCGAACTGCTCGTCATCCTTGAAGGGCAGCTCGAAGGCCGCGCATTTCACGTGATCCACGAGAATGTGCAGGTTGTCAGGATTGATCAGCGCGTGTTCGGGCGATGCGTCGAAAAAGTACGACGGGTTGCGAATGACGAACTGATCCACTGGAGCGCTGCTCGCAACGAGCACCGCCGCCGAGCGCGTGCTTCGACGCCCGGCGCGTCCGGCGCGCTGCCAGGTCGCCGCGATCGTTCCGGGATAACCAGCCATTACCGAGACATCGAGCGCGCCGATGTCGATGCCGAGCTCGAGCGCGTTGGTGGAGACGACCGCACGCACCGCCCCTTCACGCAGACCCTTCTCGATCTCGCGGCGGCGGTTCGGAAGATATCCTCCGCGGTATCCGCGGATCATCTCGTTCGACCCCGGCGGACCGTGAAATGTGTCCTTCAGATACGTCGTGAGAATCTCGACGGCGAGACGGCTCTGCGCAAACAGGATGAGCTGGAGGTTCTGCTTGAGAAACTCCATCGCCACGCGTCGCGCCTCGTGAAGGTAGGAACGGCGAATGCCGAGCTCCGCGTTGACGACAGGCGGATTCACGAAGAGGAAGAACTTTTCCCCACGCGGCGCGCCGCTCCTCTGCACCAGCTCGAATGCACGGCCGGTCAGTCCCTCGGCGAGCTCTTTCGGATTCGCGATCGTGGCGGAAGAGCAGATGAACGTCGGATCGGATCCGTAGTGCCGGCAGATGCGCTGCAGCCGGCGCAGGATGTTCGACAGATGGCTGCCGAACACGCCGCGATACGCGTGCAGTTCATCGATGACGACGAAGCGCAGATTCTCGAACAGCTTCGCCCAGCGCGGGTGATGCGGCAGGATCCCCGAGTGGACCATGTCGGGATTGCTGAGCACCACGTGCGCTTTACCGCGTATCGCGCGCCGCGCGTCGGATGGCGTATCGCCGTCGTAGGTGAAAACACCAATCTGTGTGTCGGTGTCGGCGGTAACGAGCTGGGAGAGCGTGTGCAACTCCGCCAGCTGGTCCTGTGCGAGCGCCTTGGTCGGGAACAAATAGAGCGCACGAGTGGAAGGATCCTTGAGGATGGCGTCGAGCACCGGCGCGTTGTAGCAGAGCGTCTTCCCCGATGCGGTCGGCGTGATCGTGACGACGTTGCGCCCGCCGAGCACGTGCGCGAACGCTTCACTCTGATGGGTGTAGAGCTGCTCAATGCCTCTTCGCGCGAGGGCGGTCACGAGCCGATCGTCGACACCCTCCGGGTAAGGACCGTATTCAGCCGCCATGGCGGGCAGCCGGTGGATCGCGGTGACGATCGGTTCGGCCTCGGCGCCGAGGGGGGCGCGCGACGAAGTCAGCCGGTTGAGGACCTCCTGGAGCGAGCGGTCCTTGTCGCCGGCGACGACTGGAAGGGTCTCAGAAGCCATGGAAATTGTTGAGCCGCAAGGGAATGCGCGACGATCTTAGCAGAAGGCGAAGAAACGGCAAAGAGAGAAGGTGGGCTGCCCGGTGCTCGGTGCTCGGTGCTCCCGTGCTCAGTGCCTGGTGCCTGGGGTGCTGCGTGCTGGGTGATTGGGTGCTGGGTGCTCCGGCCGTCGGTCGAACGCCGCCTTGGCCGCTACTCCACTCAGCGCCACCACACCAATCAGGTTCGGAAAGATCTGCAGCGCGTTCATCAGGTCGCCCCAGGCCCACACGATGTCCACGCGTGAGATGGCGCCAAGCGGGATCAGCAGGCAGTAGATCCAGCGATACGGCACCACAACGCGAGGACCAAGCCAATACTCGAGGAACTGTTCGCCGTAGTACGCCCATCCGATGAGGGTGCCGTAGCCGAAGAGGAACACACAGAAGGCGACGAGATACCCGCCGAATCCCGGCATCGCGGCATCGAACGCGAGTGCAACCGCGTCGGGACCTCGGAACCCCGACTGCCACGCGCCCGTGAGGAGGACCGTGAGCGCAGTCAGCGTGCAGGTGCCGAACGAGACGATGAACACCTCCATCACCGCGTTCAGGCCCTGCTGCACGGGGCGATCGCTCTGTGCCGTGCCGTACACGACGGCGGCCGTGCCGTAACCGGCCTCGTTCGCGTAGAGACCGCGTGCGAGCCCGTAGCGCATGGCCGCATAGACGCCGAAGCCGAATGCGGAACGTGTCGTGAACGCCTCACGAAAGACCATGGCGAGCACGTCAGGAATGCGGCTCGCGAACGAGATGATCACCACGAGGCTGCCAACCAGGTAGATGCCCACTTTCGCGGGCGAGAGCTTTTCCGCAGCTCTCCCGATCGATTTGATACCGCCGATGATCACGAGCCACGTCAGGATCGCCACGACGAGGCCAGAGACCCACAGCGGCACCGCGAGCTTCGCGTTCATGACGACCGCGATCGAGTTGGTCTGCGTGAAGGGTGTCGTGGTCAAGGCGGCCAGGCCGGCGACGACGGCGAACGACATCGCCAGGAATCGTGAGTTCAACCCGTCGCGCAGGTAGTACATCGGTCCCGACTGGACGTCACTGCCGCGCACCTGACGGAACGTGATGCCGAGCACGGCCTCGGCGAACTTGATGACGGTCGCGAAGAACCCGTAACACCAGATCCAGAAAAGCACGCCGGGGCCGCCGGACACGATCCCGTTGGCGACGCCGGCGATGTTCCCGGTCCCAATGGTGGCGGCGAGCGCGGTCATGAACGCCTGAAACGGCGACAGCACTCCGCCCGTGCCGGTCGAGCGCGAGCCGACGAACAAGCGCATCGCCTCGCCGAAACGGCGCACCTGGACAAAACGCAGCCGGATGGACAACAGCAGGCCGGTTCCGAAGAGAACGATCACCAGAACGGGAACGACGAGCCAGTCGGCGGCTGATTGGATGAAGGAAGCTATCGGCGCCATCGAGCGCTCATTCTAGTCCGGGTCAGATATTCGACCGGCTCTGGCATCCGTCGACCGTGACGGATGCGCCGCTCACCCAGCTCGCGCGCGGCGAGGCGAGGAAGGCGACGACGTTCGCCACTTCGTCAGCGCGACCGAAGCGGCCGAACGGCAAGTCGCGTTTGATGAATTCGGCGATGCCTACGGGATCCGCCTGCTGCCGCGTGTACCACGAGCCGCCGGGAAAAAGAATCGATCCTGGCGCGATGCTGTTCACACGGATGTTGAGCGGCGCGAGCTGCAGCGCCATTGCCTTGGCGAGGCTGATCTCCGCCGCCTTGACGGCGTTGTAGGTCATGCGTCCGCCGGACTCGCGTCCATAGATGGACGCGATCATCAGGATGACGCCGCCGCCGCGCGCTTTCATATGCGCGACGGCCAGACGCGATGCGCGGATCGCGGGGAACAGGGTTTCATCGAGCGCGTCCTGCCATTCGGCGTCAGTCGTGCCGAGAATGTCGCTGCCGGCAGCGCGTCCGACGTTGTTGACCAGTATGTCGAGCCCGCCGAACGTCTCGACCGCGCGCTCGATGACGAGCTCCACGCCCGCTGCCGTGGACACATCAGCCTGCACGGCAGCCACCATTCCCGGCTTCTTCGCGACCGCTTCGACCTCCAGCGCCGCTTCGGCGAGCCGCTCCTCTCCGCGCGCGCAGATGCACACCCGTGCTCCTTCGGCCACGAGCGCGCGCGCACTGGCGAGCCCGAGTCCGCGGCTCGAGCCGG
>DATLLF010000262.1:0-16843 GCA_035537955.1 Vicinamibacterales bacterium | reverse complement strand
CGCCGACGGCAGCCAAGTTCAAGGGGGAGACGATCCCCGGCATCCGCTTCGCCGTAACCGATCGACAGGCGTATCGGCCAGTTCGGATGGCCTTGCTCCTCATCGACGAGATCCGCCGCCAGCATCCGCGCGAGTTCGCCTGGAGCGGAACCATCGATCGCCTCACCGGATCGGACAAGGTCAGACTCGCCATCGAAGGCGGCCGCCTGCCGGCTCTCCTCGCCGAGTGGGACCGGGAGGCGGCAGCGTTCGCTGAAGGCCGCCAACCGTTCCTGCTCTATCGCTGATTCGAGCGCGTCCCGCGATTGCTGCGCCTGCTCAGCGTGAATCTCTCCCATCGCGCCGGCCGTTCCGTGATTGAATCCTCGGCGGACAACGCTTCGCCGTGCGCGAACGGCTGGCCGACACGCGCGAATAGAATGACGCATGCCCGCCGCCGGAACCGCGGCGGCGTGGGGATCAAGCCGCTGCGTCGACGGGCAGCGACGTCGCTCCGATGATGCATGCGGCAGCCCCGCTCTTTATTGCGCACTTCAGTTGGAGTTA
The DNA here is from genome assembly GCA_035537955.1 of Vicinamibacterales bacterium. Classification (GTDB taxonomy): domain Bacteria; phylum Acidobacteriota; class Vicinamibacteria; order Vicinamibacterales; family 2-12-FULL-66-21; genus JACDCA01. The sequence goes on along the minus strand of DATLLF010000262.1, from coordinate 16,297 downwards.
GGGTAGGTCGTGCATCTGAGTGATCCGGAGATCACCCGCTCGACAATCCACACCGGAGATCCTGCCGAAGGTGTGCGTGTCGGGCCCTACCGCATCGTCCGTGAGGTGGGGCGCGGCGGGATGGGGACGGTCTATCTCGCTGTCCGCAGCGACGACGAGTTGCAGAAACGCGTGGCGCTCAAGGTGCTCAAGCGCGGGATGGACAGCGATGCGATCGTCCAGCGATTCCGCAGCGAACGACAGATCCTCGCAAGCCTCGAGCATCCCTTCATCAGCGCGCTGCTCGACGGCGGCACCACCGCCGATGGCCTGCCGTACTTTGCGATGGAATTCGTCGACGGCCAGCCGATCGACGAGTTTTGCGAGTCGCATCAGCTCGACACGACCTCGCGGCTCGAACTGTTCCGCAAGATCTGCGCGGCGGTTCAGCACGCACATCAGAACCTGATCATCCATTGCGACATCAAGCCGGCCAACGTCGTCGTGACGGCGGACGGCACGCCCAAGCTGCTCGACTTCGGCATCGCGAAACTGCTCAGCGCGGGTGCAGGATCGACGCTGGCGTTGACGCTGGACGGGGCGCCGCTGATGACTCCCGAATACGCGAGCCCCGAGCAGGTCCAGGGCGGTGCCGTGACGACGGCCACCGACGTCTATTCGCTCGGTGTGCTCCTCTATCAGTTGCTCACCGGGCGTCTCCCCTACCAGCTCACGCAGCGGACGCCCGCCGAAATTGCCCGCGTGGTCTGCGATTCGATCCCCGAGCGGCCGAGCACCGCCGTGACGAGATCCTCGGACGGACCGGTGAATGCCGATTCGCAGCGGCTGCGGCGACGGCTGACCGGTGATCTCGACAACATCGTGCTCAAAGCCTTGAGCAAGGAGCCGGCGCGACGTTATGCGTCGGTCGATCAGTTCTCCGAGGACGTGCGGCGTCATCTCGCGGGGCTGCCCGTTCTCGCGCGACGCGACACGATTGGTTACAGGTTCACGAAGTTCGTCCGTCGCAATGGCGCCGCGGTGGCCGCCGCAGGACTCCTGCTGGTCGCGCTCGTCGCCGGCATCATCACCACGTCGTGGCAGGCACGGATCGCGAAACGCGAACGCGAGCGCGCTGAACGGCGGTTCGACGACGTCCGTCATCTCGCAAACGTGGCGCTGTTCGACATCCACGATGCCATCCGGGATCTGCCTGGCGCCACACCGGCACGCCGGCTGCTCGTCGTCAAGGCCCTGGAGTATCTCGACAAGCTGGCGCAAGACGGTGCGCAAGCCGACCTACGCCGCGAGCTCGCTGGTGCGTACGTGAAGGTTGGTGACGTGCAGGGTCGCCCGCTCAACCCGAATCTCGGCGATACGGCAGGCGCGCTCGCCAGCTATCGGAAGGCGGTCTCCACTTACGAATCCATCGGCGCGGCGTCGAGCAGCGAACCGGCGTTGCGCCGCGAGATGGCACTGGCCTGTCAGCGGTTGAGCGAGATCCTCTCGGCGGCAGGGGACACGAAGGAGGCGCTCGTGCAGGCCCGGCGCAGCCTGGCGCTGTTACAGCAGCCGACCGACACTCAATCACCCGCCGGAGCGCCGGTCGCCGCGGACCTCGGACGCGAGCTTGCGGCGGCGTATTCGAGAGTCGGTGACCTGCTGTCGGCTACGGGTGATTCCGCTGGTGCCCTCGAGCATCGACGGCGTGCGCTCGACGTGATGGAGGCGGTCGCGGCGATCGCGCCCGACGACATCGCCACGATCCGACAGCTCGCCACCGCGCACGCGAAGCTCGGAAACCAGCTTGGAAACCCGAATTATCCAAACGTCGGCGACACGGCCGGCGCACTCGAACATCTCGAACGTTCCATCGCCATCCTCACGAAGGCGGTGGCTGCGCACCCGTCGAACGGCGCCTTCCGGCGCAATCTGGCGATCGGCTACAGCAACCTGTCCGATGTCCTTCTTGCGTTGCACCGTCCTGCCGACGCACTGGCACGACAGCGGGAAGCACTCGCGTCCTTTGAAGCGCTTGCTGCAGCGGATCCGGCGAACGTGGCGGCAAGGAACGATGTCGCGATCAGCGTGTCGAAGGTCGCTGAGATGCTCGACAGCATGGACCGCAGCAAGGACGCCGTGCGTGAGTTCCAGCGTGCGCTCGACGTCCACGTCGCCCTCGCCGCCGCGGATCCCGCGAACGATTCCCTGAAGCTCGAGCTCGCCTCGGACTACAACCGCCTCGCGACCGTGCAGGCCAAGATCGGCGCGCGTGCCGCCGCATTGTCGAATCACGATCGCGCCGTGGCGATGGCGGAGGAGCTCGAGAAGAGGAATCCCGCCAACGTAGAGCTGCGCGTCGCGCTGGGTCTGGCGCTCGCCGGCCGCGCTGATGCGTACGCATCGTTCGCCCGCGCCCGTCCTGCGCCGCCCACGCGTGCTGCGGATCTCGAGGCCGCGGAGCGGGATTACGCCGAATCCGTCGCTATCTACACCGCACTGCAGCAAGGAGGCTCGATCCAGGGAACGGATCTGGAGACGCTGCAGAACAACCGCAAGCAATTGGCGGCGGTGCGAGCAGAGCGGTCGCGATAGACGGGACGCCAACTCCCAACCACCAACTTCCAATTCTCAAGTCCCAAGCTGTTTCGCCTGGGAATTGGGAGTTGGGAATTGGACGTTCGGGGAATGTCTTCGCTCTACCAGAGATATCTCACACCGAACGACACCGCGTGCGCCGTGTACGGGCGATACACGTATCCGAGCACCAGTGAGCTGGGCTGGACGATGCCGTTGACGACGCTCGGGTCGAGTGCAAAGTCGAACACGCGGAACGGTTCGTAGAGGTACGACACGGTGGCAGCCAGTCGGGTAGAAAAGCGATACCTCCCGTCCAGATGAAGCTGCTGCAGCTTGTTGAAGACCTCGGGAAGCTGCGAGGGCGGTGGCAGCGGTCCGCCGGGCACGACGGTGTAGAGGTAGTGGCCTTCCGCTCGGCTGAAGTCGTAGGAAAGCCGCACCTCCGTGTTCGCGCCGATTCTCGGAGGCGTGGCGTAGATCGAGAAGTAGTTCACACGCTCCGCCGAGTCGGCGGTCCAGTCGCGCAGCGGGTCGTTTTCCTGACCCGGGCTCGCCGAGCGCGATCGCTGCGTGCCCTCGTAGCGCTCGTAGTTGTAGCTGGCGCCCCCACCGAAACCGTTGGCCGCCGTGTAATCCGCCCCGACGGAAAACAGCCGGAACGTGGACTCCTGCAATCCAAAATAGCTGTCGTCGTAATCGTCTTTGCCAACGCTGCCCGAGATGCTGATCATCCACAGATCGCTCGGCAACAGGTCGACCTGGCCGGTGAATCGATTGCGGCTCCGGTTGGCGAGGTCGTAGTGGCGCAGGGCTGGCTGCTCGCCGATCGTGACGAGCAGTTCCTCGTCGAGCCCTGACCCGGTCCGGTCAGCCAGCTCGTACTGCGCGCGGAAGGTGGCCCACTGCGTGCCCACCGCGTCGGCCGTCAGGCGCAGCACGTTCTCACCGGTGCTCTCGAAGATCCGGAATTCGTGACCGGTATTGTTACGTGTGTACCCGACCGTGAACGTCAGCGGCTGGAGCGCGCTCCAGATCGCATCCGCATCGAACGTCGTTCGGTCGTGCGCGTACGGCTCCGGCCCTCCGGTCGCCGACGTCGCGACGGATGTGTCGTAGTTGATGAACTGCGGGATGCCCGTATGCGGCGTTTGATTGTCGTACTGATATCGCCGCAGGCGCGCGTTGAACTGCCAGTTGGTGATCGGGCGCGAGACGAAATTGAGATTGGTCGAAAAGACCCTCGCCTCGGCGTCGGTATTGGTTCGCGGCAGGGCGAGTTGAGGCAGCGCCGTGTTGATGGTGAACGGCTGGAGCGGTTCGTCGTTGTTCCAGAACCCGTACGAGACGAACCCGGTGAGCTGCGTGCGGCGCGCGAACTTCGTATAGCCCGCGGCGCTGAAGGTCTGCGCCGAGTTCGTCGGCCAGAGCGACATCCGTCCGCGGCCGGGCGCGCTCGTCGAATCGTCCAGGCGAAGCGGGCTGTCCCATACCAGCGTGTCGTCGAGATTGTCGAACCACGAGCCGTTGTACGCCACGCGGATCATGTTGTGGCCGTTGGTCCACTCGGTGCCGGCGACGAAGTCGTTCGTCCGCGAGTCGTAGGGCAACGCCACTTCCACGTCGTTTCCGAAGCCGAAGCTTCCGCCCCACGGCAGTTCGCCGCGGTGCCGTGTCGTCGTGAACGCCGCCGTGACGTCGACGTTCTGTGTCGGGGTGGATTTGACGTTGATGTTGCCGATGTCGCGCCGCTCGCGCAGGTCGAACTGAGGAGCGATCGGTACCCAGGCGTTCAGGTTCGCCTGTCCCAGCTGGATCCTTTGTTGGGTCGCGTCGTCGAGGACCAATTGACCCCCTGACGAGGTATACGGCGTCTTCGTGTCGATGCTGTAGAACTGCGGAATCTCGTCCCACAGGCCGGAGACGACGAAGCTGCCGATCTTCTGATAGCGGCCCGAGAATCGCTGATCACGATAGCCGACGTTGTCTGCCGCTAGACGGAACAGCGACGAGCCGGCCTGATCCTGCCCTTCGTAGCGCGCATCGGTGAAGAGCACCCCGTCTCTGAGGTCCTGATATCGCTGAAAGCGGGCCGGGTCGCCGTCAACGCTGTTGACGCGGCCCCCGAACACGAACTGGCGCGGTGCAAGATCGAACAGGCTGCGCGACGACTCGACGCCCGCGTCGGCCGGCGGCGCCGGAGTGGCCTGCGGAGGCGGAGTGGCCGGTGGCGGGGTCGGCTTGGTTTGCGCCCTGGCGGCCGAAGGGACCGCGAGACTGCACCAGCAGACCAGATGAACCAGAACGAGACGACGCATCTGCTCCTCCCGGCGCTAGCGCATGAAGAACTGCCCGGACGGGTGATTCGACCCGTGCACGTTGGAATGGCAGTTCACACACGAACGTCCGAACATCCGGTTGCTCTTGTTCACCGTGATCGCGTTGTTGTCGTAGATGGACGAGGGATGCCGCGTCGCAATGTGGCACCGCTGGCAGAGCATCGGCATGCGAACCACGAGCATTCGATCATTCGAGGATCCGTGCGGGTCGTGGCATGTCGCGCAGTTCTCCTTGACCGGCGCGTGCTCCCAGAGCATCGGCCCGCGCATCTCTGCATGGCAGCTCATACAGCTCTCCGCCACCGAGCTTCCCACTCGCAGCGACTTGACGTTGCTGATCGACCCGTGCGGGTTGTGGCACGACGAACAGGACATCTTGCCTTCGCGGACCGGCATGTGCGCGACGGCGCGCTCGGTCTTGGTCACCTGCACGCGGTGACACGTCGCGCACAACGCCGTCTCGGTCGGCGCTTTGAGCTGGCGTTCCGCGGCCTTCGGGCTGTGCACGCTGTGGCAGCTCGTGCACGACAGGTTGCGGCGCTCGTGGGCGCTGCCCTCCCAGCCGGCGTGATTGCCGCGGTTGTGACACGACAGGCAGGTCTCGTTCACCTCACCCGGCGTGATGGTCGAAAATTTTCGAATGTGCTTCTTGTCATCGTCGTCGACGTGCGCCTGGCCGGGCCCGTGGCAGCTCTCGCAGCCGTGGCCGGCCGCCGGAGAGCGCGGATCCTTGGCCTGTGCGTGCGGCGTCCCCTTGAGGGTTTCCCCCTGGTCGTGACAGCCCACACAGGTGTCCTGCCCGACGTAGCCTCCCCCCGGCATCGACTGCGCAGCGGGTGGCGTTGAAGTCTGCGGAGCGGGTTTCGCCGGTGTCTGGGGAGCGGGTTTCGTCTGGGCGGCGGTTGCCTGCAGGACCACTGGCGTGACCGAGAACTCACCCGTGACGCGCGCAGCGATCGCGGCGGCGAGCAGGCCGATCACAGCGAAACAGAAGCGATTTGGCACGATGCCTCCAACGCAGGATCACCTGACCGCCAAGTCAGGTCGATCTGAGCAGGCCACACGGTCAAGTACTCTAGTGGCGAGCATACTAACGCAAAGCGGATGCCCGGCGAAGCAAGGGCAACATCTTGGTTTCAGAGCGCTTGCATCGAAGCGCCCCCGCCTCACCGGAGATCGGTCCTGAATCTCGGAGTGCGCGCCGTCATTTCTGGACGTCAGAAAAGCATCATCATGAAAGGAGGGCACGACCCAGAGCGCGCGCCTGGCGATGAGCGCTGCCGCCGTTCGCCAAGGCTACGTCGTCGTGGTGCAGGACACCCGCGGGCAGTTCGAGTCCGAGGGGCGCTTCGAGCCGTACCGCCAGGAGGTCCTCGACGGCTGCGGGCGCTGACCAATGGATACGGCTCGCTTCGAGCTCGTTACCGCAGCACCGAAACAGCGCGGTCCGTTGGATCGATGCCACTCAACCAGCCGGTGGAGCTGACCATCAGCGTCGGGTACACGAGCATTGTCGTTCCCGCCGGGGATCGGTTGCAGGTCGTCGTCGCCGGTAGTCTGCGCCAGGGATTGGAGATGCAGCCGCGCGCCGCGAATATTCGTCCACAGCGGCGGCAGCCATCCGTCACGGATCATGCTGCCGGTCATTCCGCGTTGAACCGGATCCACCCAGGGCCTCCGTCTTCAGACCATCACATGCTGTTCGCGCGAGCGGGGCTGGGTGGAACCGTAATACCGCCACGCAGTCGACAGCCTGGCGACTGCCGCCGTCAGGGCGTCGCTCTCCCAAAGGAACGTGATCCGGATGAAGCGCGAATGTTGCTCGTCGGGCGACATTGTCGGCCCAGGCACGATCACGACACCGTGGCGCAGGGCGACTTGCGCGAACTCGCGCGCATCGCCATCGGGCAGCGCGACCCAGAGAAAGAGACCTCCTGCGGGTGTGGAGAACTTCCAGTCCGGCAGGTGGATCTTGAGCAAGGAGGCCAGACGATCGCGGCGAGGCCGCAGCTGTCGTTGCCGGAGCTCCCGCGCCTCGTCGACGACGTGCAGCAGGCGGGCCGCGACCGCCTGCGCGATGAGCGGTGACCCGAGATCCATCGTCGCCTTCAGGCGCGCGAGGCGCTGGATGAAGGCTTCGGGCGCGCGTACCCACCCGATGCGCAGCGCAGGTGCGATCACTTTGCTCAGGGAGCCGACGGTCAGGATCGGCGCGTTCGGTGCGTGCACGGCGAGCGGTGGCGGCGGCATACCCTCGAGAACGAGGTCCGCCAGCGTGCGGTCGTCAATGGCCGGCGTGCCGCTGTCGGAGATGATCTTCGCGATCTCCTTGCGGGCACCGAGGGGCATCACGGCGCCCGTTGGATTCTGGCAACTCGGCGTCAGGTACACCAGCCGCGCAGCCGTAGCCACGAGTCGATCGCGCAGCGTCGCCGGGGCCACGCCGCCGGCTTTCACCGGCAGCGATGCGAGCCGCGCACCGGCTGTTCGGAACGCCGCGATGGCGCCGAAGTATGTCGGGTCCTCGATCAGCGCCGAATCGCCGCGCTCCAGGCACAGCGCCGCGCTCAGCGCGATCGCGTGCTGCGCGCCGTTGGTGATCAGAACCTGATCTACTCGCGTCGGCAATCCTTCACTCGAGTACCGATCGGCGACGGCCTGCCGCAACGCCGGCAGCCCGACCGGATAATGGAAGCGCTCCCGCATCAGCGCGAGGTACTCGTCCGCAGGCAGGACAAACCGGTTGCCGTCGAGCTCTGTGAGGGGCAACGGCGAGCCGAGGCCAAGGTCGATCACGTCATCGGCCTCACGATCGACCAGCAGCCCGAACAGCGGACTCGCGGTGACGGCGGCGCGTGCCGCGTTGCGCGCTTTCGCAACGGCCGGTGATCCGACGCGAACCCAGGTGCCGCTTCCCCGGCGACTCTCGAACCACCCGGCGTCGCGCAGCGCGTCATAGGCCGCAACCACCGTCGTGCGGCTGACGCGCAGCGTTTTCGCCAGCGCCCGCTCCGACGGGAGCCGGACGCCAGGCACCAATCCACCCCGGCGAACGGCCTGCATCAGGGCGCCGGTCAGCTTGTGGTGAAGGCTCCCCTTGCCTGCCGCCCAGACCCCGAGCACCGACACCAGTGCCCTCGTATCCATGAGAGGCCAATTCTACACAAAGTGGACCTTTTACCAGGATCCACTTTGAACGACACTTGCACCTGGACGGAGGTTGCAATGATCGACACCTCGATCGAGACGATGGCCCCGGCGTGGCCGGTTACCCTGGCGGAGATCACCGCGGCGCGTCAGCGCCTCGCATCGTACCTGGAGGTGACGCCGCTGCGCCGTTACCCGCTGCTCGACGCCCACATCGGCGGCGACTGCGCACTGTTCGTCAAGCACGAGCATCACCATCCGACAGGGTCCTTCAAGGTTCGCAACGGACTGTCGTTCCTGACCGCGTTGACGGCGGATGAACGCAGGCACGGCGTCGTCACGGCGTCGACGGGCAACTACGGCCAGGCGATCGCGTACGCTTCGGCGCTGCTGGGTGTGAACGCCACGATCTGCGTTCCCGTCGGCAACAACCCCGAGAAGAACGCGGCGATCAGGTCGTGGGGGGCGAAAGTCCACGAAGAGGGACGCGATTACGATGAATCGCTCGAGGCCGCGTTCCGCATCGCGCGAAGCGACGGCGCCGCGATGGCGCACGGAACGAACAGTCCGCACGTGATCACGGGCGCCGGCACCATGGCTGTGGAGATGCTGGAACAGTCCGGCGGACTGGATGCGCTCGTGGTGGCGGTCGGCGGCGGATCGCAGGCGGTCGGCGCGCTCACGGTTGCGCGCGAGCTCGCACCGGGCCTGCCCGTGTACGCGGCGCAGGCGCAAGGAGCTTCCGCAACGCACGATTCCTGGCGGCTGAAGCGGCCGACGACGACCGCTCGCGCCGACACCTTCGCCGAAGGTGTGGCGACCCGCCAGCCGTACTCGCTGACATTCGCAACGCTGCTCGAAGGACTTGCCGATTTCGTGACGGTCACGGACGCCGAGCTCGCGGATGCGATACGTGTGATCTTCGGCTTCACGCACAATCTCGTCGAAGGCGCGGGCGCGGTCGGCATCGCCGCGGCACTCAAGCTGCGCGAGACACTGCGCGGCAAGCGCGTCGGCGTGATCCTGTCGGGTGGGAATCTCGACACGGCAGTTCTGCGGCGGGTGCTCAACCGTGAGCTCTGAGCCCCTCCGGGCCTCGACACCCACAGCAACGGTCCTGCTCGAGCGCGCCCAACGGATCGCGGCGCGCTTTCTCGAGACCGTCGCCACGCGCCATGTTGGCGGTCGCAGCAGCCGCGCGGAACTGCTCGCGGCGCTTGGCGGACCGCTGCCGATTGACGGGCGCGACGCCGAACTGGTGATCGACGAGCTCGCCGAACGCGCTGACCCCGGCATCGTGGCGCAGACCGGGCCTCGCTACTTCGGGTTCGTGACCGGCGGCGCCCTGCCGGTGACGGTCGCGGCGGACTGGCTCGCAAGCACCTGGGATCAGAACGCTGTCGTCTACGTGCACGCGCCTGCCGTCTCCGTCATGGAGGACGTCGTTTCTTCGTGGATCCTGGAACTGCTGGATCTGCCGCGTACTGCGAGCGTCGGATTCACCAGCGGCTGCCACATGGCGAATTTCACCGGGCTCGCCGCCGCCCGTCATGAAGTACTGCGACGCGTGGGATGGAACATCGAGGCGCGCGGCATGCGCTCGGCGCCGCCGATACGTGTCATCGTCGGTGGCGAGGTTCACGTGTCCGTGACAGGTGCACTGCGGTATCTGGGCCTTGGCTCGGAGGAGATCGAAAAGATTCCCGTTGACGATCGCGGTCGAATGCGTGCTGATGCGTTGCGCGAACGGCTGCGCACGGCCGACGGCGCGACGATCATCTGCGCGCAGGTGGGCCACGTGGCCACGGGCGCGAGCGATCCGATCGATCAGATCGTCGACGTCGGACACGACCACGGCGCCTGGGTGCACGTCGATGGTGCATTCGGTCTCTGGGCGAACGTGGTTCCGGAACTGCGCGACCCTATTCGCGGCATCGAGCGGGCAGATTCGTGGGCGACCGACGCCCACAAGTGGCTCAACGTCCCCTACGATTCCGGCCTCGCCATCGTCCGCCATTCGGCGGCCCACCGTGCGGCGATGAGCTTCGAGGCGGCCTATCTGCAGCGGGGATCCGGCGAGGAGCGCGTCGGCATGGACTGGGTCCCGGAGTCGTCGCGCCGCGCCCGCGTCGTGCCGCTCTACGCGCTGATCAGGACGCTCGGGCGAACGGGCATCCTCGAAATGGTGCGCGGTCACGTCGCGCTCGCGCGGCGCATGGCGGATCGTCTCTCGGCCGTGCCCGGCATCACCATCCTCAACGAGATCGCTCTCAATCAGGTCCTCGTGCAATTTGATGGTCCACCGGGCGCCGATGCTGATGCGCTCACGCGTGAGGTCATAGCTGCAATTCAGGCCGAAGGCACGTGCTGGGCGGGTGGAACGGTCTGGCAAGGCAAACACGCGTTGCGCGTGTCGATCTCGAACTGGTCAACGACGGAAGACGACATCGACCAGTCTGCCGCCGCCATCATCAGGTGTTACAAGACGGCCTGCGCCAGCCGGTAGATGTCGAGAATGTCGGCATGGCTTACGCACTGACCCCTTCGGACATCACGCGCGTCCACGAGGTCATCAGACCTCACATCCGCGAGACACCCGTCCTGCAAGTCAGTGGACGCGATGTCGGCCTCGATCCGTTTCGGCTCACCCTGAAGCTCGAGTGTCTGCAGCACGCCGGATCGTTCAAAGCGCGTGGTGCGTTTGCCAATCTCCTGACGCGCCCGGTTCCCCCCGCCGGCGTGACGGCGGCGTCGGGCGGCAATCACGGCGTCGCTGTCGCGTACGCGGCGATGCGCCTCGGTGTTCGCGCGAGGATTTTCGTACCGACGGTGGCCTCGCCGGCGAAGATCGCGCGCATCCGAGAATACGGCGCGGATGCGATCGTGACCGGCGATCGCTATGCCGACGCCCTCGCCGAGAGCGAGCGCTACGTTGCCGAGTCAGGGGCGATGCCGATCCACGCGTTCGACCAGACCGAAACCCTGCTCGGGCAGGGCACACTCGCGCGCGAGCTCGACGCGCAGGTGCCGAGCGCTGGCTCGGTGCTGGTGGCGGTCGGCGGCGGCGGGTTGATCGGAGGGATATCCATTTGGTACGCGGGCAAGACGCGCATCATTGGCGTCGAGCCTTTTGCCGCGCCGACGCTGACTGAAGCGCTGAAAGCTGGAACCCCCGTCGACGCGCCCGCCGATGGCATTGCCGCTGACTCGCTCGCGCCACGTCAGGTCGGACAATTGATGTTCCCTCTCGCACAACAGCATGTCGAGCGCGTCGTGCTCGTCGAGGATTCTGACATCATCCGGGCGCAGGAAGTATTGTGGGACGTCTTCCGCCTTGTCGTCGAGCCGGGCGGTGCGGCGGCATTCGCCGCGATCCTCTCAGGACGATACCGACCGTCGGTAGACGAGCACGCCGCCGTCATTCTTTGTGGAGCGAACACCCACCGGTCGACTGCGGAGACGGCATCCCGACGTGCGCGCTAAGCAACATCCAGCATGGAGTCGCTGAAACAGATGCCGCGCGCGATCGCGCTGGCGCCGTCCACGGGCCACTGTTCGTGCAACGCGGGTGTCTGCGTGTGCGTGTCCTAACGGCTGCGTGCCTTGACGAAGACGTCGATCGAGTCGGGCCGCGGGTTCACATATGCCAGCCGCACGCGACCGTCGCTGGTCAGCGACACCATCGCCGGAATCGAGCTCGTGGTCACTCGCCAGCCGGCAGGCAGCACGATGTCGTTCTTCGGACGGCCGAAACTGCGGCGCCACATCAACTGCCCGTCGAGAACCGCGTACCGCGCCGGATCCGTGTACGTCTCCTCGATCCGCAAGCGGATCGACTGTCCTTTCTTCACCGCGGGGAACCTGATCACCACCACCTCGCTGTCGGCGACGACCGGCTCCCCGATATCCAGCGCGGCCTTCGTGATTGCCTCCCCTTTCAGGGTTTCCACCTTCAGCGTGTCTCCCGTGTCGAGGTTTCTCGCGGACGGCTTCGATACCGCGCTGCCGCGGCGCACGACGTTCAGGTACTTGTCGGTGCCTTCACGTGTCTCGGTGTAGTCGTGATAGAGGCTGAACGAGTGCGTGGCGGGATCGTTGAGGAAGTACACGATCTCGCGATCCTGGAAGGCGCGCTCGCCCACCGTGACCCGGTTCATCGGCGTCTCGGCGGGTGCCGCCTCGGCCGGTGCCGCTGGTGCGGCAGCGTCGCGGGAGGAAGAGGGGGAAGAGCGGGACGCGTTCCCGCCGGAAGCGAACGGTCGTCCGCGGACGAGCAGGGGCGCGGCACCAGGGTAGGTATTCATGAAGCTGACGACGACGCGACCGTCGGTCTCCTCGAGGACCTGCGCGGGAATGTTGCACGACGTCAGCTCGTAGCCGCGCGGCAGCACGACGGCGTTGCGCTTGATTCCGAGCGAACGGTCGAACACGATGGCGTCACCGTCCTTGTAATAGCTCTTCGCGTCCTTGTAGGTCTTGATGATGCGGATGCGCGCTTCGCCGCCGTCGGGCACCGCTCGCGCCAGCGTCACCTTTATGTACTCTCCCTCGACGTCCGCATTCGTCAGCCCCGCCTCGCGCGCGGCAGCGCCGGAGATCTGCTCGAACTGCAGCGGCGCGCCGCTCGCGAGGTCGACGACCGATTCGTCGCGCGCCACGCTTCCCTTGCGGATGGGATTGAAGTAGAACTTCGCTCCGGGCGTCACCGCCGTCACGTCGTAGATGATCTTGAACGACGAGGTCTCCGGAGCGAGCAGTTCGTACCGGGTGTACTCGTCGTCGGAGCGGTTCTGAGCGGCAGCCGCAACCGGCACCAGGAGCAGGAGCGTTATCACTATCGCTGGGTTGCGCATGGCGGTGATTCTACCCGGGGCCGCTGCCGTTGGCTCAGCACGACGGTCAGCGGCATCAGCGTGTTCTATCCCGACAAGAGGGCGAGCAGAAACGACAGGTTGTAAAGGCACGGGTAAAAGCCTAGCTTGTCCTAAGGCGACCATGCGACACGTGTTCATCCTCACGCTGTTCTGTCTTCTGCAGATCCCCGGACTCGCCCAGACCGCGCGTTCAGTCCCTCAACCGCGCCAAGCCCAGGGTTCGAATCTTTCCCTGAACTCCGCCTCGGTCCGTGACTGGGCGAATCGCCTGATGGCAAAGGACCCGAAAGTCCGGGCGATCGCCGAAGACACCCTGGTCCACGGCGCGCCGCGGTCGCTCCCTTTGCTGAGACGATTGCTCAACCGTCCGGATGAACACCTGCACGTAGTGACTTTTGAAATCATCCAGCGGATAGGTCCGCCGGCCATTCCTCTGCTGGTCGACCTGCTTCGCGATGAGCGGTTCGCCGTCCGGCGCAGCGCTGTCAGTGAGTTGATCGACCTGACACCGCATACCGAATGGATTCAGCCCGCGTTGAGACGGGCGCTCAGAGACGAGGATTCGACTGTAGCGGGCGATGCCGCACGTGCTCTGGGTGCTTTGGGCCACAGGGCGAGTCCTTCGGTAGGCGCTCTAGTCAAGACTCTCGCGCACGAGGACCCATACGTCCGCATCTACGCGGCGGAGGCATTGGCGTCCATCGGTCCGAAGGCTGCCGCAGCGACCAGGGACCTCGCCAGAGCCGTGAGCGATCCGGCTCCCGGCGTCCGATGGGCCGCGTGTGAGGCCCTCGCCGGCATCGGCGCGGCCGCGGCGGCTGCAGTGCCGCAGTTGATCGAAGCTCTGGAGGACGAATTCCTCTACGTACGTATCTTCGCGGCCGGAGCTCTGGGAAGCATCGGGCCGAAGGCTCAGTCGGCCCGGGAGGCACTGAGAGCGGCCGCAAACGATCCCACACTGCGTAGCGAAGCTGAGTGGGCATTGAATCGAATCGCTGGCGTCGAGTCTGGAGAACCTCTCGACTCGCCCCCTGTGCGCGCGCCTTCCGTCGAACGCCAACCCCAGACGCCAGTGGCGGAAACGGGCAATCCTCCGGTTGACTGGGATACGACTACCGGGCGGAACATTCTCTGGAGTGTCGAGTTGGGATACGACACCTTTGGCCCTCCGGTGGTTGTCGGCGATACGGTTTATGTGGGCACCAACAACGAAAAGCCGATGAACCCCGCCTACGAGGAAGAAAGCGGCGTGCTCATGGCCTTTCGAGCGACGGATGGCAAGTTCCTCTGGCAGGACGTGGCTCCGCGAGTGGAGCGAGGTCTGCGCGAGTTCCCGCTGCCCTCGACGACAAGCGCGCCGTATGTGGAAGGGAACCGGCTGTACTACGTCACCGCCGAGTGCGAACTCCGTTGCCTCGACACACAGGGTTTCGGCGACGGCGAGAACAGTGGCCGGTATCAAGAAGAGCTCTTCCAAGACAACGCCGCAGCTGACATCGTCTGGGAGCTGGACATGTGCGCCCGCCTGGGTGTCTTTCCACATGAAGCCACCAACAGCGACGTGTTGCCCGTGGGTGATCTGCTGATTGTCTCCACCTCCAACGGCCGGAACGAAGGTCATACGCGCGTTCCGTCGCCACGGGCCCCAAGTCTGATCGCGGTGGACAAGCATTCGGGCGAAGTGATCTGGCGCGCCATCGGCGCGGGCGAGAAGGTGTTGCACGGCCAGTGGTCCAGCCCGGTGGCGGCCAACGTCAACGGCCTCACCCAGGTGCTCTTCGGCGGCGGGGATGGCTGGCTGCGCGCCTACGACGCGGCGTCGGGTCACGAAGTCTGGCGATTCGACGGCAATCCGAAGGACGCCCGCTGGCTTCCTCGACCCGGTGTCCTTTCGCGCAGCTCCATCATTGCTTCACCGGTCTTCGCCGACGGCCGCGTCTTCGTTGCGATGGGACAGAGCCCCGGGCACGGCGACGGACCTTCATCGATCCATGCGATCAGTCCCAACGGCCAGGGAGACGTCACCAGGAGCAGGCTCCTCTGGACTTCTCGCGAGATCGGTCGCGTGGTGGGAACGCCCATTGCGAAGGACGGTCTGCTGTACGTGGGGGATCTGGGCGGAACGATCCATTGTCTGGACGCCGCAACCGGAGCCCACGTGTGGAAGCACGAGACCTACGACGCGATCTGGGGAAGTCTCCTGCTGGCCGGCGACCGGCTTTACGTTGGGAACGTTGAAGGCACCATGACCGTTCTTCGCGCCGGACGGCAAAAGGAATTGCTCGCGACGATCGAGATGGATGCGCCACTCTATTCGCGCCCGGCGGTGGTCGGCGATGCGCTTTATCTGGCCACGGCGAACCGGTTGTACCTCATCTCGGCAAAGCCTTCATTTTGAGACGGCAAACTGGCCTGTTGTTCTCGTAATTCGCACCGCCGAGGCCGGGCGCTTCGATGCGGCCGTCAGCTGCCGAGGACCGCCGCGGCGATCTGAACGAACAGGATCTTCGATACGGTCACCGTCGGAAACACCATCGCGTAGCCGATGTCGGGCCGCTCCGTAGAGACGGCGCGGTTCGCGTACACCAGGATGGCGGGATTCCCAGTCACCCCGGAGATGATGCCGAACAGATCGTCGGCAGGAATTGCGAACAGCCGTCCGGCGATCATTTTCACGACGATCAGCGCGAGCATGATGATGGCGCCGAGCAGGACCAGCGTGAACCCGCTCTCCGCCACCGTCGCGGCGAACTGGGGGCCCGACGCGATGCCGACCTGCGCCAGGAACACCGTGAGCCCGAAGTTTCGCAGCACCATGTTCGCCGAGAGCGGCAGCGTCCAGACGATGCCGGTGCGACGGATGTGACCCAGCACGAGCGCAACCAGCAGGACCCCGGCGAGTCCCAGCGTGATCCGGCCCACTCCGGGAATGGGAAGCGGGATCAATCCGACGAGGAGGCCCATTGCCGCGCCGACGCCGAGAGAAATGTAGCTGAAGTCGGCAACGCCCTTGATGGAATCGCCGAAGAAGCGGCGCACGGCATCGAAATCCGCGCGATGGCAGAGCACGCCGACGCGGTCGCCGAATTCCAGCACCAGTTCGTGGTCCGGCAGCAGATCGACGTCACCCCGTCGCACGTGGATGTAACTGTAGGCGAAGCCGCCGGGAAGTTTCAGGCTGCCGAGGGGCATGCCCACGACGCTGCCCCTGGACGCGAAGACTCGGATGTAGTCGAGCGCGGTTCGATCCACCGCGATCGACCGGGCCGCTTCGCCGACCAACTCGAGCGCCTGTCCACTCGCCGCAGGATCGCTCCCGACGCGCAGTACTACGTCGTCCGCCTGGACGATGGTGGTTGGATCAGGGACGCGATTCTGTCC
>DATLLF010000261.1:0-23760 GCA_035537955.1 Vicinamibacterales bacterium | reverse complement strand
CTTGATATCAGGTGCGGTCATAGCTCTCAGTTTTCAGCTATCAGCTATCAGCTTCTGTTTACTTGCGTTTCCATCGGGTCGTCGACCCTGTATCTTCCAGCAGGATGCCTCGCTCGTCGAGGTCCTTTCGAATGCGGTCTGCTTCGGCAAAATTCCTCGCCAGCCGGGCTGCTCTCCGTGCTTCGATGAGCCGCTCGATCTCCTCCACTGGCACTGGCGGCTTCTCGTCCTCCGCGCGGCGCAGGGCGAGCACACCGAGGAGCTTGTCGAACCGTTCAAACGTCTCGCGGACAGCGGCGGCCCCGGGTTCCCGCACCTCTCCCACATCAATCGCTGTGTTCAGCGCTCGAACCAGATCGAACATGACGCCGAGCGCGGCCGCCGTGTTGAGATCATCGGCGATATGTGATGCGAACGCGCGCGAGGCCTCGTCGAGCCGCTCGCGGAGCGACGGGTCGCCATCTCCCGCCTGCAGATTCTCGAGCCGCGCGAGAAAGTCGGTGATCCGCTTGAGCGCCTCTTCCGCCTGTGCCATCGCCGTCCACGAGAAGCGCAGCTGCTTCCGGTAGTGCGTGCCGAGATAGAGATACCGCAGCGCCGAGGGGCGGAAACCACGCCCGATGATGTCGGCGATGTTGAAGACATTGCAGAGAGACTTCGACATCTTCTCGGTGCCTTTGTCGTCGTCGTCGATCATGAGGTGTTCGACGTGCACCCAGAAACGCGAGAATGGCCTGCCGGTCGCCCCCTCGCTCTGCGCAATCTCGTTTTCGTGGTGCGGGAAGATCAGATCGACGCCGCCGGCGTGGATGTCGATCGGCGGCTCACCGAGCAGCCGCAGCGCCATCGCGGAGCATTCGATGTGCCACCCGGGCCGCCCTGGACCGATGCCGGGATCCCAGGTCGGCTCACCTGGCTTCGTCGCCTTCCACAGGACAAAATCGCGGGCATCCTCCTTGTCGTACTTGTCAGAGTCCACGCGCGCGCCGCTCTTGATGCCGGAGTGGTCGAGATGAACGAGCTTGCCGTAGTCGGGCAGCGTGGAGATCTTGAAGTAGATCGATCCATCGCTGCTGTAGGTGTGACCGTTGCGCTCGAGGGCCTTGATGGTCTCCCCCATCGCGGCGATGTTCTCATCGTCAGTCGCGCGCGGCGTCTCTTCGACGCGTTCGAGGCCGAGGGCTCCGGCATCTTCGAGGTAGGCGTCGATGTAGCGGCTCGTGTACTCGCGCAGCGGTACCCCGGCTTTCTGCGACTCGAGAATCGTGCGGTCGTCCACGTCAGTGAAGTTCATGACGTGCCGCATCTCGTAGCCTTCCTCATGCCGCAGCGCGCGCCGCAGCACGTCGGTGGCGACGAACGTTCGGAAGTTGCCGATGTGGCCTCGCGCGTACACCGTCAGACCGCATGTATACATGCGCACCGTACGGTCTCGCGCGGGCGCGAACTCCTCTTCCGTCCGAGTGAGTGTGTTGTAGAGACGCATCGAAGCGGTCGCGCGCTCAGGCGCTCAGCGCAATCCGGGTCTCGGCTGTCCGTTGCTCGCAGCGCGCGACGATCTTCAGCTCCGTGTCGCGTTTGTGGAACTCGAACTCCACATCGTTGGCGGTGGACGCGTTCACTTGCTCACGGAGTTCCGTGATCGCGGCCGCGACGCCGGCCGCGCGCGCTCTGACCCCCAGCTGTTCGGCCAGCCTGGTGGCCAGCTCCGGCCCGAGATTCGACATCTCTCCCGAGGTGGGGACCGACAAACGCAGTACGAGGCCGTTCTGCACAGCCCCTGCGGAGTTGGTCATATTTGAAGATTCTACAGCGAAATCCGGCCGAACAGCCGGCGCGCGCTCCGCCGATCGGCGTCGATCTGCACGCGCAGCGCGTCGACGTCAGGGAACGTGCGTTCGTCCCGTAGTCGCTGGACGAACGAGAGGCGCACCGGCAGATCGTAGAGATCCCGATCGAGGTCGAGGACGTGCGTCTCGATCACCGGGGCTGACACATCACCGAATGTCGGGCGCAGACCGATGTTCGTCACGGATGCATGCACGATCCCGTCGACGGTCGTCATCGTCGCATAGACACCCGAGGGTGGCACCAGCTCGTTTGCGGTCGAGAGATTCGCGGTGGGGACGCCGATGCTGCGTCCGCGGCCTGCTCCGCGAACGACCGAGCCTTCGACGAAATAGTGATGTCCGAGCAGCGCACCCGCTTCGTCCACACGACCTTCGGTGACGAGCCTGCGGACGCGCGTGCTGCTGACAACGAAATCCTTGTAGCGAACGGGATCGATCTTTTCCGCACGAAAACCGTAGCGCGCCCCGAGCGAGCGAAGCACGGTGAAGTTGCCGGCGCGCTCGTGGCCGAAGAGAAAGTTCGCGCCGACCCAGACTTCGACAACATGCAGCCAGTCGACGAGCACAGTGCGCACGAACGTCTCCGGGTCCCACGTGGAAAGTTCGCGCGTGAACCGCACGACGGCAAGGCCCTGCATGCCCGATCGCCTCAGCGCCTCGACTTTCTGCTCGTGCGTCATGAGCAGCGAGGGCGCCTTGTCGGGCCGCAGCACCCGTGGTGGATGCGGGTCGAACGTCATGACCGCCGGCGTGCCGCCGCGCTCGCCGGCCCGCTGCCGCACGCGATCGATGATCTTCATATGACCGCGGTGGAGGCCATCGAAGTTCCCCAGTGCGAGCACAGGATTGTGCCAGCGCGGCGCCGGATCGTCGGGGAACGTCGCTATATCCATCTCAGTGTTCAGGCTTGCGCCTTCAGCGGTGCAAGGCTCACGACCAGCCCATCGTACGCGAGCTCCATCCCCTGGGGCAGCCGCGCATTCGTATCCGCATGCGAAAGGTCATGGCACATGTGCGTGAACCAGGTGCGTCTCGCAGCTATACGTCGGGCCGCCTCGATGGCTTCAGAGAGCGAGAAGTGCGTCGGATGCGGGCGCAACCGCAACGCGTCTAGGACGGCGGCGTCGAGGTTGTGCAGCAGCGGCCAGGACTCGTCCGGGATCCGGCTGCAGTCGGTGAGATACGCGAAGGGCCCGAAGCGGAACCCGAGGATCGGACGGTCCCCGTGCATCAGCGGCACCGGCAGGACTTCATGGTCGCCGACGCGAAACGGGCCGTTCACCGGTACCAGGTCCAGCTGCGGCAACCCACCTCCACGTGGCGTGGACGGATCGAACACATACGCGAACATCTTCCGCACTTCGCTCAACGTCATCGCGTCGCCGTAACAGATCATCGGCCGTTTCCGCGGTCCGCTGAAGCGGCGCGTCTCGTCGAGGCCGAGAATGTGATCCGCGTGGCCGTGGGTGAAAAGAATCGCATCGACTCGGCGCAGGTCGTGCGTGAGCGCCTGTTGCCGCAGGTCGGGGCCGGCGTCGACGAGGATGCTGGTGCCGTCGTCCATCTGCACGTAGATCGATGGGCGCAGCCGCTTGTCGTGAGGATCCTCGGAACGGCAGGTCAAACAGTCGCACGCGATCATCGGCACGCCGTGGGACGTGCCCGTGCCAAGAAACGTGATCTTCACGAGGTCAGGGCTGGACGACGCGGGGCTGCTGCTGCGCCTGGACGAAGCGCATGCGCAGGTCGAACAGCAGATCGTCGAGGAGTTTCGATTCGGCAGGGTCGAGGTTGCCGCGCGTTTTATCCTGGAGCAGAGAAAGAAGATCGATCATCTGCGCGGCGGCGATGAGGTTGGCATCGCCATGCTCCCCGCTCACCGGATCGGGCAGATCGCCGAAGTGAACGGCAGCTGTCGTTCCCAGTGAAATGATGAACTGCGCGAAGCTGATGCCCGACTCCGTCGACTCCACGACCGAATGCTAGCATAGGCCGCAATGGCGAAAATCGGCTCCGAAGGGCTGCCGCAGAGCTCCGCGGGCGAAGAATTCCAGAAGCTCGTCGACATCATGGCGCGGCTTCGCGCACCCGGCGGATGCCCATGGGATCGCGAGCAGACGCTCGAATCGCTGCGCGGCTTCGTTCTCGAAGAGACTTACGAAGTGCTCGATGCGATCGACCGCTCGGACCACGATGATCTGAAGGGAGAGATCGGTGACCTCCTCTTCGAGGGTGTGTTCCTCGCGCAGATCGAGACCGACGCCGGTCAGTTCAGCGTCTCGGATTCCGTGCGACACATCAGCGACAAGCTGATTCGGCGGCATCCGCATGTGTTCGGCGACACCGCCGGTGTCAATACGCCGGGGAAGGTTCTCGAGCAATGGGAGCAGATCAAATCGAACGAACAGCAGAGCCGCGGCGAGCGCAAGGCACTGCTCGCCGGCATACCCCGCTCGATGCCTGCCCTCGCACGAGCCAATGAGATCAGCACCAGGGCTGCCGCGGTGGGGTTCGACTGGGCGAAGACCGAGGATGTCATCGCCAAGATCGAAGAGGAGGTCGCCGAGCTCCGCGATGCCGCGGCGCACGAGACACGCGAGCGCGAGGAAGAGGAAATGGGAGATCTGCTCTTCTCGATTGCCAACCTCGCACGAAAACTCGGCATCGATCCCGAATCTGCGCTGCGCAAGGCGAACGAGAAGTTCACGAGCCGCTTCTCAGCGCTCGAAGCCGTCTTCGAGGAGCGGGGTCAGTCCATCCACGACGCGACGCTCGACCAAATGGAGCGGGTGTGGCAGCAGGTGAAGGCATAACGGGAACGACGCCACGGCGCGCCTTCGGCATCGCACGACGGCTCGAGGACTCGACGAAACAACGACTTACCTCACGACTCGCTTGAAACCGTCCTTCAGGACTGCAACGTTGAAGTTGATCAGCAGCCCAATACGCAGATCCAGGGTCTTCAAGTACGACACCACCTGCGCTCTGTGGATGGCGCGGAGCTTCGGAACGACTTTGGCCTCGACCAGCACGAATTGCTCGACCAGCAGATCCACTCTTTGACCGGGAATTCGCCACTCCCTGAATTTCACTTCTATCGCCTTCTCACACTCGAACCTGAGGGCGCGCGAGTCGAGTTCAAGGCACAGTGCGCGCTGATAGATCTTCTCGTTGAAAACCGGCCGACTGCTCGATGGACGGTAAAGGCGGCGTCCATTACTCCGCTCACGATATTTTCCTGTTCTGGAGACAGCGGCGAGTCAACACGAAGCCCTGAAGGACTGAGTCGTGTCATCGTGTCGTTGCGTCGTCGTGTTTCGCGTAAGCGACCAACGTCTTGTTCGTTTTCCACGCCCTCACCTCCAATCTGTCCCCATCTGTCTCCACGAACACCGCGCCGTCTTCGGCGGTGTTGAACATGTCCACCCCTCTCGTCCGAAACCGCTCTAGGACCAGTGGTGCCGGATGACCGAAGCGGTTGTTGCGGCCGGTACTGAAGATCACGGCCTTCGGCCTGGTCGCGTCGAGAAACTCTTCGGTGCTAGAGGTCGCGCTGCCGTGGTGCGCGGCCTTGAGTACAACGAGCGGCGCGAGCGAGACGCGCGAGAGGACTGCGTGCTCACCTTCGCCTCCGATGTCGCCGGGCAGCAGGATCGAGACGTTGCGGTATCGCAACTCCAGCACCACCGAGTCATCGTTTCTGACGCGCTGGCGTTCCCAATCCGGCTCAGGGGGATGGTGCACGCGCACCTCGACTTCCCCGGATCGTTCGACGTCGCCAGGCCGCACGGTGCGCCAGACAACGTGCCGCATGTGGGTGAGTTCCTTGAGCTCGCGCAACAGGGCGTTCGGCGGCACCGGAACACCTTCCCAGACGTTCGCCACGTCCACTCGCCGCACCAGGCCGGCGGCGCCGCCCGCATGATCAGGATCGCCATGCGTGATTACGAACGCGTGGAGATCGCGGACTCCCAGCCCTCGCATCGCGGGCAGAATGACTCGGGCAGCCATGTCGAAGGTCGCGCCCGCAAGCCCGCCGGCGTCGATGAGGAGCGCGGCGCCGCCCGGCAGGATCGCGAGCGTCGCATCACCCTGCCCCACGTCCATTACGACGACGCGGAGCACACCCGCTGGTGCGGGGGCTACGCGGCCCTGGGCTGGTCCCGCACCGGAGACGATGACGGTTCCCACGGCGATGAGCGCGGCCACCGACGCGCGGCGGTAAGGCGGACAGAAAACGACGGCGGTGCACGTCAGGTAGTACAGCGCGCTCACCCACAACGCCGGTGGCGGCACGTCGCGCGACGCCCAGGGAAAGAACTCGACGAGCGACGACGATTCTATGAGCGCCCAGGCGCTCCAGTGAACGCCGTGCCCGAGCGCATCCGCCGAGGCGGTCCACGCCGGTGCAATGGCGAGCAGCGCCATCGATCCACACTGAACGGCTGTCATCAGAGGAATCGCCGCGAAGTTGAGGACCAGGCCGGCCGCGGTGACGCGCGAGAACAACGACGCGCTGACTGGCAGAAGCACGATCTCGGCGCAGAGTGTCGCCGCGGCAATGCCCGTCACCGCGCGACGGGTCTCACTGACGGCTCTTGCGAACGCGCATTTGCCTGGCGCTGGTTTCCATCGCACGAGCAGAGGCACGCCAAGAATGATCCCCGCGGTCGCGCCGAACGACAGCAGAAAGCCGCCGTCGAGCGTCGTCGCAGGCCGTACACCGATGGCGATCGCCGCGGCAACTGCGAGAACATTGAGCGTCGACCCGCGGTGATCGAGGGCGAGCGACACCAGGAAGACGACCGCCGCGGTGACCGCGCGACTCACCGACGCCGCCCCGCCGGCGACCTCTCCATAGAACAGCAGGATGAGGATGCTGGCGACGGCTGCTCCGCGATACGACACACGACCCACCCTAGCGCCGAAGACGAGGAGCGTCGTGAGAATCGCGATGTTCCCTCCGGAGATCGCAATCACGTGGTAGGTGCCCGCCTGCTGGAGACGCCGCTCGTCTTCTTCGGAAAGGCCTGTGCGGTCGCCGATGAGGATCGCGGTGGCCACCGCGGCGGAGCGTGCATCCAGACGGCCGACGTGCCGTGCGATCACCCGGCGCGTCCACGCGCGGGCTGACGCAGCGCACTCGTCGAGCCACGTTCCCCAACCGACCCGTTCGACAAGAGACGCGCTCTTCACGGTGCCTGCGAGAACGACGCCGCGTAGAGCGAGCTGCCAGCGCTCGTCCGGCACACCGGGATCGCTGAAGGAGGCGGGATACCTGAGGCGAGCCGTCACACGCACGCGGCGGCCGGCGCGCCATTCGGTGACTCGCTCGCGGTCCGGAGTACCCGCGGCAATCAGCCGCACGCCACCCGCCGCAGGGACCGCCGCCGCACCGATATCAGCGGCGGATTCAACATCGACCGTCAGCGCCGCGCCGTAGTCGAATTGCGCCGCGTCCTCGCGCAGCCGCCCTTCGAGCACGACGGGCTCGACTCCCTCACGGCCGCGGAACTCGAACCAGTCCAGCAGTGGGGGGTGGACGAGAGATCGTGTCGCGGTCCCTGCCAGCGAGTACCCCGCGAACAGGCACCCGAGACACACGCACAGCGCGACGGCGACGTCGAAATCGTCGGCGAAGAACCCGGCACCCGCCAGCGTGCAGAGGACGCTCGCGAATGCACACAGAAGAATCAGGCGATCAGGAACGGATGCAGAGAGAACGACGCCGGCGGAGGCACCGACAATCAAGGGAAGGGCAACGAACGCAGCGGGCACGCGCACGAAGATACGCGTGCTGCAAAACGACAACCTCGAAGAGACGAGAGGAAATCAACGGCGCTCGTCGGCCAGGTTCACCGGTCGGCGTCGAAATATGAACGGCCCTCAGGCCTTTCCGGTGGCAGTTTCTGCGTGGTATTCCTGCAATGCGCGGACGGTGAGGCTCTCGGTATGCATCGCCTTGATCGCGTTCACGGCCGCCGCGGCGCCGGTGAGCGTGGTGATGCACGGGACGCCGTGCATCATCGCGACGCGACGCACCGTGCGGTCGTCGAAGAACGACTCGCGGCCGAGCGGCGTGTTGATGACGAGATGGATACGGTTGTTGAGGATCTCGTCCCCGACATGCGGCCGCCCCTCGTTCACCTTGAAGACGATCGCCGCGTCGACGCCGTGCGCGCGCAGGTAGTTCGCCGTCCCCCGCGTCGCCACGATGGCGAAGCCGATGTCGCGCAGGTCGCGCGCGATCTGCACCGAGGCCGGCTTGTCATGGTTGTTCACGCTGATGAACGCTGTCCCGCCTCTGGGCAGGTGCACGCCCGCGGCGATCGCCGCCTTCGCGAACGCATTCCCGAAGGTGGGCGCTGCGCCCATGACTTCGCCCGTCGACTTCATCTCGGGGCCGAGGATCGTGTCGACACCGGGAAACCGCACGAACGGAAACACCGGCGACTTGACGAAGAATCCTGAGACTTCGAGATCCTCGGTGAATCCGAGTTGCGCGAGAGTGCGCCCGATCATGAGACGCGCGGCCACCTTCGCGAGCGGCACCCCTGTTGCCTTGGAGAGATACGGCACCGTCCGTGATGCGCGGGGATTTACCTCGAGCACGTACACCGTATCGTCGCGGATGGCGAACTGCGCGTTCATCAATCCGACCACCTTCAGCGCGCGTGCGATCCGCCGTGTGTAGTCGCGGATCAATTCGACGTGCCGGTCGATGACCTTGAATGGCGGAACGACGCAGGAACTGTCGCCCGAGTGGATGCCCGCCTCTTCGATGTGCTCCATGATGCCGCCGATGATCACCGCACCGGTTGAATCGGCCACCGCATCGACGTCGAGCTCCACCGCATCCTCGAGAAACTTGTCGATGAGGATCGGGTGACCCGGGGACGCGGCAACTGCGTTGGTCATGTAACGGTCGAGCGCGGCGACGTCGTAGACGATCGCCATCGCGCGGCCGCCGAGCACGTAGGAGGGACGGACAACGAGCGGGAAGCCGATGGACCCGGCGGCCTCACGCGCTTCCTCCACCGAGGTGGCCGTCGCGCTCGGCGCCTGCGGGATGCCGAGATCCCAGAGCAGCTTCGCAAAGCGTTCGCGGTCCTCGGCGAGATCGATGGAGTCGGGCGACGTGCCGATGATCCGATACCCTGCCTCTTGCAAGGAGAGCGAAAGCTTCAGCGGCGTCTGCCCTCCGTACTGGACGACGCACGCCACGTCCGCTCCGGCCTCCTGTTCGCGGGAGATGATCGCCGTGACGTCTTCGAACGTCAGCGGTTCGAAATACAGGCGATCGACCGTGTCGTAGTCGGTGGAGACGGTTTCGGGGTTGCAGTTGACCATCACGGTCTCGAACCCCTCTTCGCGCAGGGCGAAGGCCGCATGACAGCAGCAGTAGTCGAACTCGATCCCCTGGCCGATGCGATTCGGGCCGCTGCCGAGGATCACGACCTTCGCACGCGGCGTCGGGTCCGCCTCGCACTCGCGTTCGTAGGTGCCGTAGAGATATGGCGTGAACGACTCGAACTCGGCCGCGCAGGTGTCGATGCGCTTGTAGGCGGGCTTGATGCCGTGCTCGAGCCGGGTCTGGCGGACCGCTTCCTCCGTGCCACCGAGAACGGTTGCCAGTTCGCGATCGGCGATGCCGGCCCGCTTCAGGGTGCGCAGCATGTCAGCGGAGATCCCGCGCAGGCCGACGAGCGCGGCGGAACGCGCGAGCTCGACGATCTCGGAGAACTGGACGAGGAACCACTTGTCGATCTTCGTCGCTGCGTGCAGCTCGTCGGTCGTCCACCCGCGGTCCAGGGCCCGGAACAGTGCCCACATGCGACGGTCGTTCGGCACGCTCAGCTCGCGCTGCAGCGCGCCCTGTTCTTCTTCGTTGGTCAGCCCCTCGCGACCGCTCGACGCAGGCTGGCCGAAGAGCAATCCGGCATTCCCGAGCTCCAGCGAGCGGAACGCCTTCATGAACGCTTCCTTGAACGTGCGTCCGATCGCCATCACCTCGCCGACCGACTTCATCTGCGTCGTCAGCGTTCGATCCGCGCGCGGGAATTTCTCGAAGGCCCAGCGCGGCACCTTGACAACGACGTAGTCGATGGTCGGCTCGAACGATGCGGGAGTCAGCCGCGTGATGTCGTTGGGGATCTCGTCGAGGTGGTAGCCGAGCGCGAGCTTTGCCGCGATTTTCGCGATCGGGAACCCGGTCGCTTTCGATGCCAGCGCCGAGGACCGCGAAACACGCGGGTTCATCTCGATCACCATGATCCGGCCGTCGTCGGGATTGATGGCGAACTGGATGTTCGACCCGCCCGTCTCGACGCCGACGCGCCGGATGATCCGGCGGCCAAGGTCGCGCATGCGCTGGTACTCGCGGTCCGTCAGCGTGAGCGCCGGCGCGACGGTGATGCTGTCACCGGTGTGCACGCCCATCGGATCGACGTTCTCGATCGAGCAGATGACGACGAAGTTGTCGGCCTTGTCGCGCATCACCTCCAGCTCGAACTCTTTCCAGCCGATGATCGACTCCTCGAGGAGGATCTCGTGGACGGGGCTCATCTCGATGCCGCGCCCAGCCAGCTCGCGGAACTCCTCGATGTTGTAGGCGATGCCGCCGCCCACCCCTCCCATCGTGAACGACGGACGGATGATCGCGGGGAACCCGATGTCCTCGACTGCGTTCATCGCCTCGTCGAGCGATCGGCAGTAGACGGATCGCGGCACATCCGCGCCGATCTCGCGCATGGCCTCGCGGAACAGCAGGCGGTCTTCGGCGAGCTTGATGGCGTCGACCGAGGCGCCGATCAGCTCGACGCCGTATTTCTCGAGGGTGCCGTTCTCGGCGAGCGCGATGGCCAGGTTCAGTGCCGTCTGACCGCCGACGGTGGGCAGAATCGCGTCCGGTTTCTCGCGTTCGATGATCTGAGCGGCGACCTCGGGAGTGAGCGGCTCGACGTAGGTACGGTCCGCGATCTCCGGATCGGTCATGATCGTGGCCGGGTTGCTGTTGACCAGCACGACCTCGATCCCCTCATCGCGCAGCGCCTTGCACGCCTGCGTCCCCGAATAGTCGAATTCGCACGCCTGGCCGATGACGATCGGCCCCGAACCGATCACGAGGACGCGATGAATGTCTGAACGCTTTGGCATTATTCGAAAGGTGAACGACGGCCTACGGCCGGCACGACGACCCCGAGTGCGTCAGGCACGCTGTTCCATCGCGTCGAGGAACTGGCGGAACAGATAATCCGCATCGTGCGGGCCCGGCGCCGCTTCCGGATGGTACTGCACGCAGAAGACGGGTTTCGTTTCGTGCTTCAGGCCTTCAACGGTGCCGTCGTACAGGTTGACGTGCGTCACGCGTACGTCGGCGGGCAACGATTTGGGATCGACGGCGAACCCGTGGTTCTGCGAAGTGATTTCCACCTTTCCGGTCTCCAGGTCCTTCACCGGATGGTTCGCGCCGCGATGGCCGAACTTCAGCTTGTACGTCTCTCCGCCCATCGCGAGCGAAAGGATCTGGTGCCCCAGGCAGATGCCGAAGACAGGAACGTCGGCGTTCATCACGTCGCGCGCATTCGCGATCGCGTAGTTGAGCACGGCAGGATCGCCGGGCCCGTTGCTGAGAAACACCCCGTCGGGTGAAGTGGCCAGCAATTCCGCCGCGGGCGCCGTCGCGGGAAAAACGCGCACGTCGCAGCCGTGCGCCGTGAATCGCCGCAGGATGTTGTATTTCATCCCGTAGTCGTACGCCGCGATGCGCAGCGGACGGCCGGCGCGGCGTTCCGGGACGGGCGCGAACTCGTCGGACGGTGCGGGCGCCCACTCGAACGGCGCGTCGCAGGTGACACCGAGGACGAGATCCGACCCTTCCATCGACGGAACGGCGCGCGCTTTCTCGATCAGTTCGCGCGGATCGACGTCACCGGTCGCGATCACACCGCGCATCACCCCCGCCGATCGCAGAACGCGCGTCAGCGCACGCGTGTCGATCCCGGAGATGGCGACGACGTTGTTGCGTGTCAGGTATTCGCGGAGCGTTGCGTCAGAGCGCCAGTTGCTGGCGATGGGCGATTCTTCGCGGACGATGAATCCCGCCACCTGCGTGCCGCGCGATTCGCCGTCTTCGTCGGCAATACCGTAGTTGCCGACCTCGGGCACGGTCATGGTGACGATCTGTCCGGAGTAGGAAGGGTCGGTGAGGATCTCCTGGTAGCCCGTCATGCTCGTGTTGAAGACGACTTCACCCGATGTTTCGCCGGGCGCGCCTGCGGCATCGCCTTCGTATATGAGGCCATTTTCGAGAGCGAGGGTTGCTTTCATCTGATGCGTTCGAGCGATCCGGTGACGCGCGACTCCTGAGAGGAGGTTACACGGGTGCTCGTGCTCCAATCTCTATGATCTTCGAGCTGAAGACGCACGACGTGCGAACCGACGGGAATCTCGGGGATGCGCACCGGCGTCGTTCCCATCAACTTGCCGTCGACGAGCACGCGCGCGCCTCGAGGGCGTGAGTCCACGTAGATCGATCCAACGTACGACTCCACAGCCGCGGGTTTGCGCGTCGCGGAATCCCGCGCGGCCGGGCGCGTCGCCGGCGGCGGGGGTGCGCTGCGCTGCAGCCGGAATGAGAGCGCGCGCGATGGTGTCGCCGAGGAGAGCGCAACGTCTTCTCGCGCGGTCGCGAATCCCGGCTGCACGACGCGAACGGTGTACGTGCCGAATTTGAGATCCGCCACGGTCAGTGGCGTGCGTCCGCGCCAACGACCATCCAACGTCACTCCGGCGCCGGAGGGCGTCGATCGAACGTCTACCGTCCCTGTCGTTGCCGAAGCCGCGGGCTTGGGCGGCGCGGGCGCTTCGGGCCGAGGAGCGGGGTTCGCTGCCGCACCGGCAGTGGGCACCTCGGACACCGCGGGCGGCGGCTCCGAGGGCGCGGGCGCCACGGCCTGCTCCGAATATGGCTTCGGGGCCGGCGCGGAGGGCGTCGCCGCCTGCTTGGTGGACGTCGCCGCATCGGGACTACTACTGGCCGGCTCCGTCGTGTCGCTCGCCGTCGCGGCAGGCGCGCCTCTCACCGCATACCCCGCGGCGAAGCCGACGAGCAGCGCGAGAACAACCGTCACCGCGACGGAGACGAAGCCGAAGCCGCGCTGCTCGCGAACGACCGGATCGCCGCCGTAGCCGCTGAGCGGCGGCGCACCAGCGTACGGAACGGAGACGTCGTCGTCTTCCCCCACTTCCTCTACTTCCTCAACGGGGAGCACTCGAGCGGGCACATGCCGCGCCGCTGATGTCTTGGCCGGCGCAGGGATCTCGTCGTCGGCAGCCGGTGCGGCAATCGCGAACTCGTCGGCGAACGAGTCCATGTCGTCGTCGCGTTCGACCCGCTCGATCGCGAGATCCTCGATGCCCTCATCGTCGAACCGCGTTCGATCGAGAGTCGCGGCCGCTGCGGTCAGGTCGCCGGGGATCTGGTCGCGGATCGGGGCGATCGGCGCTTCATCCTGAAGATCACGTTCCACCGTGATGTCGTCGAAGTCCAGTTCCGAAGCGCGGAACTCGGCGTCTTCGAGTGCCGCCTGCGCGGGCTCGGCGCGAGCGCTGAGGATCGGAGGAGGCATGTCCTCGACGACGGCGTCGACGTCCTCCGGAACGGCCGTGACGGCTGTGAACGCAGTCGCTTCGACGCGCTCGCCCCCGGACGCGGCGTCGAGAGCAGACGCAAAAGCGAGTGCGCTCGGATATCTCCGCGCGGGATCCTCGTTCATCGCGCGCACGATCACGGCGTGGACCGCCGCGGCGTAGGCACCACCCGTCACCGGCGCGATCTGTGTGCCAGTGCCGGACGGGCGCCTGCCAGTCATCAGTTCGTAGGCGATGACGGCGAGCGAGAACACGTCCGCCGGAGCTCCCCATGCACCGCCCGCGATCCGCTCGGGCGCGGTGTAGGGACGTCGGACCGGTGCGCGCAGACCGACACGCTCGAGCGCTTCGACCACACCGAATCCGCCGGCTCGCGCCTCTTCAGGCGTAACGAATACGTCGCGTGGATGCAGGGCGCCGTGACCGATCCCGGCGGTGCGCGCGAAGTCGATGGCTCCGCCGAGCTGCGTGATGAAGGGCAGAACCTTCTCGATGGGCGCGGGCGCGTAGTGCCGCAGCGCGACATCGAGTGTTTCGGCGGCGACGTATTCATCCGCTCGATACGCGGACGTCCCTTCGACGCCAGCGGCAATCGGCTCGACGATCGAGGGGTGGAACAGCCCAGCTTCCGAGGGTTTGACGAGCTCGTCCGCAAGCGATTGCGCCTGCTCGGGCGTGATATCGAGACGAAAAACCTTGACCGCTACGAGACGATCCCTCGTCGGCTCATAGGTACGGAACACGGGACCGAGCGCGCCCACCCCGACCTGGTGCAGCACCCGAAAGGGGCCGAACGCGGGCGGCGGAGCGAACGCAGAAGGGTCGTCTCGTGTCAGTGTCTGGAGCTCCTTCGAGGCGGGTCGAAAAAATGTAACACGAAGTGGGTCACCTTGACATGTTTCAGAAGGCTCTGAGAGAGTACGAGGCCGTGCCACCCGCTGAAGACGTCGCCTCCTGTAGCGGCATCGACGTGCGCCGGCTTGGCTGGGTCCGGCCGCTCGCAGGCGAGTACTCCAGCAACTTCGCCACCGTGGCGCCGCTGTTTGCCGGCGATCCGGCCTCGAGCGACGCGTGGGCCTCAGCGATCGCACGCACGCAGCAGCATCGCCGCAATCGTGATGGGATCGCAGGCATCGTTGGCGGTCAACAGGAGCGCCGCAACGCTCCGGCACAGGCGCGAGCCGCTGCCGCCCTTCTTCGCCAAACCGACACGGTCGCGATCGTCACCGGCCAGCAGGCGGGCGCGTTTGGCGGACCCCTGTTCACGCTGCTCAAGGCGATCACGGCCATTCAACTCGCACGCCGCACCGCCGCGGAGCAGCGCATACCGGCCGTCGCCATCTTCTGGATCGATGCCGAGGACCACGACTGGGACGAGGTCCGCGGCACGACCGTCCTCGACGGGGATCTTCATCCGCGCACGATCACGCTCCCGGATCCAGAGGGAGCCGGGCGGCTCCCGATCGCCGCGCTGACACTGGACGAGCGCGTCGCCGGCACGATCGACGAATTGCGCGCGGCGCTTGCACCAACCGATTTCACTGACGGGGTGCTCGATGCCGCTCGCGGCGCGTGGAGGCCTGGCGTCCGCATGGGCGAAGCGTTCGGCCGGTGGCTCGAATCCCTGCTCGGGCCGCACGGCCTGATCGTGTTCGAGTCAGCGGATCCGGCGGCCAAGCCATTGGTCGCCGACCTGTTCGCGCGCGAGTTGCAGTTCCCTGGACGCACCTCTTCACTCGCCGCGAGCGCCGGGCAGGAACTTGCCGCACGTGGCCATGAGCCGCAGGTGATTCCGCACCCAGACGCTGTCGCGCTGTTCCGTCTCGACAGCGCGCGGACGCCCATTCGCCGCCAGGGGGATGCACTTGCCGTGGGGGATCAGACCTTCCCCCCCTCCGCGCTCGCGGCGGAGGCCGTGGATCATCCACAGCGATTCAGTCCGAACGTGCTCCTGCGGCCGATCGTGCAGGACGCACTCTTCCCCACCGTCTGTTATGTCGCTGGCCCGAGCGAGCTCGCTTATCTCGGCCAGCTGCGTGGTGTGTACGAGCACTTCGGCGTGCCAATGCCGTTGATGTATCCGCGCGCGACCGCCACCCTGATCGATTCGGCAACCCGCCGCTTTCTCACCCGCTATGACGTTCCATTCGAGGATTTTCAGCCGCAGGACGAATCCGCGCTGAACCGGCTGCTCCAGTCACAGCTCCCGGCAGCAGTCGAACAGGCGCTCACCGATGCCGATATGGCAATGCGCCGCGCGCTCGACCGCGTCATCGAGGTGGTCACCGCCGTGGACCCGACGCTCGCCGGCGCGGCACGCACGACGCTCGGCAAGATGGAACACGACCTCAAAGGGCTGCAGAACAAGGTGATCCAGGCGGCGAAGAAGCGCGACGAGACACTGCGCCGGCAGTTCTATCGTGCGCAGGCTCAGGTCTTTCCGCTCGGTCATCCGCAGGAACGCACTCTTGGAGTGATCTTCTTCCTCAATCGCTACGGCCCCGCGCTCGTCGATCGTCTCCTCGACGAGCTGCCCCTCGACATGGGCCAGCATTGGGTGATCACTATCTAGGCTCCCGGCTCTCGGACAAGCGCGGACCTTCAGGTCCGCATCACAATTCGGCGATAGCCGTAGCCAACTCTGCCTCGGCGGTGTCCAGACGCTCGAGATTCCTCGCGAGCCACTCCTGATCGCTGGCGAGTGTTGAACGTGACGCGTCGATCGCCTTCGCAGTCACCGTGGGTGCAGGGCCACCGTGCGTCGTACGGACTTCGACGAAATTCCGGGGGCTCA
Organism: Vicinamibacterales bacterium; assembly: GCA_035537955.1. GTDB lineage: Bacteria > Acidobacteriota > Vicinamibacteria > Vicinamibacterales > 2-12-FULL-66-21 > JACDCA01. The sequence continues at coordinate 7,464 of DATLLF010000261.1, read as the reverse complement.
GCACGCGCGCCAGTTCCTCCTCGCTGAACTCGAGCGCGCGGCCGAGGACGCCCGCTGAGACATCGCGAAGAACATGCGTGCGCGGTTCCTGCGGACGCGCTGCGCACGCCGCGACGAACCTCGAGGCGACGGTGTGACTCGTCTTGAACGCGATGTCGCGCTCCCGCGTCAGCGTATCAGCCAGTTCCGTCACCGTGATCCACCCCTGTTCGGCTCTCGCCGCGAGCGCCTCCCGATCGAACACCGCCTCCTTCATAGCCGCGGCCACCAGCCGCACCGCTCGAACCGCATCCTTGAACGTCGAGAACACGAGCGGCTGTAAGTCGTCTTCGGTGTCGACGATGTCGCCGAAGGGCGTGTTGTGGACGCTCAGGATGATTCCCGTCGCCTGGCCGACGCCTTTGCTGGCGATGGCGCGTGCGTGCTCGAGCGCCACGGGGTTCCGCTTCTGCGGCATGATGCTGCTGCATTGCACGAAGCCGTCCGCCAGTCGCAGGTAACCGAACTCCGACGTGCACCAGAGCAGCAGGTCCTGCACGACACGGCCGAGACCGGTCAGCATGACGGCGGCGGCCGAGACGCTCTCGAGCAGATAGTCGACGGTCGCGATGCTTCCGTACGTATTCCCCGTCGTTCCGTCGAAGCCGAGGAGGGCTGCGGTCCGCTCACGATCGATTGGAAAACCCGTTCCGGTAATGGCGCACGCCCCCAGCGGACTTCTGTTCGTGCTCGCGTGGGCCGCCTTCAGCCGCGCGGTGTCGCGCTCGAGCTGTTCGACCACCGCCAGCAGATAATGCGCGATCGTCGACGGCTGCGCGGGCTGCGTGTGGGTGTGTGCGGCGTATACGGATTGGCGATGCTGGGCTGCATGTTCTAACAGCGTTTCGCGCAACGCCAGCCCCGCACCAGCCAGCGCCAGAATGAGGCGACGCTGCTGCATGCGGTACATGGCCATATCGATGTCGTTGCGGGAGCGCGCGGTGTGAAGCCGGCCGGCGGTCTCTTCGCCGCAGCCTTCGACGATCAGCCGTTCGACGTAGAAGAACAGATCCTCGTAGGTGCCGTCGTACTTCACCTGCTTGACGGCTTCGAGCGGCACCTGGTCAAGTGCCGTGCGGAGGGCACGCGCCTCCGGTCGCGGCAGGATTCCGCGCTCGGCGAGCATCACGAGGTGCGCGCGGTGAATGGACATCAAGGGCAGCAGAAACTGCGCCTTGGCGTCCTCGAAGTTCTCGTTGAGGACGCACGACACGTACTCGTCGGCGAATTTCATCAGCGTGCGATCTCTCGCCAGGAATCTGCGAACGGCCCCACTCTAGAGCGTGCGCGCCTCGACAAGACTGCGGTAGAACGCCTCGTACATAGGGACCACGCGATCGGCACAGAACCGCTCGACCACCAGGCGGCGGCCAGCGGCCGCGAACTGCCGGTGCAGCGCAGGATCCGTCAGCAGCCGGACACCGCACTCGGCCATGCCGTCGAGATCGTCAGGCGGCAGAAGAAACCCTGTCTCCCCATCCTGCACGACCTCGTGAAGACCGCCGACGCGCGACGCGACCACGGGCACTTCGCAGGCCATCGCCTCGAGTGCCGACAGGCCGAAACTCTCCTGCTCTGACGGAAGCAGGAAGAGATCCGCAATCGACAGCAACGGCAGAATCTGGTCCTGCTCTCCGAGCGCATCCACGGACTTGGACACGCCGAGTGCGCGCGCCGTTTCGAGCGCGGCGCCCAGCTCGGGCCCTTCCCCGACGAGCAGGAGCCGCGACGGCACCTGTGCGGCGATTCGGGCAAATACTTCCACGACCGCTTTGGGCCGTTTCACAGGGCGGAAATTCGACAGGTGCACGATCACCTTTTCGCATCCGGCCGCGCAATGCCGCGCGCGCAACGCCTCGTTGGGCGTACGCCGGTATACGCCGCAGTCGAGGAAGTTCGGGATCACCGAGATGTCGCGTTCGACAGCGAGCGATCGATACGTGTCGGCCCTCAGGCTGTCGGACACGGCCGTCACCCCATCCGACTGCGCGATCGAGAACGCCACCGTTTCCGCGTACGAGGGATCGCTGCCGACCAGCGTGATGTCGGTACCGTGCAATGTGGTGATGATGCGCGGAACGTGCGGCACGTCGCACGACTCGACGAGGATCTGTCGCGCCAGGTACGCCGCCGTCGCGTGCGGCACTGCGTAGTGCGCGTGCACGATGTCGAGCCCGAACTCCCGGGCGATCTGAACGATCCGCGTCGCCAGCGAGATGACGTACTGCGGCTCGCGAAACAACGGATACGCCGGGGCGTTCACTCGGTGGAACCACAGACCGGGCTGGTAGTCACCGAGGCGAAACGGCGGGTCGGTGCTGATCACGTGGACGCCATGCCCGCGCACCGCCAGTGCCTTCGCGAGCTCGGTGGCGACGATGCCACTGCCGCCGACGGAGGCATAGCAGACGATACCGATGTTCACGGCGTGCCTCGATCGTCGAAGAGCGACTTGCGAAGGAGCGGCTCCCGGATGACCACGCCTTCTGCGTATGCGACACCGGTCAGAGCGCCGAGTCGCATGTCGCGGCTTTCGATCAGCCGGAAGAAAGTAGAGTCCGTCAGTCGCGTCGACACCGCGTCATCGCCCGCGGGCAGGAACTGCGTGGTGTGGCACCTGAGCGCCTGCCGCTTCTTGTCGTATACCTCCGAGACGTCGATGGCACACGACACCGGTGCGTCGTCATTGATGAAGTAGTGGCAGACGCGGCGCGGACGCCACGCGTCGGTTGCGGCGGCGGCATCCCGCGGAAGGCCCTCGAGCCAGGATGGCAACCCGCCGGATTGTTCGAACCTCCGAAGCCCCGCAGTGAAGATCGCGCGGCTGAGCGTCTTGCTTGCCGCGCGGTGATCCGGATGGCGATCGCTCCAGTACGGGATGGCCACCACTTCGGGACGGCAGGCGCGCAGCAGCCGAACGACGTCCGACACGTGCTCCGACGTATCGTAGGGACCGCCATCCGGCCATCCGAAGTTGATACGCCACTCGGCGCCGAGGACGGCGCGGGCAGCTTCGGCCTCGGTCAGACGATCCTCGATCGTGCCGTTCGAACCGAGCTCACCTCGCGTGAGGTCACACAGACCGACTCTGAAGCCGCCGGCGACGTGGAGCGCGACGGTCGCACCGAAACCGATTTCGATGTCGTCAGGGTGCGGGCCGAAGACGAGGAGATCGATCGGGTCCATTTCGAAGACGTTCAACAGGTTACTTCACATGCCGGTTACAATACCGACGTTCCCCCAGGGCTCCTCGACTCAACATCGCAACACATGGCAAGACCCCGCATTGGACTGCCCACCGCAGTGCTCGCGACGCTGCCGAAGCGCCGCGACGCGAAAGGCGGCCGCCGCAAGCGCCGTAGCTGGAGGGGGTGGAAGCTCTACGCGCTGCTGGCGGTGGCGGTCCCCTTCCTGCTGCTCTCCGGCATCACCATCTATTACTACGTCACCTTTTCGCGGATGATCGACGCGCGCATGCACGGCGAGTTCGATCGCGCCGACCCGCGTGTGTTCGCGCGTCCGTTCGAAGTGCGCCGGGGCCAGTCGCTCGATCCGAGGCTGGTCGTCGATCGCCTGAACGATCTCGGGTACGCCCAGCGCGCCAAGGCCGAGCAGCCGGGGGAATTCACCATCGGCCGCGACACGATCCTCATCGTGCCTCGCGACGGTGAAGCAAAAGGGCGCCTGTCGCGGATCCATTTCGTCACCCGAGGCAAAGAAAAGGAACCCTCTTCGATCGATTTCATCGAGACGGTCGCCACGGGCAAGAAGTCGGAGCATCTCGCCCTCGACACACCGCTGATCACCGCGCTGGTCACGACGGCGCGTGAAAAGCGACGCGACGTCCCGCTCACACAGATTCCCGCGCGTATGGTCCAGGCGGTGCTCGCAATAGAGGACCGCCGGTTCTACGACCACCCCGGCATCGATCCCATCGCCATTGTCGGCGCCGTGTTCAATTACGCGTTCGGCGACAAGAGCTATATGCGCGGCGCGAGCACGCTGACGCAGCAGTTGGTCAAGAACACCTTCCTGACGCAGGATCGAACGCCCAAGCGCAAATTCCAGGAATGGATCATGTCGATCGCGCTCGAGCGCCGTCTGACCAAGGACCAGGTGCTCGAGTTGTATCTCAACGATGTGTGGCTCGGGCAGCGCGGCTCGTTCGCCATTCACGGCGTTCCTGAAGCCGCCCGGCTGTTCTTCGCCAAGGATGTGGCGAACGTGTCGCTCAGTGAAGCAGCCACTATCGCCGGTGTCATCCAGTCCCCGCCGCGTCACTCTCCCTTCAACAATCCGGAACGCTCGAAGGAACGCCGCAACGTCGTCCTGAAGGCGATGGCGGACGCGGGGTTCATCACTGCTGACGCGGCCGACCGCGCCTCGCACGAGCCGCTCCAGGTGGCGGGTCGATCACTCGAGAACGAAGCGCCCTACTTCGTCGATCTCGTCAGCCACGAACTGAACAGCAAGTACAAAGTGAGCGGCGCCGTCGACGTGTACACCACGCTTGACATGCATCTGCAGAAACTGGCGCAGGACGCCGTGCGCGACGGGCTCCTGAAAGTGGACGAGATCCTGCTGAAGCGCAAGCGACAGCGTGGGCAGGCGGCGCTGGTCGCAATTGATCCGCGAACGGGCGAGATCCTCGCGCTGGTCGGCGGCCGCAGCTACAACCAGTCGCAGTTCAATCGCGCCATCAGCGCGAACCGGCAGCCGGGATCCGTGTTCAAGCCCTTCGTTTTCCTCGCGGCATTCGAGCACGCGCTCGCCGAAGGACGCACCGACATTACGCCCGCGTCGGTCGTGATCGACGAGCCGACCACGTGGGAGTTCAACGAGCAGACGTGGACGCCCGTCAACTACGACGGCGAGTACGAAGGGCCGATCACGCTGCGCCGTGCGCTGGCGCTCTCGCGCAACATCGTCACGATCAAGGTCGCCGAGGCGGCGGGCTACGACCAGGTGGCCGGATTATGGCGCAAGGTAGGCGCCGGCACACCGCCGCGTCCGTATCCATCGATCGCACTCGGCGTTTTCGAGGCGACGCCGCTGCAGGTGGCGAGTGCCTACATGCTGTTCCCCAACGGGGGCACGATCAAGCCGCTGAAACCGATCTCGAGGATCGTGAGCGGCGGAAAGGATGTCCCGATCGAGGTCACCGCTTCGCGCTCGGTGGCGCGACCCGACACCACGTTTCTTGTCACGAATATGCTGCGCAGCGTCATCAACGAGGGCACCGGCGCGGGCGCGCGCGCCGCCGGGTTCGTTCACGACGCCGCGGGCAAGTCAGGCACGACGAACGATCTTCGCGACGCCTGGTTCGTGGGATTCACCCCCGAGCTGTTGACCGTTGTGTGGGTAGGCCTCGATGACAACCAGCCGCTCGGGCTCAGCGGAACGCAGGCGGCCCTGCCGATCTGGACGACGTTCATGATGCGAGCGCTCGCGGGACGTCCGAGCACAGCGTTCGAGGTACCCGAAGGCATCACCTTCGCGGAAATCGACAGAGATACCGGCAAACTGGCCACGGCCGGATGTCCGCGAACATTCCGCGAGGCCTTCATTTCGGGCACGGAGCCCGTGGAGGTCTGTCTCCTACATACTTTCCGGCCATAATAAAGAGATGTTTAGAGGACGAACGGGCGCTGCCGCTGCGCTCATCATCATCATTTCTGCCGCCCCTGCGTGTCGCAAGCCCGCGCAGACCGAAGCGAAATCGGCTGAGAAGGCTGCCGCGCCTGCGTCAACGTCAGCAGCGCCCAATGCCAGTGCGGCCACACCGGCGGAGAAGCCGCCCGAGCCCGCCAAGCCGGTGCCGGAAACGATTCCCCCTGTTGTCGCTCGTGTAAACGGGCAGGATGTGCCGAAGAGCGATTTCGATCGTCTGCTCAAGCAGATGGAAATGCAGGCCGGACAGCCGGTGCCGCAGGGACGCCGCGACGAGGTCTTTCGCGCCGTGCTCGATCAGCTCCTGACGTACACCGCACTCGTCCATGAAGCGAAATCTCGCAAGGTCGAGGTGACCCCGGCCGAAGCGAAGCAGGTCAGTGACGCCAAGATCGCCGAACTGCGCAAGCAGATCCCCGACCCGAAGGCGTTCAACAAGGCGCTCGCGGAGCGCAACATGACTCTCGACCGGCTTCGGGCGGACATTCGCAACGACATCGCCATCAACAAGCTGATACAGGCCGAGGTCGCGAGCACTCCCGCGGTGACCGACACGGAAGTGCGCGAGTTCTATGACAAGAACCCAAACGAGTTCACCGGGCTTCGCGCCAGCCACATCCTGATCCGCCCGGCCGGCTTCGACGAGGACTCGAAGAAGAAGGCCCGCGCGCAGGCGGAGGACCTGATGAAACAGGCCAGGGCCGGCGCCGATTTCGCCGATCTCGCGCGCAAGCACTCGGCCGATGGCAGCGCGCAGCAGGGTGGCGATCTCGGATTCTTCACCAAGGGCAGCATGGTCCCCGCGTTTTCCGACGCAGCTTTCGCGCTGAAACCGGGCGAGGTGAGTGACGTCGTCGAGACGCAATTCGGATTTCACGTAATCATGTCGGTCGAACGCAAGGACGTGCCCTTCGACGACGCGTCGACGAAAATTCGTGAGTTCCTGACCGCGAAGCATCGCGACGAACGGCAGAAGGCGTTCGTGGCGGACGTGAAGAGCCGGTCGAAGATCGAGGTACTGTTCTGAACGAAGACGTCCTCACCGCGGCGGCCGAAGCATTGAAGCGCGGCGAGACCGCCGCGCTCGTGACGGTGATCCGCGCGCAGGGATCCACGCCACAGCGTGCCGGTGCGAAGATGCTGGTCTTTGCCGACGGCCGCGCCGTCGGCACGATTGGCGGCGGCTGCTATGAGAATGACGCGATCGGTCGCGCGCGTACAGCCATCGCCGATGGACGATCGACGGTGGTCAAGTACGACCTGAACGATGATTTCGCGCAGGAGAACGGGCTCATCTGCGGCGGACAGATGGAGGTCCATATCGATCCTTTGCAGCCGGATCCGCATCTCTATATCGTCGGTGCCGGTCACGTCGGGTTCGAGCTCGGCCGCATCGCTGCAGGCGCCGGCTTTCACCTGCACGTCATCGACGACCGCGAGAAGTTCGCGAGTGCCGAGCGCTTCCCCGGCGCCGAGGTGATCGTCGAATCGATCCCCGAATGGCTGCACGCCGCGTCGATTCCGTCGGCGGCGTTCGTCGTTGTCGTGACTCGCGGACATCAGCACGATCTCGACGCGATGCGCGCCCTGGCGGCGAGGGACCTCCGCTATCTCGGACTGATTGGCAGCCGCGCGAAGGTTGCGCGGATCTACGATGCGCTGGCAGCCGAAGACATGCCGGTCGAGTGCCTGGAGCGGGTGCACGCGCCGATCGGCCTCGAAATCGGCGCCGTCTCGCCGGCGGAGATCGCCGTG
>DATLLF010000260.1:0-13761 GCA_035537955.1 Vicinamibacterales bacterium | reverse complement strand
GTGTAGCACCCATCGAGAATCGCATGGGAGTAGGTCCACACCATTCGTTGGCCGGCGTCGCCCAGGCCGAAGAAGGTGACCCGCCAGAGGGGTGCGGTGTTGAGGTCGAAGCCGCGGAGGCGGTCCGCTCCAAGGAATCGCTCAATTTCGGCCGTTCGATCCGCGGCGGACAGTCCCGACAGGTCCTGCCGGAGGACGGGTACGTCGACGGTGGCCATCACCTCCTGCTGGGGCATGTCCAGGCCTTCCCAGCGAAAGCGGGTCCGCAGGGCCGGATGTCGCGCGGCGATGAGCTCCCACGCGGCCACCAGCCTCGTCACGTCGACGGCCTCGGACAACGTCACATCCAATTGCTCGACGTCGACCCCGGTGTGTGCCCCCCGTTCCAAATAGTGAAAAAGCATGCCTTGCTGGAGGGGGGTGAGAAGGTAGGCGCCCTCCGGTTCTGCAATCACGGCCAACGGGTTGTCCTTAGCGCCCAGAGCGTACACCATCCATCGAGGCAAGGCGTGCGATGATCCTTACTGGGATGGACGAGCAGGAGGATTCGGGCCGCGTCACGGGGGTTGCCATAATCGGATTGTCGGGCCGGTTCCCCGGCGCCGCGGGTCTATGCGAATTCTGGGCCAACCTTCGCGCCGGCCGCGAGTCCATCACGATCCTGAGCGAGGGGCGACCGCTCGACGCGGGTGACGCTGTCGGGCGTGTGCCAGGTGCCGCGTACATCGACGCTCGCGGCCGACTCGATGACATTTCTGGTTTCGACGCCGCGTTCTTCGGGATGAACGTGCCCGCCGCCAGTGCGGTCGATCCCCAGCATCGCCTCTTTCTCGAGTGTGCCTGGGAGGCGTTCGAGCACGCCGGTTACGTCGGCGAGCGCGTCGAGGGACCGGTTGCCGTCTTCGCCGCGGCCGGTCGACGCCCTCGCGACCGGGCAGGCGATCGAGACGTCCTCGCGACCCTCGTCTCGCGCAAGTTGAACCTGACCGGGCCGAGCATCGACGTACAGACGGCCGGTTCCTCGTCGCTCGTGGCCGTCCATCTGGCCTGCCAGAGCCTGTTGAGTGGCGAGTGCGACATGGCGCTTGCCGGAGGCGCTGCGGTGTACTCCGACCAGCACCCTGGAAGCCCGGGCGAGAACCTGTCTTCCGACGGCCACTGCCGTCCGTTCGACGCTCGGGCGGCCGGCACCGTCATGGCCAGCGCGGTCGGTTGTCTGGTGCTCAAGCGCCTGGAGGACGCCACACGCGACGGTGACCGGATCCTAGCGATCATTCGAGGGTCAGCCATCAACAACTCTGGCGCACGGGAGTTCGGTGACCAGGCCGCGGCCCTTGCCGGTCAGGTCCGGGTGGTCGGTGAAGCTCTGGCGGTTGCCGGAGTGCAGCCGGAAGAGGTGTCCTATGTCGAAGCGCATGGGTCCGGCTCACCTAGTGGCGACGCGGTCGAGATTGTCGCGCTGACGAAGGCGTTCCGCGCCTTTACCGCGCAGAGGCAGTTCTGCGCCGTGGGATCGGTCAAAGGCAACATCGGTCACGCCGGAGACGCAGCGGGCATCGTCGGCCTCATCAAGGTGGTGCTGGCGCTGCAGCACCGCGAGATTCCGGCCACTCTGCACTTCGAAACGCCACATCCTGAGGCGCACTTCGCAAACAGTCCCTTCTACGTCAATGCGACCTTGCGGGACTGGACCGTGCCGCCGGGGCGCCGTCGCATCGCTGGCGTCATGGCGCTGGGCGAGGGAGGGACGAACCTGCACCTGCTGGTGGAGCAGGCGGCGGACCCACCGGCAACAACGCCGTCCAGGGGTCATCACATGCTCGTGTTGTCGGCCCGTTCGCCGACCGCCCTCGAGACGGCGACGAGCAGGCTGGCGGCGCACCTCGGTGGCGACAACCCCGCGGCGCTTGCAGATGTGGCGTACACGCTGCTCGAGGGGCGTAAGCCGTTGCCCTACCGACGCGTCGTGGTGGCGGGTAACGCCGCCGAGGCCGTCCGCGCGCTGGATCGGGCTGAAGCCAGCCGGGTGATCACGGACACATTCACGGGCAGGCAGGCGCCGTCCGTTGTGTGGATGTTCCCCGGGGCCGAGCAGTACGCCGGAATGGGCGCCGGTCTCTACGCAGGCGAACCACTCTATCGTCAGGTTCTCGACGAGGCCCTCTCCAGTCTCGACCCGGACCTCGAGCCTGACGTGCGTCGCTTCGTAGGTCCGACTGATGAACCCGCCGCGAGTTTGCGGATGGACGGGCCATCACGAACCCTTCCGGCACTCGTCGCCGTCGAGTATGCGGTGGGTCGTTTGCTCCAGGCGTGGGGCATTACGCCAGCCGGGACGTTCGGTCAGGGCCCTGGAGAATACGCCGCCGCTTGTTTGGCCGGCGTGTTCGACATCCATCAGGCGATGGCGCTTGCCGCATTCGAGGGGCGGCTGCTCGAGAGCCTCGACGCTTGCACGAGACCCGGTGCCAACGCCAGCGCTACCGCGCAGATGGACGCGATCGAGGCGCGAACCGACGAGTTCGAGCGCTACTGCCGCAGGATGTCGTTCAAGGCGCCAACCGTGCCTCTGGTGTCAAACGTGACCTGGGGCTGGATCGCTGGCGCGGAAGCGACCGACCCGGTGTACTGGGGGCGGCGACTGCAACGCACCAGCCGCGTCGGCGACGGTATGCAGACCCTGCTAGACCTGCCGAACGGGGTCTTCATCGAGATCGGTCCGGGTCGAACGCTGACGCGCCTGCTCGGTCAACAACCGAAGGCGCCGAGAGTCATGACGCCCACGTTTCGTCGACCCGATGAGGCCGACTCCGACGTGGCGCTCCTCCTGACCGCCGTGGGCCGCCTGTGGGCCGCAGGCGTGCCAATCGACTCGCAGACGCTCTTTTCCGGTGAGCGGCGGCGGCGGGTTGCACTGCCGACCTACCCGTTCGAGCGACTGCAGTGCTGGAGGGATTCGGACCCGCAGCCTGCGGCTCGCTCCGCGCCCGGGCTCGCCAAACGGCCCGATCCGGCGGACTGGTTTGCGTTGCCAGCCTGGGCGCGGTCGGCACGGCCGCAGCGCGTTTCGGCGTCGCCGTCTTCGTGGCTCGTGCTGACCGACGACTCGCCGCTCGCCACCGACATCGCCGCCGAACTGCGCGGCTCGGGTCATCACGTCACAGCAGTCATACCGGGCTCCGGCTTCGCGCTCATCGGACCGGGCTGCTACTCCGTGCATCCCGGCAATCGAATGGACTACGAGGCGCTGGCTCAGGCCTTGCGCAAGTCGGGCCAGCGTCCGCAGTACGTGCTGCACCTCTGGGCGATGACGCCACCCGCGACGGGCGATGGCACTGCTCGGCACGACGAAACGGAGGCCGAGCGCCACTATCGAGATGGCCTGGCGCGCAACTTCTTCAGCCTGGTGTACGTCGCGCAGGCCATCGCCGCCGACGAACCGGCACTGCACATCTGCTGCGTGTCCTCGCAGCTCCAGGCGGTCGCCCCCGCCGACGAGGTGGATCCGGAGAAGGCCGTCCTGCTCGGCCCGTGCACGGTGATTCCCCATGAATATCCGAACGTCTCGTGCACCAGCATCGACATCGACTGGCCGATGACTCGATCGGCACGGAATCGGCTGCTGGACAACCTGGTGCGCGAGCTTCATCACCGGGACGATGGTGAGGTCGCGCTCCGCGGCGATTACCGCTGGATTCGCCGGTACGACCCCGTGCGGCTGCCGCCAACCATGCCGCAGGAGTGGGTGCGACCAGGTGGTACCTACGTCATCACCGGTGGTCTCGGCGGCTTCGCACTGAGCATCGCCGAGCACCTGGCCGCGAGCGGCCCGGTCAGGCTCGCGCTCATCGACCGGACGCCGCTGACGCCCGACGCTCCCGTCGACCCTGGTCTCTCCGGGCACGGTTCGGCGAACGAGCCGGCCGGCCTGGCGGCCGTCCAGCGCCTGCGTGCGCACGGCGCCGACGTGCTGACGCTGGTCGCGGGCGCCGGCGACCGCGAGGCCATGCGGCGGGCGCTGACCGATGTCCATGAACGCTTCGGCGCCATCCACGGGGTCTTCCATGCCGCGGGGGTGCTCCAGGAACAGATCATCGCTCTGCGCGACAGTTCGCTGGACACACCGGTTCTCGAGGCCAACTTCAAGACCGCACTCGTGCTCGACGAGGTCCTCTCGGAAGCCCCGTTCTCCGCCGAGCCTCCGGAGTTGTTCGTACTCTTCTCGTCTGTGAGTGCGGTACTGGGCATTCCGGGTCAGGTTGAATACACGGCCGCGTGCATCGCTCTCGACCGTCTGGCGCATGCGCGCAACCGGCGCGCCGAGGGGCGGACCCTCAGTATCAACTGGGGCCCCTGGCGGGACGTCGGCGTGCTGGCGGACCTGGTGCGGGTACAACGGTTGGTGGGGCATCGACCAGATGTGCCGTGGCACGGCGCAAGGCCGCGACACCCGGCGACTGTCCTGGTGGCGAACGAGGATGGCCGGTCCAGCGTGTTTCGTGCGTCACTCTCGCGCAACAGCCCCTGGGTCGTGGCGGCGCGCGTCTCGGGCGAGGCCGTCCTGCCCGCGACCGCGCTCTTGGAGTTCGTCCGGGCGGCCTTCGAACACCGGCCCGAGCCCCGCGCGGTGGAGTTCCGCGATGTCCGCTTCCTGGCGCCGGTCGTGGTGCCGTCAGGAGACCCGCGCGATCTCCACATCCGTATCGAACACGGGTCGGGCGGCGCGTTCGCCTGCTACGCAGAATCGGAACGGGAGCCGTTCGCGCTCGGATCGGTCGGATACGCGGATGCTCCGGCGCCCCGGCACGTCGACATCGGGGCCATTCGCCTGCGTTGCCCGCGCCCCGCCTCCGCGTCGGAGATGGGTGCAGCGCAGGAATTGGCGAATGCCGGCCCCCGTTGGAACAGCGTCCTCGGGATCGAACTGGGCGTGCGCGAGGCCCTAATCACGCTCGCCCTGCCGTCCGTCTTCGAAGCGGATCTCGATACCTACCATCTGCACCCGGCTCTCCTGGAAATGGCGACTGTTGCTGCGCAGGGGATGGTGTCCGGCTTCGATTCACGCAGCACGGTTTACGTGCCGCTCTCTTACGGGCGTGTGCTTTTGCGGCATCGGCTCCCGGCCAGGCTCATCAGCCACGTCCGGTTGTGCGGCGATGAGGCTCACGGCTCGAGCGCATTCGACGCGACGCTCTACGACGAAGGAGGCGCGGAGGTCGCGGTCATCGAGCGATTCATCATGCGGCGGCACGAACGGCCGGCACCGGGAACCGGGCCGGCGGCGGCGACTGTTGGTGCCGACCTACGCCGCCATCCCGAATCGCCGGCGGAGGCCGCGCTCCGCCTCGGGATCACGACGGCCGAAGGCGTCGACGCACTCGACCGCATACTGGCTGCGGATCTCGACCCGCAAATCATTGCGTCAGCAGTGCCGCTGGAGCCGTGGCTCGAACGCCTCCGCGCCCGCGCCAATCGTTCGGGCGGCCGCAGCGACGGCGCGCGCGCGGACCGATCGGCCTCGCTGATCGCGGCTCCGCATCTCCCCTTGCCGCTCCAGGTTTCCGTCGATGACCTCGAACGCGATCTGACCGCGATGTGGTGCGACGTCCTGGAGCTCGGCAATGTGGAGGCTCACGAGGACTTCTTCGATCTCGGCGGCCACTCACTTCTCGCGGTTCGGCTGTTTCGACGAATTCGCGACACGTTCGTGGTGGACCTTCCGCTGGCGACGCTGTTCGAGGCACCCACCATCGCGGAAATGGCCGCGGTGTTGCGGGACCGGATCGCAGGGGTCGGGCCACCCGAATCGCGGACTCCCGCGGACAATGACACAGGAGCACGGCTGATCGCCCTTCCGGCCTGGCGCTCTCTGGTCGCGGTGCAGCGCGGGTCCGGCCATACGCCGCTTTTCGTCGTGCACGGTGCCGGAGGAAACGTCCTCAACATCAAGGACCTGGCGCGAGCGATGGATCCGAGTCAGACCGTCTTCGGTCTCCAGGCGTCGGGCATCGATGGCGTCAGCGCACCGGGAGCCTCGATCGAGCAGATGGCCGAGACCTACCTCAACGAGATTCTGTCGGTGCAGCCTCACGGGCCTTACCTGCTGGCGGGATACTCCGGGGGCGGCGTCGTCGCATTCGAAATGGCGAGGAGACTGGACGCGGCGGGCGAACCGATCGGGCTGCTCGCCTTCATCGACACGTTCCACCCGCACATGCCCCTCCCGCACATCGACGTGTTCACCCGGCTCGGACGTCTTCGTCACGAGGGTACGTCGTATCTCCGTGACGCTTTTGGCAGACGCCGCAAGTCCTTTCGGGACGATCGTGACGGACGGCTGATCGACAAGCATCTGGCGGCAGGCGAGCCGATACCACTGGCGCTGCGCGAGTTGTATCTGATTCGGAACTTCAGTACGGCGCAAAGCCGGTACCAGCCGCAGCCGTGGCCGGGCAGGGCACTGTTGTTCAGGGCCGAGCAGATTGACTACTACTATCGGGCCGGCGGCCCGGCATACTCATGGGATAAGACCGTCCTGGGCGGCGTCGAGATCATTCGGATTCCGGGCAACCACGACTCGATCATGGTCGGTGCCAACGCTGCGCGCATTGCGCGCCGTCTCGGCCAGGCAATCGACGAGGTGAAGGCCCAGGGGATCAGGACAGCCGTGAATACAGGAAGCGCAGCGCCAGTGCGTACCAGAGACTGAATCCCACGAACCACACCAGGGCCTTCTTCAGGCCGCGCCGAGGTCTGGCGTCGCGCGCGGCCATGATCGGGATCAGCAATAACGCCAGCATCAGCGACTGCAGGAGCGGGCCTCGCATCGGCTACTCGACGACCACGACGTCGCCTGACTGAAGCCGGAGCGAGAAGGCTCGACCCGTTCCCTTCGTCACGTCATAGTAGGTCATGCGGATGCGGGGGGACCCGGCGCCCGATCGCAGCAAGAAGATCCGGTCCCTGTGCGCGAAGTCCTTCAGGCCGCCGGCCGCAGCCAGCGCCTGGGCGACGCTGGCGCTCGGGTCGAGGTTGAAAAGACCAGGCTGTTGCACCTGACCGAGCACAGAGACGCTGAGCGGCTTGGCCTCTTCGACGACGACGGTCACCTGAGGCGTGACGATGAACTGCTTGAGGCGATCCTCGAGGCTCCGCGCGAGGGCGACCGGCGTCATCCCGGCGACGTTCACGTCATCAAGAAAGGGGAGAGAGACACGCCCGTCGCTTCGCACGCGCACGCGCGCCGACATCTTCTCCTGGTCCCAGACCAGCACGTTCAGGGCGTCGCCGACACCGATCACATACTCACCCCTGGAGGCGCTCCCCGGTTCGCGCCAGTCGCCCACCCAGACGAAGGGGGCTTCGGGGACCGTCGCACACGCCCCGCCGAAAGAGACGGCGACGGCACACCAGGCCGCCGCCGACATCACTGTTGTGCCCGCCCGTGATGCCCTCCACCGAGGGCGCATTCCTGACATCGCGCTCGTCCTTCCTGCCCGGCCCGCTAGTCCGACGCAGTCGTCGGCGAACCCCATCGGTTTTCGGCCAGTATACAATTGGCATTCCGCCGCCACCCCTCCCGATCCTAGCGCGAGGCCTCGGTTCTGCTCGCCCGGCGCTCTCGTCAGGAGTGGACGAGTCCAGCCGGTTTGCCCGCAAATGCAAACTGGGCGGAACGCATATCCGGTACCAAGAGCATAGGTTCCGAGCGCGACGTGTCGAGCTCGAGACCTGGCGACGATCTTGCTGAGGGGTTCTTGACTCGTTCCGGGACATTCGGTAGCGTTGAGTTTCGCACTCGTGACCGCATCACAGTGGAGCATCCTTGCAATCGTCCAACAAGAGCAATATCGAATCGCACGCCAAAGTCGCCGAGGTCGGGCCGAAAAAGGGCCCCGCCGCGCTGCCTGACGATCGAGATCTTGTCCAGGACGACAAGCTGTTCGACATCGATCAGCTGTGGCAATCCGTGTGGTTCGTAGTGGAGGCTGTTCAACGCCATAAGACCACTGCCGTCGCGACTTTCGTTCTCGTTTTCGGCGCGGCCTTCACGATTGCCAGCCTGTGGCCGAGGACCTATGAGGTCGACGGCCGCCTTCTCATGCAGCGCAACGAGCTGATGACATCGCTCGTCAACCCTGGTCGGGCGATCACGCGCGAGAGCCCGTTACTGGCGGCCCGGGAGATCGTGCTCAGGCGCGACAACCTCCTGGCCGTGGTGAAGGCCACGAATCTCGTCGAGGAGTGGGAACGCGCTCGGAGCCCGCTCCTGCGATTCAAGGACTGGCTGTTCGGGCTGTTAGGTCCAGCGCCGACGGAGGAGGATCGCACCGACGCGCTGGTCGGCCTGATCGAGGATCGGCTGCAGGTGGGCACGGGCGCCGAGGGTACCGTCAGTTTCGTTGTTCGCTGGCCGGATCCGCAGATGGCCGTTCAGCTGGTCGACGAGGCCATGAAGAGCTTCGTGGAGTACAGACGGGTCAGTGAAATGATCGCGATCAGCGAATCCATCGCGATCCTCGATCGTTCGGCCGAGGCCCTCGAAGCGCAGATCACCGAGACCATCGCCCAGACGCCGCGGCGGCCGACCACCCGCGCGGTACCCAGGGGGCCAGCACCCCGCGCGCCAGGCCCGTCCCCGCAGAACATGGTGCAGTTGTCGAGGATGAAGTCCGAGCTCGAAGCCCGGCAGCAGGATATCGTGCGCATGGCGGTCAGCCGAAGCCAGCAACTGTCCGAGGCACGGGGTCGCCTCACGACCGCCCAGACCATCTACACCGAGGACCATCCGACGGTACTCGCCCTTCGCCAGACCGTGGAGCAGTTGTCCCGCGACTCCCCTGAGCTGGCCGCCGCCCGCCAGGAAGTCCGTGACCTCCAAGACCAGTACGACGCGCTCAGCATCAAGGTCGGCGTCGCCACCGAAGATGCGCAGTCGCGGGCCTTTGCAGGCGGCACAACATCGCTCGACCCGCTCGGCATGGTGAACCTCGGTGACGAGTCCGACGCGGTGAGTGTCCGGCTTCGGGTGGAAATGTCGCAGCTGGCGGCTGTTCGCGAACGCGAGAACGCCGCGCGCGCGGAACTGGCGTCCGCTGAGGCGGGATTCAAATACCGGTACACCGTCACCCGTCCGCCGCGCCTTCCGCACGGCCCGGTCAGTCCAAACGTCACCGCGATCATGCTGGCGGGCACCATCGCGAGCCTGATTCTCGCTATCGGTGTTCCGGTGGCGAGGCGGATCTCCGGGTTGTGAGCCACAGCGCCGGCGCGACGAGTGAGCTCCGACTCGCCGTTCCCGGCGTGGCGCCGCTTGCCGCGGTCGTGCCGGCCGCCATGATGATCGTGATCGGGTTGGCGACCTGCGTCGCCGCCGTTCTGAGCAACGACCTGAGTGGTGTCGTGGCCACGGTCCTGTTCGGCGGCGTTCTCATGGCAGCCTGGGTCGCGCCCCTTCGGGTGACACCCCTGATTGTGATGTTCGTCGGCCTCGCCGTCGATCGTCCCGGCGACGCCGAGGAACGATGGGCCTCGCCCTTCATCACCATCGGTAGCCTGGTGTTCCACAACATGAACAAGGTCGTCAGCGTCGAGGCGCTGAAGTTCAGCGGCGCGTTTCTCCTGCTGGCGTCCCTCCTGATGGTCCGAGGGCATCGCATCGCCTGCGGCCGGGTCCGTGATACGACGGATAGCCACCAGCTCGCCGCCCCCGTGGTCTGGGGGATCGTCGTCGCCGTTCTGACGATCGCCTTCAGCATTCTCTCTGGCTGGCTCCGCGGCGGCGACATTCAGATGGCAAAGATCCAGGTACAGGGGTACCTCCAGCTGCTGGCCGCAGCCTACCTCTTCGGTGTGAGTCTCCGCGGTCCCCGCGACTACCGGATCGCAGGCAGGTTGATCGTGGCCGCCGCCTGCATCAAGGCAGCCATGGCTGTCTGGATTCGCTTCACCCTGCCCTCGCCATACCTGACCAGCGATGGCGTGATGACTGAAATGCATTATGCGACCAGCCACGGGGACTCCCTGCTGTTCGCCTGCGCGATCATCGTGCTGTTCGTCCCACTGCTCTACCCACCCCGGGCCCGGCAATTGCGGTGGGTGCTAGTGACGTTGCCCCTGATCGTTGCGGGGCTCTTTGCCAACGACCGTCGGATCGCCTGGGTGCAGATCGCGCTGGGACTCGTGGTGCTGGTCGGGATGAATCTCAGGCAGGTGCTGACGCGGAGGGTGGTCCTCATCGGCGTCGCGCTGTCGCCGGTGGTACTGGCGTACGTGATCGCGGGCTGGTGGCTTGCATCGCCAATCTTCGGGCCCGTGCACGTTTTCAGAAGCGTCATGGTGGAGAAGCGGATCGACGGCACAGTGGACCGCTCGACGCTGTACCGTGACGCCGAGAATTACAATCTTGTGTACACCTTCCGTCTTCATCCGCTGTTGGGCACTGGATTCGGCCACCCCTTCGCGCAAGCGGCACGGCTGGACGATATCTCCGGGGAATTCAAGGAGTACGCTTACCTGCCGCACAACGCGCTCCTAGGCCTGTGGGCCTTCACCGGTCCTATGGGCTTCCCGGGCATCATCACACCACTCATCATCGCGTTGTTCCTGGCCGCGCGCGCGCATGCGTATGCGATCGAGCCCGCTCACACCATAGCCGCAACCGCGTCCATAGGCTTCATCGGCGCCTATGTGGTCCACATGTGGGGCGACATCGGGTTCACCGAGGCTCACTCCATATTCCTGGTCGGTCTTGCAGTGGCCGTCGCCGGGCAGATCGCTCTGGATACCGGCGCGTGGCGGAGCCGCTGACCACACCTACGTGCCGCCGCTACCGGCGACGGGCATTCTTGTCGCGGATGCTCGCCATCACGAAGCCGGCAGGCGCTATCCGAGGCAAGTTGCTATCATGGACGGCCGGGTGAGCCGGTGCCGGCAATCTGCCACCTCGTTCTCGTGTGCGTAGAGACCGTCCGGTGGCAGCGAAGACGTCCGTCATGATCATCGTCGCGTGGGCCGCTCGGGCTGCGGTCTTGGAGATCAGTTGATCGTGGAAACAGCGCTGCGCGATCACGAGTTCGTATTCGTAGGCGGTATGCACCGCAGTGGAACGACGTATCTCGCCGACTCGATCGCGAGCGGTGAAAGCGCGACAGGATTGGCCAGTTCTGGCGCACACATGGGTGAGGGCCAGTTCCTCCAAGACGTGTTTCCCCTGGACAATGAAATCGGAAGAGTGACTGGCTGGGCACTGGACGGACGTGCTCACCTGACCGACGGTGACATTCAGTCGAGGGACGAGATCGCCGGACGGCTGTGGCGTGCCTGGAGCCCACACTGGGATCTTTCCAAGAGATACCTTGTGGAGAAGACACCGAACAACATCACCAAGACCAGGTACCTCCAGGCCGTGTTTCCCAACTCGCGCTTCATCATCATCACGCGGCATCCGATCTCGCAGGCACTCGCCATTCGCAAATTCTCACATCGGCGAGCCCAGAGATTCGGGGCACACTTCGACGCGCTGGTCGCGAACTGGGTGGCGGCGCATGCCTGTCTGCGCGAAGATCAGTCGTTCATTCGGCGCCTGCTCGTGGTTCGTTTCGAGGACCTGGTGCTGCGTCCAGGTCCCGTGCTCGAGCAGGTGGAGGACTTTCTCGATGGCCACGGGAACACATCGAGGTGGAAGGCGTTGGATCGCGAGTCCGCGTTCCGTTATGCGCGAGTCTGGCACACTGCGACGGCTCCAGGGGGGCGAATCCACGCGCTCCTGCGTGTTCCGAAGAATCGTGCGTCCACTCGCGAGCGCGCGAAGGCATATCTGCAGGGTGTCGCGGATGCGCTCCTGCTCCCGAACGTTGCACGACAGATAACCGAGCGTTACCGCAGCGAGATCTCTGGCTACGGGTACGACCTCGACAACTTCTACGAAGCGGCGCCGTGGAGATAGCGGCGACTGCTCAGGCCCGGCGAGTTGAAGGATCAAAGTGGCATTTCGTTGGCGGCCCCGTGGCACCGGCAGTCGAGGACGCGATACGAATCGTACGCGTACCTAAACTCGTCCGTCGCTGCTGCAGCAGTCGTCGAGCAGACATTAATCACCTGCGCCGCTGACTAAAGGACTTTTCACAAGATTGCCGACCAAATCGGCCGATCCGTGTTCGGCCGATCCCGCAAGTCATGCGGCTAGACCGATTTGGTAATTCAGTACGTGGATCGCGTTGCTCGACGATGACTCGCTGGGGTCGCAGCAACGCCGCCGCGGCATCGATCCAGCTCGTCAGGAAGCTCGTTGCACAACGTTTAGGTTCACTGCCGAACCCTAAGCTGATATCGTGCACCTGCTGCTCTCCATCAACGACGGTGCAGAAGCACGCGCACCCGCGTCAGCCATACGACGCGTCTGGCGTGTCGCTGCCGAGAGAATCGGGCGAGGCGCATCCCCTGTGTCGCGCTCAATGTATCGGCGGTGTGGCAGGTTGATCTTCCGTCCAGCGCTAAACTGGCAACGCGCGGATGCGCTGCCCAGCAGGTGCTGGCACGATTCGAGCAGGGCGGAAATGGAGAACATGCTGGAGCCGACCGATCGGAAGTTGGGGCAACCCGACGAATGGATGGCAGGCCGATACGATTCCATACGAGGAGTCGTCTTGGCTGGGATCTATCCTTGGGCTAACAGCGTTTTTGATCGCATGCTGGCGCGGCCTTTAGTACCCGTGGCGCACAAGCCTCTGATTTCGTACGCGCTCTCGTGGCTCGCGGAGGCCGGTATTGCAAGGGTCACGGTTTGTGGAAACCGCCAGACGCGTGCTCTTCAAGCTCTGGCGCCGCACATCGTGAGTGAAATGACTTACTCATATGTGGAAGATTCGATGCCACGCGGCGCGGCTGGTTGTGTCCGCGACGCCGCCGACGGAGACCAGAGTGACACCTACGTCGTGACCGACGGGGCTGCGGTGCCGAATAGCGTCGATTTGCCAGAGCTGTTGGAACGCCATCAGGCGTCGGGTGCCGATGCGACGGTCGTCGTGTACTCGGAACCTGGTTCCCGCGGAACGGCCGGTGCGCTCCTTCCCGCAGGCATCTATGTCGTGAACCGCACGGCCCTCGAATGCATTCCGCCGCGAGGATTCTTCGATATCAAGGAACACCTCATCCCGAAGCTCTACCGCTCCGGAGCGCGCGTCCTGTCCTACGAAATCACCGAGGTGGTGCCGAGAGTCCTGAACGCACAGACCTATCTGGCGGTCAACGGGATGGCGATCGAGTCGATCGTCGCAAGCGACGCTGTTCCCTCCGGCTACCACCGGCGCGGCGAAGCGCTGATTCACGCTGACGCCCGGATTGCCGCAGACGCCATCCTGGCCGGCCCTCTCCTCATCGGGCAGGGCGCGGAGGTGCACTCCGGGGCCGTCGTGATCGGACCGACGTCAATTGGTTGCGACGCCGTCATCAACGACGGCGCGCTGGTCTCCCGGTCTGCCGTCTGGCGGCGGTCGGTCGTCCAGGCCGGTGCCACCGCCGATTTGTGCGTTCTTGGCGATGGCGCCGTCATACAGACGCATCGCCCCGCGCAGGGGAGGCCCGCCGGCCGAACCGCGAGCCTCCCGCTGCGCGGGCAGGGTCAGATTGGGACGGCGTGATGAAAGTCTGGCCGGTCTTAATCGATTTCGTGCCTCACTACCTCGGGCGCTCGGGCGGGTCGCTATTGCAGACCCCGATCGGCCACGATTTGCTGGTGTCGCGTTTGTGCGCTCGGGTCCA
>DATLLF010000259.1:0-8276 GCA_035537955.1 Vicinamibacterales bacterium | reverse complement strand
GCATCTGCGCCTGCTGCTCGCGCAGGTCCTGCACCTGGCGTTTGAGTGTCGCGATCTCGTCCGCCTGGCTCTGCGGCGGTGGCGAGAGTGAGATCAGCGCCACGAGTGTGACGGTCGCGAATCTGGTCAGCATGTCTGTGGAAACTCTAACACTTGCACCACCCAGGCCGCTGAAGCAGGCCGGCTGAAGCCGGCCTCTACGCGAACGGCCTGCCGGCCGAACCCGGCTTTAACACGAGCGCTCTACTGATTGCGGCGGATGCGCAGGATCCCGATGGCCGGCGTCAACGCCTGACCGGAAGCGGGTGACGCCTGGATCTTACGGACGACATCCATGCCGGAGATCACGCGTCCGAAAGCCGCAAACCCCTGGCCGTCCGCGTTGCGCCTGCCTCCGGCATCCAGCTCCCTTTGGTCGCCGATGCAGATGAAAAACTGATCGCGCGCCGTGTTGACCTGCGCCCGCGCCATGGACACGGCGCCGTCGGCATGCGTCAGCTTCGTGTCCGATGTCGGTTCGTGAACGATCGGCTGGAAGTAGTCCATCGCTCGCGCCGGGTTGGCGCCGGCTTGAACGACGTCGATCTTGACCGCATTCTGCGGCTGATTGTCGGGCTCCGTCCGCACGGTCCTGTGAAAGCGGCCGCCGTCGTACAGCGCCGCATCGACGTACTTGAGGAAGTTCGCGGCCGTGTTCGGCGCGCGAACGGTGTCGATCTCGAGCACGATCCGGCCGATCTCTGTTTCGATCGTCACGCGCGGCAGCGGCGCGGCGGAGCTTCCCTGCGCAAGCGCCAGCGCGAGAACCAGAACCAAAGGCATGGTCATGCGGGAAAGATCTTACCGGGATTGAGCAGATTGTGTGGATCGAACGCCTGCTTCACGCGTTTCATCAGCGCGATCTCGTCTGCAGAAAGCTCTATGCCGATGAACGGTTTTTTCGTGAACCCGATTCCGTGCTCTCCGCTGATGGATCCTTCGAGCGCGACCACCCCTTCGAACAGCGCGCGTTCAGCCGCGCGTCCACGCGCGATCTCGTCCGCATCGTCCGCCAGCATGATGTTCACGTGGATGTTGCCGTCACCGGCATGGCCGAAACAGGGGATGCGCACGCCGTGCTCGCGACGCAGTCGTGCGACGAGCGAAAAGAGCTCGGGGATGCGGCCCTTGGGAACGACCACGTCGTGATTGAACTTGACGGGTGCGATCAATTTCAGGGCATAGGTCAGATCGCGACGGACGCTCCAGATTTCGGCGCGCTCCTCTCGACCGTCGGCGCGCAGCAGTTCTGTTGCTCCCGCCGCGCGGCACGCTGCCTCGACTCCTTCAGCCTCCGCCGCGACCGCTTGCGGCCCGCCGTCCACCTCGATCAGCAGCATGGCAGCAGTATCCGCGGGCGCGAGCGATCGTACCTGCAGGTATTGCGAGACGGCGTCGAGGCACTCGCCGTCGATGAGTTCGAGTGCTGAGGGCACGATCCGCCGGCGCACGATCTCGACCACCGCCGCGGCCGCTGCCGAGACATCCCTGAACGCCGCACGCAGCGTGCTCTGGAGGGGCGGCTTCGGCACCAGCCGCAAAATGATCTTCGTGATGATCGCCAGCGTTCCCTCGGATCCAACGAGCAGGTGCGTGAGGTCGTAGCCGACCACGTTCTTCACCGCCTTGCCGCCAGTCTCGACGATCTCGCCGGTCGGCAGCACCGCTTCGAGCCCCAGAACGTACTGCTTCGTCGTGCCGTACTTGAATGCGCGCGGTCCACCCGCGCACTCCGCAACGTTGCCGCCAATCGATGAAATCGCGAGAGAGGCGGGATCGGGAGGATAGAACAGCCCGAGCTTCTCCACGGCGTCCTGCAGGTGGCCGGTGATCACGTTTGGCTCGACGACGGCGACAAGACTCGCCTCGTCGATCTCGAGGATCCTGTTCATTCGCTCGAGTGAGATGACGACACCGCCATGAATCGGGACTGCCCCGCCGCTGTATCCGGTGCCTGCGCCGCGCGGCACGAACGGCACACGGTGCTCCGCGCATGCGCGCACGATCTGCGATATCTCGCTCGCGTTTCCGGGAACGACGACGAAGTCGGCCGGACGGCCGCCGCCCTTCACGCCATCGGTTCCGTAGGCGAGCCGCGACGTGTCGTCGTCGCGGACGTTCGCCGCGCCGACGATGGCGGTGAGCTGTGCGGAGAGATCCGGCTGGAGCAACTGGTTACTGCTGGCTCAAGCCCCTGCGGCTGCGCGCGTTCGCTCGTCCACGGACTGCACGAACTGGATGATGCGGTCGGCGCCGCGCTTCAGTTCCGCGAGCGAGGTCGCGTACGAGATGCGGATGAACCCTGGAGCGTCGAACGCCTCACCCGGTGTGAGCGCAACCCGCGCGACGTCGAGCAGCCCCTGCGCGAGATCGGCGCTGGTACGCAGGCCGTCGGGCGAGAGGAAGTCGGAGACATCGACGAAGAGATAGAACGCACCTTCCGGCTTGCGCACGCGAAGCCGCGGTTCGTCGGCGAGCCAGGCGCACAACTGGTCGCGCCGCACGCGGTATTCGTCGAGCATAGTCGTTACGCATTCCTGCGGTCCGGTCAAGGCGACCGCCGCGGCTTTCTGCGTGATCGAGCAGACGTTCGACGTGGAGTGACTCTGGAGCGCGTTGCACGCGCCGATGACTGCCGCCGGCGCGAGCGCCCACCCGCAGCGCCATCCGGTCATCGCGTATGCCTTCGACGTCGATCCGCACAGGACGGTGTGATCTTTGAGGCGCGCCGCCAGCACCCCCGGCAGGTTGTGCGGCGTCGGGTCGTAGATCAGACGCTCGTAACACAGGTCGAGCAGGATCCAGATGCCTCGCCGCGCCGCTTCGTCGGCCACGCGCGCCAGATCCGCTTCGCCGATCAGCGCGCCGGTCGGGTTGCCCGGAGAGTTGATGATGATGCCGCGCGTACGCGGTCCGAAGGCGCCGAGGATCGCATCGGCGTGAAGCTGAAAGCCGTCTTCTGCGTGGGTGCGCACGATGACCGGCGTAGCCTCCGCGAGCTTGATCTGCTCGACGAGGGTCGGCCATCCCGGCATGTGCGTGATGACCTCGTCGCCGTCGCCGAAGAGGCACATCACCGCGTTGTAGAGGGCCTGCTTCCCTCCCGCCGTGATGATCGCCTCGGCGGTCGTGTATTCGACGCCGTAGTCTTCGCGGTAGCGATCGCACACGGCCCGCTTCAGTTCGTCGGTGCCGGAGTTGGTGGTGTACTTGGTGAAGTGCGCCTCGATCGCCGCGTGTGCAGCAGCGGCGACGTGGTCGGGCGTCGGAAAGTCCGGCTCCCCCGCCCCGAGGTCCACGATGTCGACACCTTGCGCCTTCAGCCGCATCGCCTCGGCTGCGACCTTCATCGTTGGTGAAACGCCGATCCGCCTCGTGCGTGCTGCGAGCATGACGTTCTATGCCTTGAGAGTGGTGCGTGCCATGCGCTTGTCGCGAAGCCGTGTTTCGACGAGGTCCGGCACGAGGCCGGACACCGTGCCGCCGAGGGCCACGACTTCCTTGACCAGGCGCGAGCTCACGTAAGTGTACGGCTCGGCCGGCATCATGAACACCGTCTCCACCTCGGGATTGAGGCGGCGGTTCATGAGCGCCATCTGCATCTCGTACTCGAAATCCGAAATGGCCCGCAGGCCGCGGACGATCACGCTCGCCCGTTTCGCCCGAGCATAGTCGACGAGGAGCCCATCGAAGGTGTCCACCTCGACGTTGGACCAGCCCCGGAACACCGTGCGGGCAATGTCGACGCGTTCCGGGACGGTGAAGAGCGGCGATTTCTCGAGGTTCATCAGCACCCCGACAACGATCCGATCGAACAGGCGCGAGCCGCGCTGGATGATGTCCACGTGGCCGTTCGTCAGCGGATCGAAGGAGCCGGGATAGATCGCGATGATCTCGGGCATTTTAGGTCTAAGGCACCTGGTAAAACGCGAGCGCGCTGTCACCCTGCACCAGCTCGCGTGCGCGAACGAGACGTTCCACCTGCTCCGGCGCGGCGTCGCGCTTTGCGTGCTCGACGATCAGCAGCGCCTCCCCACCGACGAGTGGCGCGGCGACCGTCAGCGACGCGAGGAGCTCGTCGGCGCCATACGGCGGGTCGAGAAAAAGGATGTCGAACGGCCCGTCCAGCGTCGGCGCCGCGGCCGCAAACCCCGCGCGGATATTAGCATAGCGGTCCTTCACGCCACACCGCGCGAGGTTCTCTGCGATGAGCCGCGCAGCGCGCGGATCGCGTTCCACGAACGTCACGTGAGACGCCCCACGGCTCAACGCTTCGATGCCGACGGCGCCGGTTCCGGCATACGCGTCCAGAAAGCGCGCTCCTTGGATGCGCGGCGCGATTACGTTGAACAGCGTCTCGCGCAACCGGTCCGACGTCGGTCGAAGCCCCGGCCAGTCCGGCGTATCGATCCGCCGTCCTTTCAGTGCGCCCGCGATGATGCGCATGCTTCATTGTGACCGCCGCGCGCGCAGCGGTTCCGCTGCATGAGCGCGACTTCATCCGCACCGGTCACCCCACGCCAACCAGGCCGAACCGTTGCGCCCAGCTTTCGCGGACGAACGACGCGAGCCTCTCCTGCTGCGAGGGATCGTCGAGCGCGGCGGATGCTTCGCGCCGCGCCTCCTCCATGATCGAGTGGTCGCGGATCAGATCCCCTACGCGCAAAGTCGGCAGGCCGGACTGGCGCGTGCCGAAGAAATCGCCCGGACCGCGCAGCGCAAGATCGCGCTCCGCGATGACGAAGCCGTCGGTCGTGTCAGTCAGCGCCTTCAATCGCTCCCGCGCATCATCTGTCAGGGGGTACTGATACAGAAGAATGCAATACGAGGGATGTGGACCGCGGCCGACGCGCCCGCGGAGCTGGTGCAGCTGCGACAGCCCGAACCGTTCCGCATGCTCGACGAGCATCACCGCGGCGTTGGCGACGTCGACGCCGACTTCGACGACAGTCGTCGAGACGAGAATGTGATACTCGCCGCGCGCGAAGGCCTGCATCACCCGATCCTTCGCTTCCTGGTTCATGCGGCCGTGCAGCAGCGCAACGCGCAGCTCCGGGAACACATCCTGTGCGAGGTGATCCGCCATCTCGGTCGCCGCGCGGAGATCCACCTTCTCCGACTCCTCCACGAGCGGATAGATGACGTATGCCTGGCGGCCTTCGTCGACCTGCTTGCGAATGAAGTCGTAGATCTCCTCGCGCCGCGCTTCGGGTTTGGCGATCGTCTTGATCGGATGTCGCCCGGGTGGCATCTCGCGCATGATCGACACATCGAGATCGCCGTAGGTTGTGAGCGCGAGCGTTCGCGGAATCGGCGTCGCCGTCATGACGAGGACGTCGGGATGCTGACCTTTCGATCGCAATGTGGCGCGCTGGAGCACTCCGAACCGGTGCTGCTCATCGATGATTGCGAGGCCGAGATCGTGAAACCCGACTGCCTCTTCCACGAGCGCGTGAGTGCCGACGACCAGATGGAGCGATCCGCCCGAGAGCTCCGCCTGCATCTCGCGCCGCTTCTTCGCGGGGGTACTGCCGGTGAGGAGGGCCATGCGGAATCGTGATGACTCGAGCAGCCGCCGGATGTTGATGAAGTGCTGCTCGGCGAGGATCTCCGTCGGCGCCATGAACGCGACCTGGAAGCCGTTCTCCATCGCGACGATCGCCGCCATCAACGCAACGATCGTCTTTCCGGATCCGACGTCCCCCTGAAGCAGCCGGTTCATCGGCTGCGGGCGCTGCATGTCTTTCACGATCTCTGCGACGGCGTTCTTCTGATCGCCGGTGAGCTTGAACGGCAGGACGCGGCGCGCCGACTCACGGATTGAATCCGTGATCACTACGGAGCGCGCTTTCAGGTCCGCTTCCGCCCGCCGCTTTCGCAGCACGATACCGAGCTGAAACAGAAAGAACTCCTCGAAGATCAGCCGATGGTGCGCCGGCGAGCGGAAGGCGTTCAGTGCGTCGAGCGGTGTGCCCTCGGCCGGAAAGTGGACGTCGTGAAGCGCCGCGCGACGATCGATGAGGTTCTGCCGCGATCGCACATCGGAGGGCAGTGGATCCGACAGCTCCTGCGGAAGCTGCGTCAGCGCCTGATGCACGAGCGCACGCTGCACTTTTGCCGTCAGGTGGCCGGTCTTCTCGTAGACGGGCACGATGCGTCCCGTGTGCATCATCTCGTCGTCGTCGGAGGCGCTCGCCGTCCCGCTGTTCTCTGCGTGCTCTGCCTTCTCTGCG
Organism: Vicinamibacterales bacterium; assembly: GCA_035537955.1. Taxonomy (GTDB): domain Bacteria; phylum Acidobacteriota; class Vicinamibacteria; order Vicinamibacterales; family 2-12-FULL-66-21; genus JACDCA01. The sequence continues at coordinate 2,004 of DATLLF010000259.1, read as the reverse complement.
ACCTCTGCGCCTTTCAGGATCTCGTACTGCGGATTCTGCAGTTGCAGTCCATGCGAGGTCAACTCGAGCTTGCCAAAAAGGACGACGCGCTGGTGCGGATGGAAGATGTCGTTCAGAAACGGCTGATTGAACCAGATCGCGCGCAGTGACGCCGTACGGTCCCTCACGAGCATCTCGAAAATCTTGAAGCGTGGGCGGCGCGTCGGCCGCAGGCCGCAGCCAACCACTTCGCCAATGATGCTCGCGGCGACGCCCGGACGCAGGGATGCGATCGTCTGAAACGATCCGCGGTCCTCGTAGCGGATTGGGAAGCGATACAGGAAGTCTTCGATGGTGCTGAGGCCGACGCGCTGAAGGTCTGCGGCACGGCGCGGGCCCACACCCTTCATGTACTGAAGCGGCGTCTGCAGGTCGATCATGGACGGTGCACCGGCACGTGCACCATTGTGCGTCAGTCTTGTCACGCCCTGCCGAGCAGCGCGAACGCGGGTGTTACTGGACGATCGTGGCAGTGCCCGGCGTCACGCGGATCTCGCGGATCTGCGCCGGCAATTCAAAAGGATCGTCCATGTTGATCCCGTCGGGATCTTCAGGCGTGCGCGAGTAGAAAGTCAGAAGTTCCTGTACGAGCGACTTCGGGACCGTCATACCCGAGAGCTCCGCGGATTCGAGAATGAAGCGGCCGACCCCATTCTGCGTCGTCAGGCGCCCGCGGACGTTCAACGGAAGGCGTCCGGTGAGATAGCCCATCGGGTCGAGCCAGCCGCGCTCCTTCTGCTTCCTGACAGCATCGAGATCGACGATCGCGCGTCCTGCGACGATTCCTTCAGCCTGCGCGTTCAGAACGGGATCGACAATGCCGACGGGGACCTGATCCCGGGCGTGGAAGCGCAGATACGAAGTGACCTCGACGTCGCTCACGACCGTCGACTGCGCTGCGCGTTTGCCGCCGCGGGGCGTGTTGCCCACGGCAACGATCTTCGACAGCTTCACCTGAAAGCGATCACCTTCCGCCTTCGAGAAGCGTTGCTCGACACTCTGCTGCCCGGACGCCAGCAGAAGTCCGACCGCGATGCCTGCCCAGAGCCGCATACGGAGATTTTACTACTGCCGCCGCCCCCGCGCGTTGACTCCTTGCTGCGCCCGTTTCAGCAGATCGATTTTCCGTCGCTCGAGCACCTCCTCGAACAGCCGGAACCGCGCCTGTTGCTTCGCGCTCAGCACCTGGTCGAGCTGGTCGTAAGCCTTCCGCATTTCGGCGGCGGCGGCGATATCGTGATCCGTCAATGCTTTCAGCCGCTCGCGCAACGCGTTCTCGTCCGCCTGATCGCCGGGAGGCGCCGAGAGCCGCCGCAGGTCCTGGAGGATCGCCAGGCGACCCTGCAGGTTTTTCCGCCGTGTCTGCTGGAGCCGTTTCAGGCGCGCGACGAACTGTGCGTACTGATCGTCGCCGAGCTGCAGCGTCTCCTGCGCCTGCACGATTGCCCATGCGTCCAGCATGTTGAGGACCTGCCCGGGACCGAGGGCGTCCGAATCCAACGCTCGCTCGCGTGTCGCCTCGCGCGCCTGCTGCCGCTGCTCCAGCGGCAGATCCGGCGGTCGCTGCCGCTGCGCGTCCGCGGCGCCGGCCGTGGCCAGGGAAACAACCGCGGCGACGAAGAGAATGGGGATGGTCACTGTTCTCATGCTCCTGTCCGCTTCAACTCGTCCTGGATGATTCGCACGAGCTCGGCGCGCTCTTCCGCCGTCAGCTCGGTGGCGGCGCGTTCGATCGCTCCCGGCCGGGGCACCACACCCGCGTCGCGTGCGTCCTCGTACCGCAGTTCGTCGGCAAAGCTGCGCACGACGGCCCACGCCTCATCGCTCTCGATGTCGACATCCACATCCGCCGCGTCGAAGCCGTTGGCAGCCGTGCTGGTATCTGGTGTCGGCATAGTCGTGATCGCCGGTGCCTGACGCTGCGACGCCGGGCGAATAACATAGAACCCCAGGGCTGACACGAGG
>DATLLF010000258.1:0-8532 GCA_035537955.1 Vicinamibacterales bacterium | reverse complement strand
GTCGCGGAGTTCGCGAATGACGCCGGCGCGGAGGACCGAGCTCTTGCCGACGCCGCTCGAGCCGTACAGGATCGTCAGCCGCGACGCAAACGAGTTCGAAATGATGACGCGCTGATCGTTCTCGCGCCCGAAGAAGAACCGCGCCTCATCTTCGGTGTACGGGACCAGACCGACATAAGGGCAGTCGACCCTGGCAGTCATGTCGCGGCCGGTTGCTGGAGCCTCTCGAGGAAGTGGTCCAGCGTCAACTCGTAGATGGTCAGCAGCCGCCGGCTCCAAAACTCACGCTCCAGCCGTTCGGCCCGGTGTTGAATCGCCCAGGATGCATAGCGGCGGCGCGGCCAGTTCTGCCAGATCTTGTGCAGGACGACCCGAAGATTCCAGTCGCGAAGACCGTAACCCAAGAACAGGAAATGGCTGCGTCGGAAGGGCTCGGCGAACACAGCCGGGATCGCCGTTTGAGAGGTCATGCGCGAGAGGAAGTCGACGTAGTCATCCTCGGTGATCACGTAGCTGTCGTGCTCGTTGTTCGCCGGATCGCAGGCGCCGTGCATCTTGTAGACGATCGGGATGTCGCCGACCGGAAGGCTCATCTCGTTGGCGTGGACCTCGCGCGACTGGGCGGAGTCGTGTTCCTTGAACAGGAATGTCGGAATCCCGGTCCGATAGGTCACCACATGAAACGGCCGCTTCTTCTCGCGAAAGGCCTGCTCCTGCAGATCGTCGTAGTTAGTAGTGACAATCAGCAGGTTCGGCTGCTCGGCGAGGTGATAGTGAATCGGCGTGGGTGTGTACGCTTTGGAAAAAACAGCGTGCAGTTCATCGTCAAGACCGCCGCGGCCGGCGACGCCGTCGAAATACTGCGCCACACGCGTGAGATCGGACGGGGCGCCGGACGGGTAGCCGCTCCGCCGGTCGAGATACTCGGCGAGTTCCGCGGCGTTGGGCAGAAAATTCGCGGTGGGCGACGTCCAGTGCTGCTCCCGCGAGCGCGAGCCCAGTGACACCCCGGAGCCCAGAAACGGAATGACCTTGCCGCTCGCGAGCCCGTCGCGGATCAACTCGTAGGGCGGCTCCGAGTCGATCTCGCCGAGCCGTGCTGCCGCCGGTGGGAGGGTGGACAAAGATCTGCCTCGCGAGGAGCGCCGCTGATTATCGTCGATTTGAATCTCGAAACGCCGGCTTGGTTTCAACGCGCGATCAGTCGACTGTTCCGCACGAACACATGTGCCGAAACGACTGCTGGCCCTCCTGCTCGTGCTTCCCGTTGCCGCCGAGGCCGGATTGTACGGGCTCGAGTATCTCACGTCCGACGCCGCGACACGCCTTGCCTTCCAACAGATTACTGAAGCAGTGCCAGTATCGCCGGCGACCATCAAATCGTTGCTCTAGTTGTGACGAGCCTGTACTCCGCAAGAACCTACGCCGCCACCGGTTCAAGTCGATACTCGTGATGGAGACCGCCGAGAAAGCGATTGTGCCCATGAACGGACGGAGCGGCACGACGACGTTCGGGGTAACATCGGCGACGCCACGGCCGTTCTCGACGCGTGCGGACCACCCGTTGCCGTGCCGGCGGCGACAAGTCTCCAGGGCGGGTTCCAGGGTAGCTGTGGCTCAGCACGCCACTCGGCGCCGCCGACCCGTTCAGGCCGTACTGCGTCCGCAGCTCGAGGTCGAGCACCTGGATCTCCAGCATGTCCCCGGGCGCCGCGCCATCGACGTCGATGGGTCCGGTCAAGATGTGCGGGGGCCGACGCTCGCGGGCCTGGCGCGAGCGTGACGCCCAGAAGTCCAGGACATCCTGCAGCACCTCGGCCTTCGCGATTCCATGCTTCGCCAGGAAGGATACGGGATGCTCGTCCTGGGTCGCGCCGGCGTGGGACAAGGTATCGACGGTGACCGTCGCGCCCGACCGGATCGTCAGCACTGGCGGACGCTCGATTGGGACCTCGCCCCAAGCAGCATCGCGCGGGTCCGATCGAGACGGTTCATCGCGAGGATTCTACCGTGCCTCTAGTCCGACGGGGTCATGCGCGAATATCAGTCAGTGCCCCAGAACCCTCGTGAGGAACCACGAGCGTTCCGTTCCACGAGTTACGATGTCGAGAGCGCGGCGGACAATCGACGTGACTGGTCGTCGGCTGGTCGATTGTTCCGTCGGGCCGACAGACTGAACATGGCTGCGCCGTCGTGGCGGTCCGGCGTTCAGCTCCAGCGTGTCTGCCGTTAAGAGCGTAGGAGACAGCGCGATGAAGATCTTCCTTTGCTGGTCTGGCGAGCGCAGCAGGCAGTTCGCGACCGCGGCAAGCCAGTTCCTGACGAATATATTCGACCATGTTGTCGAGCCGGTGATTTCGAGCGACATCGAGAAGGGCGCGGTCTGGTTCGAGGACTTGAGCGACACGCTGCGCCAGGCGCGCGTCGGGCTGCTCTGTCTCACACCGGAGGCGGTTGGCTCACCGTGGCTCCACTTCGAGGCCGGGATCCTTGCCAAGGTCCTGCATGATCGACCGGAGCCGGCGGCGCCCCCGGCCGTCGTCGCCGCGCCAGCGCCGCCGCCCGCGGCCGCCATCCTCCAACCAGGCGTCGAACCAGTCCGACGATCCGCGGGCCTCCGCATCTTTCCCTTCTTGTATGGCGTCGAGCCATCTGCCTTGAAGGGCCCGCTGACCGCGTATCAGAGCACGCTCGCCGAGGACCGCGACGATGTGTGGCGGCTCGTGGAGGCGATCCAGACGATCGTCGAGGAGCTGCCGGGCAATGCCACGTCTCCGGAAGCCGGGCGCGCGGCGACACGCAGGCTGCGGGAGAAGTTCGAGAGTGCGTGGCTAAAGTTAGTCGAGAAGTTGGCGAGCATCAAGCCGGCGAAGCTGTTGGACGTCGTTCCCGACTTCGAGAGCCTGTTCCGGCGGAAGACCTTCGATGAATCGATGTACGACTGCCTGAACCAGGACTGGCTCGCGCGCTACGACGGGGCGCGCAGCGTCGAGATGCGGCTCCGTGCGCAGCAGCGGACGGTTCGGGAAGCCTGCGATCGCTACGCCGCCGACATGTTCGACGCGGTGAGCGCCGATCTGTCAGCGTACGCCATGTCCCTGGCCGTGCAGCTCGCGGAGCCTCGAGCGCCCATCGATGCACTGGGTAGGGTGGAGTTTCAGCATGACGGCGTGGCCACCGCCTGCGAGCGCCTCCGCAAACGGATCAAGGAGCGCGTGGCGCGCCTGATTGACGAGCAGCAGGCGCCGATGTTCCAGGAGTCGTTCCATTTCGAGGCGTCGGAGACGTCGTTCGAAAAGAAGCGCCTGATCCTCCGTAAGTCGGCCGAGATCCGTCAGCGCAAGGCGGCGTTTAGCGAGGAGATGAACGCGCCGCTCGTAAATGAGGGTAGTGACAGCCCACCGAAGAAGCACCGCTGCCGCGACAGCGAATGGGATTTCGATCGGATCGTCTACTACATGTGGGTCGAGGACACCTGGACCGACATGTACGTCGCGACACATCTACGCTGTGCCCGGACTGAGCTCGAGCGCGAGGCGGGCGGTGCCGGCGATCAGTTCCGCCTGCCGCTGGCCTACGCGCTCCGCGTGATTGCGAAAGGGCTTCCGAAGGTCGCTGACCCGGCGCTCGGTACCGAGGCCCGCGCGCTGCACCAGCGGATTGTCGCGAGCATCGCGAGTACGCCGGCCGACGGCCTCGCCGATCTCCGCCAAGCGCTCGGCGATGTGCTGGCCACACTCGACGCCGTTGCGTCGTCCGTCCCGGAACCGGCTGCCTGAGGGATGCAAGTCAGCTCGTCGCCGCGCAGCACGCGAGGCTCCGCCGCGCCTGTCGAGTCGTCGGGCTGAGCACCGCGACCTGGCGCTATGAGTGAAGCGGTCGGGTGGACACAACTACCACTTGCTGAGGCGCTTGCGGGCGGACCGGGCCCCTGCGGCGGCGGGACGGCATGTTCGCGCTGCCCATCGTCACACTGTCTGTTTGTTCGTCGCGTGGATCTTCATCACCGCGTCGACCAGGCTCGGCTCGCCCTTCAGGGCGGCAAACACTTCGCGGGCGACGTCGCGCCCGAGGTGGCGGTAGCTCTCGAACTGGTCCTCACCGTAGAACTGGTCGCCGGTACTCTCGTGCGGGAACTCCGGGTGGCTCGACTTGTACTGCCGCACTGACGTGTCCTCTCCCCCTGTCATCGACGCTTTCAGGTACACCAAAATCCCCGCACTCCCATCGTCGTAGGTAATCTCACCAATGGCGAAGCGCTTCTGGCTCCAGCCGCCCGGACCGCCTTGCGGACGGATCGCATCGACGTTGATGTCGATGCGGCAGTTGAAGTCGACCTCGCACATGCGGATCAACGTACCGAGACCGCCGAACGTGTACTGCTCATCGCACTCGCCATCACTGATGACGACCACGCGGCAGCGCCGCCGCACCAGTTCGTAGGCGGCCAGATTCTCGAAGTGGCCGCCGTCCGACACCATCACGAACGGCGTCCGGTCGGAGGCGCCACCGAACAGTTCCGCCGTGAGATACGCGAGACTGAAGTTGGGCGACATCGCACTGTCTGCGGCGGTGATCGGATTTGGAAACCACCACCCGAGGCGGACGTTGAACAGCGTCATCAGGAACGCGGTGACCGACGAGGTGTGATAGCCCATGTTTGGGCTGGCGGCCGCGCCTGACACCGAGACCGCCTGGCCCAGCGTCGGTCCGCCACTGCGCTGCCCGTACTCGCTGGTCGGGATGAACCCAAGCTCGGTCGCCTCCCCCTGCAGGTCGTGCGAGATGTAGGCGCTGCCGCAATAGAGCGGCGTCAGCGTGAACGACGCGCTGTGGCGCGTGTGCAGCGCGAGGTCGCTCGAGCCGCCGAGATTGAGTGCGCAGTTCACGATGTGCAGCGGACCCGCGATTGCCGCTGCGTCGAGTGCTAGCGGTATATCGTCCTTGTCATCGAACCCGGTGAAGTTCTGCGGGTTACGCGCTGCCTCGTCGCGTGTTGCGCCGAGATAGCAGCGGACGAGACGGTTGCGATAGAAAGCGTTCAGGCTGAACTCGTTGATGTCGACGCGCCAGGCGAGCAGGGCGGTCACCGCCACGCCGGCCGCCAGCATCAGCAGCGGCACTGTCACCAGCGGCTCCGGGGTGTCTTTTACCCACCAGTCGCCGCCGTCGTTGAAGCGAATGACCAGGTGCAGCACGTAGGCTACCGCCAGCAGGACGCCGGCGATGAAGACGAATGGCGCGACGCGGGCAAGCAGTTCCTTGGCCGTCGCCCCGATCCCTTCTGACTCTCCACCAGTCGATGGCGACTTTGCCGCGAACAGGCCACCGGCGACCGTCGCGACCCAGCCGGCCAGCCCGGTGACCGTCAGTCCGGCCGCGTTCGCGATGGCCCACTCCACCCACCGCGGTCCATAGACCGCGCTCACCGCCAGGACCATCCATGCCGTGGCGTAGATGGCGAGCCATGCGCCGAGGCGGCTCCACCACTCGCGGACGCCGTCCGTCGAATCGCGTCCGAGCATGCCGATGAGGATGACGATCGCGAGGACGAAAGAGAGGGCGACGAGCGGCGGTCCCCAGACGAATGCAATCCACTTGCTGCCTTCGAGCGGCTGGATGCGCTGGAAGACCAGCACGATCGCGGCGAACAGGGCGTGCAGCACCGGCACTGCGGCCACTGGAGCGGTCAGCGCGATCAGCACGCGTCTCGGCTCGCGCCGGTTGGCGATGGCGAAGAACGACAGTAGCCAGAACGAAACGAAGACGATCGACAGGTGGAACGGCCAGAACTTCCACCCTTCCTTGAATATCTGTGAGTACGACGAGAATTCCTTCAACGACGTGACGTTGTCCCGACCCGTCGCCTGCGCCCAGAGGACCGAGGTGACCAGCAGCGCGGTGATCATCAGCGGGGTGACCACGCAGAGCTGGACGTAGCCCTGCGTGTAGTTCACTTGCTCCGGCCGGTCAGACGCAAGATACGAGACGATCTGCACCGCCAGAGGCTGCAGGCAGAACGCACTGAGGGCGAACAGGCCACCGATGAGGAAGGCCGCGGCCACGCGTCCGATGCCGACGCCGAGCGTCTGCGTTGGATCGGTGACGTTGTAGATCGCGAACGGGTTGAATCCGAGGATCTGCATTGCCGCCCAGGCGACGGCAAACAGCAGCAGCGAGAGTGCGAGGCCGATCTTCCAGGCTTTCGCCTTCAGCAGGTCGACAGGACGCCACGAACGCGCAACTCCCTCTCCAGCAGGGGCAGCGTCGCCCGTGGCGGACGAAGTCAGCTGCCACTGGTTCCCCGCGATGCCGACGACGCCGAAGAGAAAGAGGACGACGGTCGCCCAGCGCCATCCGCCGGCGTTGGGGTAGTGGTGGAACACCCAGAGCAGCGGGCGCGGCAGGAGCTGTGCGCAGGCGATCGCGAGGATGGCGGTTGCCTGGATGAGCAGCGTGTTGCGCAGCCAGATGGTGACCATCGACCACGTGTCAGCGCTGAAGAATCCGACCTGTGGCGACAGGTAGTTTGAGTACCGGCGGAGGTATCTGATCGAGTCGGTCCAGTCACGTGTGAGCCAGTCGGGCCGGCGGCGGATGTTCGCGCTCAGCCAGGCGCCGATGTAGCCGCCGCCGGAGACGGTCGACAGGTAGTGGAACTTCGCGAGCAAACCGCTGTCCTTGAGGCTCTCGAGGACGCCGAGGGCGAAGGTGGCGCTGCGGATGCCACCACCCGAGATCGCCAGGCCGGCGATCCCGTCGTTGCCTCCTGGCCGGGTGATGACCTTCTGCTCCTCTTTCTGAACCGTCTCCCAGAGGACGTGCTGAGTGGCGTGGGGCATCGCGTTAGCCTCCGTGTGGAAGGCCGGGGTGGCCGCGGCGGATGATATGTCAAGTCACGTACCCGACGCATCCGATTCCCGACGCACGCGAATCGGCGGTTCGGTCGGTCGACTGCTCCGAGCCGAGCTCGTCTCGACCACGGGAAGGCCTACCGCAACGTCTATAGACGGACCAACGTCTCGATTTCTCGTCTGGAGAAGCTCGCGTCCCGATCCCGTCCTGTGCGAGTTCAGGCCGCCAGTGTCCCGGCGCCCGGACGCCCCGGGGGACAGTGACCCGGAATCAGTGCGACGGTGGCGATTCGGAGGCGTGAAACGACACGACACGCCATGTGCCCGCCTGGCGTGTGTAGACCTTCGTGAACCGCCAATCGTCGGCTCGTTGGCGATTGTCGACGCTTCGGGTCCGCTGCAACCGCCCCGTGACGACCGCCGTGTCACCGTAAGTGCGGACCTTGATCTGCGAGGTCTCGTAGCGCTCGAATCGCATGCGGCCGGTGCGGGCGAACGCAAGGGCCTCCGCCTTGGTCATCGGCGCCATCCCCGGGACGTCGACCTCGAGGTCGCTTGCCCACAGACGGTCGAGTGCGTCGGCATCCCCTGTCCGGTGCGCCGCATTCCACACCGTCTCGAGGTGGACGAAATCCTCGGTCCCCGGTTGAGCCGATGCCACCGAGAGCACCGACAACGCCGCAATAGTGAGCAGACTCACACGCATGAATGTCGACTCCCTGACTCGCTGATTCTACGTCGACGTGGATGGTTTGCGCGGTTGCGGCGGAGATGAGGACTCCGCGCGCGAATCCGGCTCGATTCAGTGTAGGGTTATGTCATGGACGGAGGCGCCATGAACAGACGAACGATGATGACGACGATCGCCGGCGGGGTGATGGCCGTCGGAGACGCCGGCCTAGCGAATGCGGCGCCGGTAGCTGACCCGAAGCTGCCGGTCGCCAGCGCGAACGCGGCAACGGACTTTCCCGGGGCGAAGGAACTGCCGAATCGGAATACCGACTACAAAGTCGTGTTCTCCGTCTCCGCGAAAGTGAAAGACGACGAAGTCCACCCGACGCTGAAGGCGATCGGGCTGTACCTCAACACGCTCGCGCACAATGGGGTGCCGGCCAAGAACCGACATATCGCGGCGATGTTCCATCAAGGCGGCGGCGACGCCGTGTTCACCAACGAGGTCTACAAGGCGCGGCACAACGGCGTCGACAATCCGAACATCGCCGTGTTAAAGGAGCTACACGAGGCGGGCGTCGAGCTCCGCGTGTGCGGACAGGGCCTCCTGGGAAAGAAAGTCGATCCGTCGCAGCTGCTGCCCGGCGTCCAGGCCGACCTCTGGGCGATGGTGACGATGGTCAATCTGCAGTCGCGAGGGTACGTCCGGGTGGGCTGACGGGCTATCGGATTGTCCGCAGTCTGACGACCAAGCTGTTCACGTCGGCGCGCTTCGCTCCCAGTCGAGTCCGATGTCCGTGCGACACGACGGGGAGCCAGCTTCGGCGCCTTCAGCTTCGGGTCAGCAGCTGATTCAGTTTCGGCATCAGGAACTACGTCACCATCGTCGGCGACCTCTTCCTTCGGCCGCATGCTCGTGAGCGAGCAGAGGGCCGACGCAGTCGCTGCTGACTGTAAATGCCGCCCAATTTGCGGTTTCCGGCCGAAAACCTCCTGATCCCATCAC
>DATLLF010000257.1:0-18712 GCA_035537955.1 Vicinamibacterales bacterium | reverse complement strand
GCGATGTACGTGATCGCTGATATCTCCGATGCGCGTCCCGACACGGCCTGCCGTTTTCTTCTGGACGACGTGCGTTTGTCGGCATCGCGTCGCGCCGCTTTCGACGTGCAGCAACCCGCGGCCGACCGTTTCGACCCCTGGTCGGCATTGCCCTCCTCGCAGGTGCTTCGCCATGGAAGCACGATTACGATCGAGGCAACGGCGCCCGTAGCCCTGAAGCATGCGGCATGGTCGCTGACGGGGCCCGCGGCGCAGGTGATCGCCAAAGGCACGCTCCATGATGACGGGAGCGCCGGCGATCGCCAGCCGGGCGATGGTGTGTGGACTCAGTCCGCGGCGCACCGCATCGGCGAACAGGATCCAGGCGGAGTGTGGCATCTCACACTCGACGGTTCGACCGCCGACGGGGGGCGCATCGAGACGGTCGTTCGTCTGCTCAACTTTCCGCAACGTTCGACGCACCCGCGCCTGTACTTCGATGCGCAATCTGTCGAGCAGCTTCGTGCGCGGCGCGGCCAGCCCGCCACGAAGGAGTTATGGACGGCCTTGCGGCAGGCCGCCGACGCGTCACGCGCGACTGGCGCGATCGCGCACGGTGGTGATGTGTTCGGCCGTCTGGATTCCCGGTATCTGCTGCCGTCGCTCCTCGGGTACTTCGATGTGCTCAATCGGGCGAGAGTGCGGATCAGCGGCAACGCGGCCGTGGCCTTCCTCGACAATGATCCAGCCGCGCGCGCCGCGGCGCGCGCCGCTCTGCTCGAGGTCGCGAAATGGCAGACGTGGACGCCGCCCTGGTTCGAGGCGCACGGCCAGCACACGTATTATCCGGCCGGGCAGCTCGCGTCCGCAGTAGCGCTCGCGTATGACCTTCTCTACGACGATCTGAGCGCGGGCGAGCGGCAGCTGGTGCGTCGTGCCTTGCTCGAGCGCGCGATTCTCCCCACCTGGCGCGAATACGTCGTCGACAACCGCGTGATGGCGGACACCAGCAACTGGATCTCGCACACGGTCGGAGGGGCGATCATCGCCGCGGCCGCGATCGCCGGCGACGGGTCCGCGGAGGAGGACGAGGCGCTCGCGCGTCCGCTGAACGGGTTGCTCATGAAGATCGAGGACCATATGGCGGCGTCGTTTCTGCGAGACGGCAGTTACGGCGAAGGCATCAGCTACATGGAGTTCGATTTCGAAACGCTCGGCCCGATGCTCTACGCGGTAGAACGGGTGTTCGGCCAGTCGTACTGGAACACCACGAACGTGATCGAAGCGCTGCGCTATCCACTGCACACGCTCGCCGATCCGGTGAGCGAGAGCCTGGACATGGGAGATACGCACCCGCCCGCGGGATACGCGATCGGACCTCTCGTTGCGCGGTCGACGGATCCAGTCATCCGTTGGTACGGACAGCGATTCAAGCCGTCCACCTTTTTCGACTTTTTGTTTTTCGATGACAGCGTCGCGCCGCGCGCACCGTCCGGTTCGGGATCGCGGATCTTCGACGCCAAGGGGAACGCCCTCTTTCGAACGGGATGGAATGGCGAGGCGGGGCTGGTCCTGTTTCGCGCTGGACCGACGTTCAACCACAACCACGCCGATCAGGGTTCCTTTCAGTTCCGCGCGTTCGGCGAGACGCTCGTGACCGAGGCTGGCTGGTCGGACTACTACAAGGATCCTTACTACGACACGTTCTTCACGCAGGCGGCCGGGCACAACACGCTGCTCGTCGACGGCAATGGAGCCAGCCAGGAGATCGCGGACACCGCGCAGTTTGCCGCACTCGATCGACATCCCCGTCTCACCGACGCCACGCTGAGTCCTTTCTACGATGCGGTTGGCAGCGAGCTCGCGTCCGTCTATCGTGGCCGGCTCCAGAGCTACAGCCGCCGGCTCGCGTACATCAAGCCAAAGTATCTCGTTCTCTTCGATCGGGTTGGCGCGAACGCTCCCTCTCCACGCTTGACGCTTCGTCTTCACGTCCCGGCGAAGAACGGCCTGACCGTGCACGCTGCCGGTCCCACCACGACCGCGACGTATGCTGGAACGCACGCCGCGCTCGCCATTCGTCCGATGGCGTCCACGCCATTTCGTTTGAGTGCCGGAGAGGGTCACATTCCGTATCCAGTCTTTGCGAATCGCACACCGGACACCGTTCCTCCGCAGCCCGCCTATGTCGATCTCGTTACGGAGCAGTCCGTAGCGGATGCCTGGTTCGTGGTCGTGCTCGTTCCCGGGAAGGACATCGCCACAGCAACCACCGCCGCCGCCGGCATGCGACCTGTGGAGGCGCCGGGCTGGGCGGGATTCCAGACCGCCACCGCAGCGAGTCGAGATTTCGTCCTGTTCAGCACGGGAAGCGCGTCGAGGCAGACGGAATGGGAAGGCTGGCGCACGGACGCCAAATCCCTGATTGCAACCACCGCAGGAAGTGTCGTGCAACGCGTTGGTGCGCAGCAGGTGCGCACGCTTCGGCACTCTGGCCGGACGCTGGTGGAGGCGGACCAAAGTCTCAATCTCGCGCTCGAGTACGACGCGGGCCGGATCACGGGCGTGATCGGGGCGGACACCGCTTTCCGTGTCCACATCGCCGTGCCGCGTGCGCCCGCGCGCATCACCGTCGGCGGCAGGATTGTGGATGCTCCGTATGACCGCACGTCCACATCGATCGTGCTGTCGCTGCGGGCCGGATCGAGCGACGTCGTCGTGTCGTTCGCGAGTGGCCGATGACGAGGCGTGACTTGCTCAAACTCGGTGGTCTTGCGGCGTTGATGCCGGTCGCGCCTGGAGGCGCGCAGCAGCGTCCGCTTCCGAAAAGCGAGTTCGACTACGTGGACTGGAGCTGGGAACGGTGGCGCGATCTGACGAAGAGCGAGCGTCCCCGTGTGAAGACGGCGCAGACAGGCGTGGCCGAACTGCTCGATCTGCGGAACCCGTCCGCGGCATCTGCCCCTCCCGCCTGGACGGACCGGCGGCGCGTCATCGGCTCTACACTGCGGGAGTTTCTGGGCGACGCTCCCGCGAATGGCGCGGCGATGGAAGCCGAAGTTCTCGATGAGACCGCCGAGCAGACGCACGTCCGCAGGCGTGTGCGCTTCAGGGCAGCGACCGGCGAATGGATTCCCGGTTATCTGCTCGTGCCGCGACGTTCGATGACGGCCGGAACCAGGGGAGCGGCCGTACTGTGTCCGCATCAAACGACACAGGAGGCGAGCCGCGAGCCGGCGGGCCTGGCGGGAAATCCCGAGCAGGCCACCGCGCGTCACCTGGTGGACCGTGGCTTCGTGACACTGACCTGGGACGCCTTGTGCTTCGGCGCGCGCCACGATCGCGCGTCGGGCCACTATGGAGATGCCATCAGCCTCTATCGGACGCATCCACGATGGTCGCTGCTGGGTAAGATGATCGCGGATCTGAGCCGGGCCGTCGATTACCTCACGACACTCGATTTCGTCGACCCGGCGCGCATCGGATGCGTCGGCCATTCACACGGCGGCATCACCACGATCTTCGGCATGGCGCTCGAGCCTCGGCTCGCCGCCGGCGCGAGCAACTGCGGATTCGATACGTTTCGAATCGACGGCAACGTCTGGCGCTGGTCGCATGCCACTGCGCTCGTGCCGCGGCTTGGCTTCTACATGGGGAGTCCCTACCTGAACATGGACCGATATCGGGCCGTTCCGGACTCGGAAGTGATTCAGGTGCCTTTCGATCTGCACGAAGTCCTCGCGCTCGCGGCCCCGCGTCCGCTGTTTCTGTCGACGTCCGACGCCGACTTCGTCTTTCCAAACGCCGGCTGGAGCGCACGCATGGCGCTGGCACGCCTCCGGCCCGTGTACTCAGCGCTTGGCGCCGCGGACCGGCTGCAGAGCGCGTTCTCGGCCGATGGTCACAGTCTTCCGGCGACTGTATCGAAGCAGCTCTACGACTGGCTGGAGCGCGAGCTCGGCGCGAAGGGCGCATGAGAATCATCCTCGCAATCGATGGCGGCGGCACGCGAACGCGATGTATCGCCCTCGATTCCGGTGGGATGGTCCACGGAGAAGGAATCGCTGGTCCGTCGAATCATCTGCACGTGCCGATCGAGGTAGCAGCGGAGGCGCTTCGCTCCGCAGCCACGACCGCGCTCCGAACGTCGGGTGCGACAGTTGCCGATGTCGAGCTCGTCTCCGCTGGCCTCGCCGGAGTGGACTTCGACGGCACCGGCGCCGCCGAAGGGATCGACATGCTGCACCGCATTGGCTTCGATCGCGCCGTCGTTCACGGCGACATGGTCATCGCGCACCGCGGCGCGCTGGCTGGAGCACCCGGAGTCGTCGCGCTGGCGGGGACAGGTTCGTCGGTGCTGGGCATCGCGGCGGACCGCACCATGATCAAGGTCGGAGGCTGGGGTCCGCTCTATGGTGATCAGGGGAGTGCCCATCAACTCGGACGGCTGGGGCTGATGGCCGCCGCCGACGCGGTCGACGGCAGCGGGCCGGCGACGTCGCTGGTCGCGGCGTTGACGAATGCGCTCGGCGTTCCCACCTTCCGTGAGAGCGTGTCGCGTCTGTATTCCGAGGATGCGTCTGGCCAGCAGATGGTTGCGGCGCTCGGCGCAGTAGTGGACGCATGCGCAAAGGACGGCGACCCGGTCGCTCTGGCGATCTGCCGTCACGCCGGTGCCGATCTGGCACGTCAGGTTGTAGCGGTGCTCCGGCGTATGCCGGCGGGTGAGAGGACGGTCTCGTATCAAGGGGCGGTTCTGAGCAAGTCGGTGCGGGTGCGCACAGCCTTTCGCGAGGGGATCATCGGCAGTGCAAAGGACGTGGAGATCAGGCCGCCCGCTCTCGAGCCGATCGCGGGAGCGGTCCTGCTCGGTGCGACAGCTGCCGGTTGGCATTTGCCGGTCGCAGCGCTGGAGAGTTCCGGTGGCGTTTGAAGCGTATCTCGCCGCCGCCCACGGCGCGCTCGATCGGGTAGCGCGAGAGCAGGGAGACTCGATCCGCCGCGCTGGCGCCGCAGTCGCCGATGCGCTCGCCTCGGGTGGCATCCTTCACATCTTCGGGGCCGGGCATTCACATCTGCTGGCCGAGGAAGGCTTCTACCGCGCCGGCGGCCTGGCGGCGATCAATCCGATTCTCGACCGGCGCCTGATGTTCTTCGACGGCGCGCTCGCCAGCACGCGCGCGGAGCGCGAGCCCGGCTACGCTGCGGAGATTCTCGAGCGAGAGGACGTCCGCCGTGGCGACGCGGGCATCGTTGTTTCCAATTCGGGACGGAATGCCGTGCCCCTCGAGATGGCGATGGCGCTGCACGCGCGCGGCGTGAGCGTCATCGCCATCACCAGTCTCGAGCATTCGCGCGCGATGGCATCGCGTCACTCATCCGGACGCAAGTTGTACGAGATTGCCGACGTCGTGATCGACACGTCGATCCCAGCCGGCGATGCCGCTGTCGCTCTGCCGGGCACGTCGATCAGAATGGGACCGCTTTCGACGGTTGTTGGTGCCACGATCATTCACTCGGTTTGTATTGAAGCGGCCGCGCGCCTCCTCGACCGTGGGGTCGCGCCGCCTGTGCTCGCGAGCGCGAACCTCGACACGACTTCTCAGGCGGATCTCGAGCGCACCCTGGCTGTCTACGCGGACAGAGTTCGTTATCTGGACGTTCCCCGAAACGACCGCGGAGAGCGTTGAGGTGCTGATCGAGGTGATTGCGTGCTCTGTCGAGGACGCTGTCGCGGCCGAACGCGGCGGCGCGGGACGCCTCGAGCTCGTGCGCGCACTCGACAAGGGAGGGCTGACCCCCCCTTTCGATTTCGTCGAGGAGGTCATGCGCAAGGTGACGATTCCCGTTCGCGTCATGATTCGTGAGACTGCCGACTATTTCGCGGGTGATGCGGCCGCGGTCGAGAGGCTCGCGGGAGCCGCCGCCGCTGCCGGAGCGCTCGGCGTCGACGGCATCGTCGTTGGATTCCTTCGCGACAGCCGCATCGACGCCGCCGCTATGAACGCCGTCCTCAACGCGGCTCCCTCGACGAATGCGACGTTTCACCACGCCTTTGACGAACTGCCGGATCCACCCGCCGCAATCGAGCGGCTGCAGGCGTGGCCGCAGATCGATCGCGTGCTCACGTCGGCGGGGCGGGGGAACTGGGAGCAGAAAGCCTCTCGCGTCAAGGCGTGGAGCCGCGCGGCGTCGCCTGTGGGTCTGCTTGCCGGTGGAGGAGTGGACTTGTCGGCCGTCCGCGTGCTTGCGAGATCCGGTGCGCGTGAAGCGCACGTCGGCCGTGCGGCGCGGATGCCGCCGACAACCGAAGGAGCAGTGTCGGCGCAGAGAGTCGCCGAGCTGGTCGAGGCGGCCGGACAATGACGACGCACACTGGTGATCTCCTCGAAGAAGCAAAGAGCCTTCGCGACGAGCTCGTGGCCCTTCGACGCGCGATCCATCTGCAGCCGGAGTCCGGGTTCGCAGAGCACAAGACCGCCGCGCTGATTGCCGAACGCATGCGTGCGCTCGGTGCGCAAGTGCACGTCGGCGTGGCGCGAACAGGGGTCGTCGCCGAATTGGGAGCCTCGAAGCCGATCGTCGCCGTCCGAGCCGACATGGACGCGCTACCGCTTCACGAAGCCACGGGCCTGCCGTTCGCTTCACAAGTGAGTGGGATGATGCACGCGTGCGGCCACGACGCGCATGTCGCGTGCGCGCTCGGCGCGGCCATCCTGCTCGCGCGTCGTGAACTGCCGGGAACGGTCCGATTCCTGTTCCAACCCTCAGAGGAGCAGAAGGACGCCGAGGGCTGGAGCGGCGCGATGCGAATGCTCGCGGAGGGAGCGCTCACAGACGTCAGCGCGGCCATCGCGCTGCACACCCGGAAGCTGCCCGCTGGCATGGTTGGGATCACTGCGGGTCCGGCGCTCGCCGGAAACGACACGGTCCAGATCGCGATCCGCGGGCGTGCTTCGCATGCGGCACATCCGGAAGAGGGCATCGACGCGGTCCTCGCCGCCGCGCACATCGTGATGGCCGCGCAAACGATCGTCTCGCGCCGAACACGCCCCGGCGTCCCGGCGGTCGTCAGTCTGACGACGATCAATGGAGGCGTGAAAGAGAACGTGATCGCGGACCGCGTCGAGATCCGTGGCACGGTTCGCAATGCGGGCCCCGAACATCGCACGCAACTTCTCGGCGATCTCGAACGGGCGCTCGACGCCGGACGTGCGCTTGGCGCCGACTGCACCCTCGAAGTGAACGAGGGCTATCCGGTCACGCACAACGACGCGTCGATTGCCGCCAGCATCCGTGAGGCTGCCGCCTCGATCCTCGGGCCAACGCACGTCGTCGATCTTCCCTTCGATACCTGGGCGGAGGACTTCGGCTACATGACGGCGGCCGTTCCCGGCGCGATGTTCTGGCTTGGCGTCACCGGCCCCGCCGTGCCCGATCCGACCTGGCACAGTCCGACATTCGACATCGACGAGAACGCATTACCTGTCGGAGCTGCCGTGCTGGCCGCGTCAGCCCTGCGCCTGCTGGAGACACAGAAATGAAAGACCACGAAGCGCTTGCGATCCACGGCGGACGGCCGGTCCTTACGACACCTGCGCCTCCCTGGCCCGAGGTCGAGGAGAGCGATCGACGTGCGTTACTCGAGGTGCTCGACAGCCGTATCTGGGGTGGGTATCACCCCTCGGTAGCCGAGCTCGAACGGCGCATGGCAGCGATGCACGGCGCTACATTCGGGATCGCGGTCGCAAACGGAACGGTATCGCTCGAGATCGCGCTGCTGGCCCTCGGGATCGGGCCCGGGGACGAGGTCATCGTGCCGCCGATCAGTTTCGTCGCGTCCGCAACCGCGATCGCGCGCGTGGGTGCTGTACCGGTGTTCGCCGATGTCGACGCTCAGACGATCAACCTGAATCCTGCGCCAGCGACGGAAGCCATCACCGACAGGACCCGTGCCATCGTCCTGGTTCATTTCGCCGGTCTGCCAGCGGATCTCGACGCCTTCGTGGCCCTTTGCCGTGAACGCCGCCTGGCATTGATCGAAGATTGTGCTCACGCGCCGGGCGCAGTCTGGCAGGGCCGGCCGGTGGGGAGCTTCGGCGCATTCGGTTCCTTCAGCTTCCAGGCGAGCAAGAATCTCACCGCGGGTGAAGGTGGGATGTTGGTGACGAGCGATCCAGGCCTCGCCGAAGTTGCGCGCTCGATCTCGAATCAGGGACGCCGGACCGGAGGTGCCTGGTACGAGCACGTGCGTGTCGGCACGAACGCGCGTCTGACAGGTTTTCAGGCGGCGTTGCTGTTGTCGCAGCTCGATCGTTTGCCCGCGCAAATGCGGAGACGGACGGAGTCTGCAGAGCGGTTGCGGCGCGGGCTTCGAGCGGTCGACGGGCTGCAAGTGACGCCGAAGACCCTCGACCCGCGCGTGGACGCGCACGCGTATCACATCTTTTCGATGATGCTCCATCCGGGTCGCTTCGGTGCTTCCAGGGCGCAGGTCGTTGCAGCCGTCGCCGCCGAGGGCGTTCCGGCGACGACCTCGTATCCCCATCCGCTGTACCGCAATCCTTTGTTCGAGAGGTACCCGCATAGAACAGGCGACTGTTCTCACGCGGAAGCCTATTGCCGCGAAGGTATCTGGCTGGCGCACCAGGCGCTTCTCGCAGAGCCGGCCTGGATCGATGGGGTGATCGCAGCGTTTCTCAAAGTACGCGCGCATGCGGGATCTCTCGCGCCGGTGCGTCCGTCCGCCTGATGAACCGTCCGCATTGCGGGACGTCGTCGGCGCCGCCAGGCCATGGATGAAGTAAATACTCCTGATCAGGAGTCAGCCACTATGCAGCCGTCGAAATACCCCCGCCACGCGCTTCCACGTTGAACCAGTTGCTCGTCGAGATGGACGGCTTCGAGTCGAACGGCGCAGGCGCTGCTGACCCAGCACAAGAACGCCCTGCTGCACATCGCCGATGCGCTGCGCGCGCGCGAGGTTCTCGATGCCGCCGCTGACGCAGGAATAGGGTTTCGGTTTCCGGCTTTGCGGACAGGGGCCGCGAGATATCATTCTCGCGGCCCTTTTTCGTGCCCGTGATGTTCGAGCGAACCCGCTACACTGTGCCGCTGCCGTCCGGCCGGGCGATGGTGCTCGGTGAGCGGACGCTCGTCATGGGGATCCTCAACATCACTCCCGACTCTTTCTCGGATGGTGGTCTGCACCTCGACGTGGATCACGCGGTTCACGCGGGGTTGCAGCTGGTTGAGGACGGAGCGGACATCCTCGACATCGGCGGCGAGTCGACCCGTCCGGGCGCGCAGGCGGTGGGCGAGCGCGAAGAGATGCGGCGCGTGCTGCCCGTGGTCGAGAAGCTCGCGGGTCGAACGGCTGCGCTGATCTCAATCGACACGTACAAATCGCGTGTGGCGCGCGAAGCGCTCGCGCGCGGCGCGGTCATCATCAACGACATCAGCGGCCTTCAATACGATCCTGCTCTCGCCAGGGTTGCCGCCGAAACGCAAGCGGCCATGGTTCTCATGCACACCCGCGGTCACTCTCGGGAGATGTACGAGCGCGCCGTGTACGACAATGTGATTACGGAGGTGTGCAGCGAGCTCGAGGACGCGATGCAGCGCGCGATCGATGGCGGCGTATTGCGTGAGGCCATCGTGCTGGATCCGGGCTTCGGCTTTGCCAAGCGCCCCGAGCATAGCTACGCACTGCTGGCGGGGCTCGGTGAACTCGCCGCACTCGGCCGCCCCATCCTTTCGGGTCCGTCGCGCAAATCGTTCCTCAAAGACGCGCTGGGTGAGCGCGAGCCCGCCGGCCGCGAGTGGGGAACCGCGGCTGGTGTCGCTGCCTCCGTACTTCTCGGTGCCCACATCGTGCGGGTGCACAACGTGAAGGCGATGACCGATGTCGTCCGCGTCGCCGACAGGCTGCGCCGCGCCCGGTTCATCGAGACAGGGGCCTGAGGGAGGAGACGGCGCTTCGTAGACGTCGCCTCAACGTTTTCGTCGAGAGGCTTCTCGGTGCGCCGAGTTCAGTGGACGGTTGACACGCGCACAAGGAGCAAATATACTCCTGATCAGGAGTTCGACATGCAGACGCTGAAATACCCGGCCACCCGCTATCACACCCAGGAGCCGCCGGACCTCGCCGCGCGCGGTGAAAGAGAGCGCCTGTCGGCGCCCGGCTTGAAGGCGTTCTTCAACATCATGGGGCAGTGGAAGGTCCGTGACGAGGACGCCCGCGCGCTGCTCGGCGGCGTCAGCAATGGTCCGTTCTACGAGATGAAGCGCAACCCCGACCGCCTGCTCGAGCCGGATCGCTTGACGCGGATCTCGTATCTGATCGGCATCTACAAAGGCCTCCGCATCCTTCATTCCGACCGAGTGGCAAATGAGTGGGTCCACCTGCCCAACCGCAATCCCATTTTCGCCGGGCAGACACCGCTTGCCTACATGAGCCGTGGCGGTCTGCCTGCGATGCAGATCGTGCGCCGGCTCGTCGACGCACGCCGCGCCGGCTGATGCCGCGTCCGCCGGTCACACTGATCCGGCAGTTCGACACCCATCGTCTGGTGCCGTCGCGTTATCTCGCCAGCGGCGACAGTGTGCTCGTGGCAATAGCGGACGATGACGCGCATCTGGCGGCGATCTTCGAGCTCGATCTGGCAACGAACGATCGTCTGCTCGCGGAGCACCAGCTCCTCCCGGACATCGGGCTCGAGGAACTCGTCTCGAATGTGCCGTGTGCCGCGGTGATCAACGCGACGTTCTGTCATGCGCACCCGCTGGGGAGCAGGTTCAACGGGCCGGGGCGGGGCGCATGGTATGCCGGGTTCGAGCTCGAGACCTCGCAGGCGGAAGTTGCTTTCCACAAGAGCGTTGAGCTCGCGGAGATCGACCGGTTCGAAGAGTCCGTGACCTACGACGACTACCTCGCGGATTTCAGCGCGAGCTTCCACGACCTTCGGCGCGCGCGCGGGTTTCGCGGATGCCTGGATCCCGACAGCTACGTCGCCTCACAGGCGCTCGCCGACGAGCTGCTCGAAGACGCCGCCCTCGGCGTGGTCTACGCGAGCGTGAGAAGAAAGGGGGGCACGTGCGTCGCATGTTTCCGTCCCGCGCTGGTAGGCAACGTCCGGCGAACAGCCACCTACCGGTTTACCTGGCAGGGCAGCCCCGAGCCGGCAGTCACCCTCGAGCAGAGCACCGACCACTGAACACCCGGCATTCGGCACCCGGCACCAGCACCGGCACTTGAGCACTCAGCACGCAGCACCGAGCGCCCCGTCTTCAGTCCGCCTCACCGAAGTTCTGCGGCCTGATAAGCTTACAGCGCAAAATGTCGGAGTATTTCGCGGGGCTGATCCGCTACCGGCCACCGGTCAGCTGGTGGGACATCCTCGACATCCTCATCGTCTCCATCCTGATCTACGAATTCCTGAAGCTGATCAGGGGAACACGCGCCGTACAGATGGCCGTGGGGTCGATGCTGATCGTGACGATGTTCTACGTGTCGCGGCTGGCGCCGCTGCAAACGGTGAACTGGATGATCCGCAACATGCTCGTCTATGTTGCGTTCGCGGCCATCGTCATCTTCCAGTCCGACATCCGGCGCGCGCTCGCACACTTCGGCCAGGCGCCGTTCTTCCGCTATTTCAACCGCCAGGAGGCCGCCAACGAGACGATCGAAGAGGTCGTGGTCGCGGCGACGACGCTGGCGGCGCAGAAGATCGGAGCGATCGTGGCGATCGAGCGCGAGATCGGCCTGCGTAACTACATCGAGAGCGGGATTCCGCTCGACGCGACCCTTACCTACGATCTGCTCGTCACGATCTTTCAGCACTCGTCACCGCTGCACGATGGCGCCGTCATCCTCCAGGAAAGCCGCGTGACTGCCGCGGCCTGCTTTCTGCCGCTGACCGTGAACCCGCGCGTCAGCCGCGAGCTGGGGACACGGCACCGTGCGGCCATCGGGCTCACCGAAGAATGTGATGCGGTCGCGATCGTGGTCTCGGAAGAAACGGGATCGATCTCGCTCGCGCTCGACGGCCGTATCGAACGGCGGCTGACGCCCGACCAGCTGCGCGAGAGGCTTCGCTCGCTGGTACTGTTGCGGCGCCGGCGCCGCCGCCAGGTCGGGGCGCGGGCTTACGACATCTGATGGCTTACCACCCGTTCCGCAATCCGGGCCTGAAGATCATGGCGCTGCTCCTCGCGTTTGCGCTGTGGTTCACGGTCGCGGGCGAACAGAACGTCGAGCGGACCATGCGCGTCCCGCTGGAGCTCAGGAACAAGCCGGCGAATCTCGAGATCCTCGGCGACCCGCCCATCACCATCGACGTCCGCGTGCTGGGGTCGTCGACGCTCCTCAGTCGCATGGATGCTGGTGAGGTCGTGGCCATGCTCGACCTGACCGGTGCGCGGCCGGGGTCGCGATTGATTCACATTCGCACCGATGAAGTGCGCGTACCGTACGGGCTCACGGTGCTGCAGTTGACGCCGGCGACTGTTTCGCTGGAGCTCGAAGAGTCGGCGCGACGCACGGTGCCCATCCGCCCTGCCATCGAAGGAGATCCTGAGCCCGGGTTCGTACCGGGAACTGTCAGATCGACCCCGGCGACGGTTGAAGTGATCGGACCCGAAAGCCGCATCAAGGAGCTGACGTCTGCCACGACGGAACCGATTCCGCTGAGCGGCCATCGCGACACCGTGACCGACACGGTGACGGTGGGCGTCTCGGACCCGGAATTGCGTCTGGTCGAACCGTTGAGCGCGACCGTTACCGTGGAGATCGTTCCCGCGCCCATCGAACGCGTGCTCAACGAGGTGCCGATCCGTTGGCGAAACCTCAATTCAGGATTGACCGCGCGGGTGCAGCCGCAGACCGCGCGTGTCGTCGTGCGCGGCCGTCGTCAAGCACTGGACGCGGTGCGCGCCGAGTCGATCAACGCGTTCGTGGATCTTGCCGGGCTGGGACCGGGTCAGTACAATCTTCCCATCCACTTCGATCCCACAGAGAGCTTCGGCGTCAGCAGCACCGAGCCCGCCGTCGTCCAGGTCACGATCAAATAAACGAATGTCCAGACTCTTCGGCACCGACGGTGTTCGCGGCAAGGCCGGCGAACATCCGCTCGATCATGAAACCGTGGCGCGTCTCGGCGCGGCGCTCGTCCGCGGTATGCGGCACGGCGACACGCCGCTGCGTTTCATCGTGGGCCGCGACACGCGCGAATCCGGTGAATGGATCGAGCAGGAGCTTGCTCGCGGCATCCGCTCCGAGGGCGGTCGACTCACGAGTGGCGGCGTCATCCCGACCCCGGCGGTGGCCTACGTCGCGCGCGAGATGGATTTCGATGCCGGGATCGTGATCTCCGCATCTCACAATCCGTTCGAAGACAACGGGATCAAGGTCTTCTCGGGTCGGGGTGAGAAATTCACCGAGACGCTCGAGCGTCACGTCGAGCAGATCGTCGCGGACACTTCGTGGAGCGTGAACGGGGAACTGGCGCGAGCGGTCGACAGCGCCGATGTCGCAGACGCATATCTCGGCCACGCGAAGCTCGCTCTTCCGGATCCGCAGCGGCTCGGCGGCCTGCGTATCGCGATCGACACCGCCAACGGTGCGACTACCCACGTGGCAGGGCGGCTGTTTCGCGAGCTTGGTTTCGACGTGATTGCGATAGGTGCCACTCCGGATGGGAGGAACATCAACCTGCACTGCGGCTCCACGCATCCTGAGCTGCTTGCCTCGACGGTGACGCAGCACGGATGCCGGATCGGTGTCGCGTTCGATGGCGATGGCGATCGCGCGATCTTCGTGGACGCGAATGGCCGCGTCGTCGACGGCGACGCCGTCCTGCTGATGTGCGCACGCCACATGAAGGCTCAGGGACGGCTGAAGGGGAATGCGGTCGTCGCTACCGTGATGAGCAATATCGGTCTCGAGCTCGCATTGCGCGAGAGCGGCATCGAGCTGGTGCGCACCGCAGTCGGTGACAAGTACGTCATGGAGGAGATGCTCAAGCGCGATCTGTCGATCGGCGGAGAGCAATCCGGGCACATCATCTTCTCGGATCACCTGTTCACCGGCGACGGCATCGCCACCTCGATGAACGTGCTGCGCGTGATGGCTGAGACCGGCCGCGAGCTTGCGGATCTCGCTGGCGAGCTCGTCACCTATCCGCAGGTGCTGCTCAACGTCAGAGTCCTTCAGAAAAAGGACCTTTCCACCATTCCGCCGGTGGCGGATGCTATGGCCGACGTCGAACGGCGTCTCGATGGAAGCGGCCGGTTGCTCGTGCGGTATTCGGGCACTGAGCCGCTGCTGCGCATCATGATCGAAGGCAAGGACCAGGAGGAGATCCAGCATATGGCGAGGTCGATCGCCGCCGTGGTGAAACGCGAGCTGGCGTAAACGTGCGACGTATTACGTGCGACGTGCGACGTGCGACGTGGGAGGTGCGACGTGCGACGTGCGACGTGCTGAGTGTTGAGTGCTGATATGCGACTGGCAGTGAACATCGACCACATCGCCACGCTGCGGCAGGCGCGCAAGGGTCACGATCCGGAACCGGTGGCCGCCGCACTCATCGCGGAAATGGCGGGCGCGCAGGGGATCACGGTGCACCTGCGCGGCGACCGGCGACACATTCAGGATCGCGACGTCGAGCTGCTGCGCAGCGCCATCTCGACGAAGCTCAATATCGAGATGGCCGTCACTGACGAGATGGAACGCATCGCCGCGTCGATTCACCCGGACCAGGTAACGCTCGTCCCTGAGCGTCCGCAGGAGCTGACCACCGAAGGAGGGCTCGACGTCGTCGCGCAGGCAGGCGCCATCGAGAGCTTCATCAGAAGAATGCACACGGCAGGCATTCGCGTCAGCATTTTTCTCGATCCGCTGCCCGAGCAGGTCCGTCAGGCGAAGGCGACCGGCGCGGATGCTATCGAGATCAACACGGGAATGTACGCGGATGCGGACCCGTCTCACGCGGCGCATGAACTCGCTCGCATCGGCGAAGCCGCGCGACTCGGCGCCGTCGAGCGCCTCGAGGTGCTCGCCGGCCACGGCCTCGATTACGTCAACGTGATTCCGATCGCCGCCATCGCTGAGATCGTCGAGTTGAACATCGGCCACAGCATCGTTTCGCGCGCCGCGCTGACCGGCATGGACCGCGCGGTCCGCGACATGGTGGCGCTGCTCGGCCGCTGAACTGACGTGCCTCGCTACCGCCATGTTCGGTATCCGGCGGCGCTGACAGCGGTCATTCTCGCACTCACATCGCTTCTGCTCCAGGCGCGCTCGCAGCGCGTGGCGTTTCGCACCGACGACGGGATCACGATCGCGGCGACGTGGTACGAGCCGTCGCTGCGGCCGGCGCCGGCCGTGATCCTCGTGCACATGCTCGGCCGCTCGCGACGCGACTGGGAGGGCTTCGCATCAACGCTCGCCTCGTCGGGCATCGGTGCTCTCGCGATCGATCTCCGTGGTCACGGAGAATCGGCGTCGGGACAGGCTGCGTCGGGCACGGTCGACTATTCGGCCATGGTGAAGGACGTGGCAGCGGCACGGCGATATCTCAACACTCGTGGCGACGTGCGCCCGTCGAGGATCGGAATCGCCGGCGCGTCGATCGGCGCGAATCTCGCCGCCCTCGAGGCTGCGGCCGATCCGGCGGTCGCCAGCCTGGCGCTGCTGTCTCCATCGCTCGACTATCGCGGTTTGCGGATCGAAGCGGCAGTCCGGAAGTACGGAAACCGTCCGATGCTGCTCGTGTCGAGCGACGACGATCCATATGCCCGACGCTCGGCGCTGGATCTCGAGAAGACCGGCAGCGGTCGTGAGCTGCTGTCGCTGGCCGGAGCGGGTCACGGCACCAACATGCTGAGCCGTTCCGACGAGCTGCCGCAGGCATTGGTGGACTGGTTCCGCCGGACGCTACAATAAGGGTCTTGAACAAAGAAATGATTGCCATCGGCTTGTCCGGCGTGTTGCTGGGCCTGCTCGGCGGCTGGATCATCGGCTCTCAATCAGCGGCCGGTCCCCAGCCGTCGGCGGCAGCGCCTGCGCAGCAGGCCACCGCGGCGCCTGCCGAGCAGCCACGCGCCGCACGCCCGCTCGACGAGAACCGCGTCTCGCAATTACGTGCCGAGGCGGAGCGCGATCCGAAAAGCGCCGCACCCCGCATCCAGCTTGGCAATCTCTTTTTCGACAGCGAGCGCTACGAGGACGCGGCGCGATGGTATGCGGCGGCGCTCGAGATCGATCCGAAGCAGGTGGACGTCAGCACCGACCTGGGGATCGCCTACTACTACACGAACCAGCCGGACCGCGCGCTCGAACAGTTCGATCGGTCGCTCGCGATCGACCCGACTCACTCGAAAACCCTGTTGAACATCGGCGTCGTCAGGGCCTTCGGCAAGCAGGATCTCGAAGGCGCCGCCAAAGCGTGGGAACGTGTGCTCGAAGTTGCGCCGAACAGCACGGAAGCCGCCCGCGCGAAGCAGGGGCTGGACGGCATCCGCAGCGCTCATCCCGAGGCCGGCCGCGGCGCCGGACGGGGCGCGTCGTGACCTGCCCAACTTCCATTTCATTGTCATGTTCCGCGTCCTCCTCTTCGTCGTTCTCGCCTACATCGCGGCGCGCATGCTGTGGCGCGTCCTCGTCGGCGTGTTCGAGGGGCTCGGCTATCAGGCGCCGGACGCAAAGACGCAGAGTGTCGGACTCGTTCGTGATCCCGTGTGCGGAACATTCATCCTGCCGTCCAAGGCGCTGACCTCCGGGAGCGGATCGAACACGCGCTACTTCTGTTCCGAGAAGTGCCGCCGCGACTACGGGGGTAGAGCCTGATGCACTCGGAAGCGCAACTGCGTGCGGACATCGTCGAGATCGGCCGGCGTATGTACGCGCGCGGGTACACGGCGTCGAACGACGGGAACATCAGCGTCCGTCTCGACGGCAATCGGCTGCTGATGACGCCGAAGAGCGTCTGCAAAGGGTTCATGGATCCGGCGATGATGTGCATCACGGATCTGCACGGGAACAAGCTGTCGGGCGATCGCGATCCCTCGTCGGAGATGCAGATGCATCTCGAAGTGTATCGGCAGCGGCCGGACGTGAATGCGGTCGTCCATGCACACCCGCCGATCGCGACCGCGTTCGCGGTGGCCGGCATTCCGCTCGACCGGGCGGTCCTTGCGGAGGTCGTGACGACCCTCGGCAGCGTGCCGATTGCGGAGTATGCGACACCGTCGACGCGCGAACTCCCTGACGCCGTCCGCAAATACGTCAAAGCGCACGATGGAATGCTCCTCGCCAACCACGGCGCGCTGACGCTCGGCGCCGATCTGTTCGGCGCGTATTACAAGATGGAGACGATCGAGCATTTCGCGAACATCAGCTTTGTCGCGCGAATGCTTGGAGGCGAGCGGCTGCTCTCGCGTGAGGAAGTATTGCGTCTGCAAGGTTTGCGGGGAATCTACGGAATCTCCGCGCCAGCACCCATCTGCGCCGACCCTGCGCCAGGTGCTTCCGTCGAGCAGGTCGATTGTCAGAATGTGTTCGCGCCGGCGGCGGGCACGCGACTCGTACCAAGCGGGCGTCCGGTGAGTGCGGACGAGCAAATTCGGCTAACATACGGCGAACTCACGGCTTTGATCGAGGACGCGGTCAGAAATCTGAAATAGCCGCCAACGGAGGAATACATGGGTGAGGCATTGGGCATGGTCGAGACCAAGGGGCTGGTCGCGATGATTGAAGCGGCTGACGCCATGGTCAAGGCCGCCAAGGTCACGCTGGTCGGCTGGGAGAAGATCGGCGCCGGCTACGTGACCGCGATCGTCCGCGGCGACGTCGCCGCCGTAAAGGCTGCGACCGATGCAGGAGCTGCCGCGGCGCGCCGCGTGGGCGAGCTCGTGTCGGTTCACGTCATTCCGCGCCCGCACGCGAACCTCGAAGACGCGCTGCCGATCGGCAAGGCCACAAGCAACGCCAAGTAGTGCGTTCATCATTGAGAGCTTGTGAACGAGTTGGCCGGCGAGTGAGCGCAGCGAGCGAGCGGAGCGGGGCTTGGAGCCCCCGCGAGGGAGCGTGCAAGGGGGGGACGAAGTTCCCCGGTGAGACATGATTCTGGCAAGAATTGTGGGGACCGTCGTCGCCACGCGCAAGGACGATCGGCTCGTGAGCAACAAACTGCTGATCGCGCGTCCGATCGATCCTCATGGCAAGCCCGAGGGCACGTACCTTGTCGCTGTCGACACCGTGGACGCCGGGAACGGTGAAACGGTCCTCATCGTCAGCGGCAGTTCCGCGCGGATGGCCTCGGGCATGAAGGACTGCCCGGTGGACGCCGCGATCGTGGGCATCGTGGACACCATCCAGGTCCGGGATCCAGGGAAATAACGTGCAGCTCGCGCGCGTCATCGGTGATGTCGTCGCCACCGTGAAAGACGCCAACCTCACCGGCATCAAGCTCCTCGTCCTGCAACCGATCGCCGCGTCGGGCGAAAGCGTTGGGCGCACGCTCGTTGCGCTCGACTCGATCGGCGCGGGCGTGGGCGAACACGTCTTCTTCGTGCGCGGCCGCGAAGCGGCCTTCCCGTTCTATCCCGCCGAGCCGCCGGCCGACGCAGCGATCATCGGCATCGTCGACGCCGTGGAGGTCGAGCCGTGAACGAGCAGGAGTTGCGGGCGCTCGTGCGGGAGGCGATCGCCCGTCACGGCGCTGGGAAGAGC
>DATLLF010000256.1:0-2563 GCA_035537955.1 Vicinamibacterales bacterium | reverse complement strand
ACCGTGATGATGGGGCGCAACTGGATGAGACCAGCGCCATCCGCCACCCTCAGATCGAGCTGCAGCGGTAACCGCGCCGTCAGGTCGCCTTCCTTGCGCGCCGCGACTCTGCCTGTGCGGTCTCTCAATTCGATCACGGCGTGCGACAAGACGGTGGCCGGCCCGGCCTCGAACACCGTCACGCGAACGAGGTGGCGATTGAAGAACGAATGCAAGCCGCCCTTCGCCATCCATGCGAGCGTCACCGCCTGCTCCGCCCGCACGCCGATCGACAACGCGCAAATCACCAGGCCGATCACGCAGCACACGGCCTTGATGCTGTGGCGGCGACTTTCTGCCGCGTGGCCTGTTTCCGCCCTGAACAATGTCGACATGGTCTTCTCCTTTTTCCGATGCGTCATTCCACTCGCACGCTAAACGTCGGCGACACGATGCTTCCCTCACCGGCTATCCTCGCCTCGACCTGCCACAAGAGCGGCGCTCCCGCTGGAAGCTTCGCGAGGGCATCAGCGCTCACCTTGTATTCAGTCGCGCTCAGGTTGTCTGCCTCTGCCATCACTTCGAGGGCCGGCGTCAACACCGTCACGCGGTACCGCGCACCATCGATGCCCGTCCAGCGGAGGACAGGATTGCTCCGCGAGAGTGGCTGGCCGGCCGGGAGCAGCGATGCGATGGCACGCTGCTCGGTGCTGCGGTAGACGGGGGGCTCCGCGCCGCGCCACGGATTGGCGAACTGCCACGCGAGGCCGAGCGCCACGACCGCCGCTGCCGCCGCCGGCCACCACCAGCGCCGGCCGTTGCGGCCAGGCTGAATCACCGAGGTTTCATTCGCCGGAGGACCGAGCTCCCGGGCGAGTCGCCATGCCTCGGCCGCCTCGGGATTGGCGATCGACTCGTCGACGGCTGCGCGACGCTCCTCCTCTGT
Organism: Vicinamibacterales bacterium; assembly: GCA_035537955.1. GTDB lineage: Bacteria > Acidobacteriota > Vicinamibacteria > Vicinamibacterales > 2-12-FULL-66-21 > JACDCA01. Next base: position 1,638 of record DATLLF010000256.1, on the reverse strand, counting down.
CAGGTCGCCGTGCAGCGCGTCGAAGATACGTCCGGCATCGATCGGCGGACTGCCTTCGGATCCAAGAGAGGCCAACGCCGCGCGAAGCCGTGCAACGTCCTGCGGTTCGGAGTCGCTCACGGCCGATGTCCTTTCGAGAGTAGACACTGTCGCAGGTCGGCGAGTCCTCGGTAGACCAGGTTCTCTGTCTGCTTGACGGCCCAGCCGAGCAGCCGCGCAGCCTCAGGCACGGTGTGCTGCTGGAGGTACAACATCACCGCGAGCCGCCGCTCTCGTTTGATTGCCAACAGGCATGCGCGCACCGCCGCGCCGAGCTCGTGCAACCGCGCGTCGCTCTCCGGGTTGCTCACGGCCACTGGCTCGCGCACCCGGCCGGGCTCGTCTCCAGGGCCATCGGGCTCCAGTGCTTCCTCGCGGCGACGCCGCCGGCGACGAATCTCGTCGACGAGCGCGCTGTGCGCCACCTTGTAGAGATAAGACGCCGGAAGTTCGGGATTCCCCTCACCGGCCTTACCCGCGGCCATCACCTTGGCGACGGCAACCTGGGCAATGTCCTCGGCGTCGGCGCTCAGCCATGCGGGGCACTGCCGACGCACTGCGCGCACCACTGCAGCCCGTAGCGTCGTCCAGCGCTGTTCGCTGCGAGCGGCCGAAGGAACGTCGTCATCGTGCATCGCCGCTCAATCACGAAAGCGGCAGCCGCGCCGAATGTAGCGAGTCCGTCACAGGCGGTGATTATACGCAATGAAATCAGCGCACAAGCTCGACGGGAGTGGCGTCGTATCCCGCGATCGACCGCGATCCATTCGCAGTGGCGACCATCTCCCGGGTAGCGGTGAGGGAGACCGCAGTGTCGTTCGTTATCTCTGTGACGGTCGAGCAGACCGCAGCCCCCGAACGGTCATCGATTTTCAGAGAGAGAGGTTCGAGATGAAGAGAGCAGCATTTCTGACTGTGACGTTGATCCTCGCGACCGCGTGGGCGCCCACCCTACCGGCCGCGCAATCCGAGCAATCGGATCCGATCGTCCATCAACCATTGGGCGGTGCAGCACTCGCGCCCGCCGTGGTGATCCGTGGCTTCTTGCCGTCGATACCGGCTGGTGTGTCGTCCGACGTCACAGGCGCCCGGCACTGGAGCGCCAACATCCGAAGCGTACCGAAAACACTCGACTTCGGCGTGACGATGACCGTTCGCGGAGGAGCAGCGACCGGTCCGATGCGGACCCTGTCGTCGATGGTCGTCCGTGAGAAACGCCTGTCGGCCCCTGGCGATCCGAACGAGCGCTTCGCCCTGACGTTCACGCCGCAGGTGCTCTCGCCGACCTACCGGCTCGAAATCTGGAATGGCGCCACGCGGGTGTTCGAGGTCAACGGCGTGAAGACCGGCGGCGCCGTGCTCGCGGGCAACGATGCCATCTGCGATGCCATTGGCAAGTCACGGTCCGTCGCGATGGGCGTCTGTTTCGTCACGATCGGCGACTGTTCGAGCCTGGACGACCAGGGTCGATTCAATTGGACGATTCACCGGTCGGCGCCCGTGCCCTGGGTCATTCCCTCCGTATCGCAGAACGCGGTGATGGGTGATCAGCTGCGGATCATCGAGGAAACGCCGTCGAGCCCGGGACCGGTCGTGTTC
>DATLLF010000255.1:0-9543 GCA_035537955.1 Vicinamibacterales bacterium | reverse complement strand
CGCGTTGGCGACACCATCGCTCGCGCAGTCGCCGTCCGAGATCCAGCAGGCGGTCGATGCCGCGTACGCCAAGTACAGGAAGCTCAACGAGGGCAAGAATGCCGACTACATTCCGGCGCTCGCCAAGGTCGATCCCGATCTGTTCGGCATCACGGTGGTGACGACCGATGGCCGAGTCTACAGCGCCGGCGATGTTAAGACCGAAGTGTCGATCCAGTCGATCTCGAAAGTCTTCACCATGGCGCAGGTGATCCAGGAGCAAGGGGTCGAATCCGTTGAAAAGCGGATCGGTGGTGACGCGACCGGCGCACGGTTCAACTCGATCATCGCCGTCGAAGGCGTCAGGACCGTCGTTGGCACCGGCGCGCCCGAGATGAATCCGCTGGTGAACCCTGGCGCCATCTCGGCGACGAGCATGGTGACGGGACCGACCTCGGACGCGGTGTGGACCAAGATCATCGGATTCCACAACGCGGCCGCGGGCCGGCCGCTCACCGTCTTGCAGGATGTCTACAAGTCCGAGTCAGACAGCAATCAGCGCAACCAGGCGATCGGCGCGCTGATGCTGGCCTACGGCTACATCAAGACCGACTGGCGGCAGGCGGTCGATCTGTACACGCGTCAGTGCTCGATCGGGGTCAATGCGCAGGACCTGGCGACGATGGCGGCGACGCTCGCGGCAGGGGGCAAGAATCCGGTGACGGCCACCCCGGTCCTGGACACACCGAAGGTCCCCGCCGTCCTGGCAGTGATGTCAACCGCGGGTTTGTACGACGACTCGGGCAAGTGGCTGTATCACACCGGTCTGCCGGCCAAGAGCGGCGTCGGCGGCGGCATCATCGCCGTCTCGCCCGGCAAGTTCGGCATCGCGGTCGTCTCTCCGCCGCTCGACGACGCCGGCAACAGCGTGCGCGCGCAGCGGGCGATCGCCGACATCTCGAACGCGCTCGGTGGCAACCCCTACGCTGCCACACAGGCCGCCAGTGCGCCGTCCAAGGCGAGCATGGAAATCTACGGATTCGCGATGCTCGATATCGGCCACGACTTCAAACAGATCAATCCGAACTGGTACGACACCTTGCGGCTGACCCGGCTGCCGTCGTTCGAGAACCAGTTTGGCGAAGACAACAACACGTTCGCCGGCGTCCGTCAGAGCCGTCTCGGCGTCCGCGCCACGGTCCCGACCGACGCAGGCGATCTGAAGACCACATTCGAGTTCGAGCTGTTCGGCACCGGCGTCGACGAGGGGCAGACCACCTTTCGTCTGCGTCATGCGTGGGGAGAGCTCGGTCGGGTAGGGGCCGGTCAGTACTGGAGCCCCTTTACCGACCCTGATATGTTCCCGAACTCGCTGGAATACTGGGGGCCCACCGGTCTTCCGTGGTACCGCAACGTGCAGCTCCGCTACACGGCGGTACAGAGCGAACACAGCAACCTGATGGTCGCGCTCGCGCGTCCTGGTGCCAGCGGCGATCAGGGGGTGTATTCCGACCGTGTCGAGCTCGATGGCATCCGTCCGCGCTTCCCGCTGCCTGATTTTGCGGCCGCGTACAGGTACTCGGGGGGCTGGGGCCACGTCCGCACTGCCGGTATGCTGCGGCGCATCAACTGGGATGACACCCTCGACGACGGGCTCGACCTCTCAGGAGACGCCACCGGCTGGGGATGGAACGTCAGCTCGGCGCTCAAGCCCATCGAGAGCAGCGTCCTCCGGATGCAGTTCACGGTCGGCGAAGGCATTCAGAACGAGATGAACGACTCGCCGATCGACATCGGCATACAGAACAACTCGGACCCGTTGAGGCCGGTCGTGGGCGAGCCCATTCCGATCGTCGCCGTAAGCCTCTTCCTCGATCACACCTGGAGCGAGAAGTTCAGCAGCGCGATCGGCTACTCGTGGCAGGAGAACGACAACACCGACGCGCAGAGCCCCAGCGCATTCAGGACCGGCCATTACGCGCTCGGCAACCTGCTCTACTACCCCGCACCGAGCGTGATGATGGGCGCCGAGCTGCAATGGGGCCGCCGCGAGAACTTTGCCGACGGGTTCGAGGCCGAAGGTATCAAGATCCAGTTCTCGTTCAAATACAGCTTCTCACACAAGCTCGGAGGGTAGTAATGACTCGGATTAGCAAAATCGCTCCGTTAAGTGCCTGCGTACTTGGTATGGGCGTGATCGCGCTGACGATCCCGGCCATCGAGGCGCAGTCGGCTGGTGATGTCCAGAAGGCGGTGGACGCCGCCTACGCCAGATACCGCAACTTGAACGAAGGCAAGAACGCCGACTACATCCCGGCGCTCGCCAAGGTGGATCCCAACCTGTTCGGCATCGCCGTGGTCACCGCCGACGGCAAGGTCTACACGGCTGGCGACGTGAAGACGGAGGTCTCGATCCAGTCGATCTCCAAGGTGTTCACCATGGCGCAGGTGATCCAGGAGCAGGGGCTCGACTCGGTCGAGAAGCGCATCGGTGTCGATGCCACCGGCGCGCGCTTCAATTCGATCATCGCGATCGAGGGCGTTCGTTCGGTGATCGGCAGCGGCGCGCCCGAGATGAACCCTCTCGTGAACCCGGGTGCCATATCGGCCACCAGCATGGTGACCGGCGGCAGCGCTGATGCCGTGTGGCAGAAGATCATCGGCTTCCACAACGATGCGGCCGGACGTCAGCTGACCGTGCTGCAGGACGTCTACAAGTCGGAATCGGACACCAACCAGCGCAACCAGGCGATCGGAGCGCTGATGCTCGCCTACGGTTACATCAAGAGCAACTGGGAGCAGGCCGTGGATCTCTATACGCGGCAGTGTTCCATCGGCGTGAATGCGCAGGACCTCGCGACGATGGCCGCGACGCTTGCATTCGGCGGCACGAATCCGGTTACGAAGAAGAAGGTGATGGACGCGTCGAAGGTACCGGGGGTGCTCGCGGTGATGGCGACCGCCGGCCTCTATGACGATTCCGGCAAGTGGCTCTATGCGACCGGCCTGCCGGCGAAGAGCGGTGTCGGCGGCGGCATCATCGCGGTCTCACCAGGCAAGTTCGGTATCGCGGTCGTCTCACCCCCACTCGACGATGCCGGCAACAGTGTCCGCGCGCAGAAGGCGATCGCGGACATTTCGAATGCACTCGGCGGTAATCCGTACGCCGCGAAGAGCGGCACCAATCAGCAGTAAAGGCGGCAGTCATGTCATCCCGAACACGGCAAGTTTCGTTGGTCGGAGTTGGACTCGCCATGATGGCAACGTTATCGGTCGGAGCCCGGGCGCAGAAGCCCCGGATCGTTATCGTCGCAACCGGCGGCACGATCGCCGGCGCGGCGGCGTCGACGACCGACGCCGGCTACAAGTCCGGCGCGGTCGCTGTCGACGTTCTCATCGACGCCGTTCCGCAAATGAAGAAGTTCGCGGACGTCCGCGGCGTGCAGGTGGCCTCGGTGGGCAGCCAGGACATGAACGACGAACTCTGGGTGAAGCTGGCCACCGAAGTCAACGGCCTGCTCGCGAAGTCCGACGTCGACGGCGTCGCCATTACGCACGGCACCGACACGATGGAGGAGACAGCGTATTTCCTGAACCTCGTCGTCAAGAGTGACAAGCCGGTGGTGCTGACCGGCTCGATGCGTCCGTCCACGTCGCTGAGCGCGGACGGTCCCTTGAACATCTACAACGCCGTCGGCGTGGCGTCCGATAAACGCGCCCGGGGGCTCGGCGTGCTGGTCGTCGCCAACGACGACATCCACGGTGCCAGGGCGATCACCAAGCGGCACACGACCGACGTCGAGACGTTCGTCTCCCCCGAGGTCGGGCTGATCGGCGTCTGCCTGTTCGACGACCGTGAGTTCGCGCGTAAGCCGGCGCGGGCGCATACGACGGCGACGCCGTTCTCGGTGAAGCCCGGAGACACGCTGCCGCGCGTCGACATCATCTACGCGCACGCCGGCATGTCGCCAGACCTGATCGACGCGGCGGTGGCCAATGGCGCCAAAGGGCTGGTGATTGCGGGTGTGGGCGATGGCAACTTGACGACCCCCGCGCTCGAGGCGGTGAAGCGGGCGATCGGCAAGGGCGTCGTTGTGGTGCGATCGAGCCGCGTCGGCGACGGGTTTATCCGTCGCAACATCGAAGTGGACGACGACAAGGTCGGCACGGTCGCATCGAAGGAGCTGAATCCGTCCAAGTCACGCGTGCTGCTGAAGCTGGCGCTGACGCAATCGTCGGATCCGAAGAAGATCCAGGAAATGTTCGAGAAGTTCTGAGCTCGAGCGTCATGGACTTCGCACCGCTCGCATGGGTCGCGCAGACGCTGCGCAGCTATCCCGAGCTGGCCGTCTTCCTCGCGCTGGCGGCGGGGTTTGCGGTGGGATCGTGGAAGGTCGCCGGTTTTGCGCTCGGCAACGTTACCGCAACGCTGCTGGCCGGTGTGCTCATCGGCCAGCTGGGGATCACGGTGGCCGGGCCCATCAAATCGACGTTCTTCCTGATGTTCCTGTTCGCCGTCGGCTTCGGCGTCGGTCCGCAGTTCTTTCGCGGACTCAGCAAGGAGGGGCCAAAGCAGATTGTCTTCTCGTTGGTCGTGCTCGTCGTGTGCCTGGTGGTTCCGATCCTCTGCGCGATGGCCGCCGGCCTGAACGCCGGTTACGCGGCGGGACTCTACGCCGGCTCGCAGACGATTTCGGCCGCCATCGGCGTGGCGACCGATCAGATCGACCGCCTGGGCTTGACGCCCGAGCAGGCAAAGGCCTACGCGGATGCGGTGCCGATCGGCTATGCCGTCACCTACATTTTCGGCACCATCGGTTCGGCGATCGTGCTCGCGCAGCTTGGCCCGAAGTTGATCGGCGTCGACCTTGCGGCCGCGTGCGCGGACTACGAGCGTCAACTGGGAGCGGGCAGCGTCGGCCTGGATGCCGGCATCTTTTCCGCCTACCGGGCGGTCGAGTTGCGCGCGTATCGCGTCGGCGAGGCGTCACAGCTGACGGGACGGCCCGTGCGCGAGCTTTTTCCAGGGCTGCGAGTCTTCGTCGAGCGCGTGCGGCGAGGAGACAGCCTGACCGACGCCGACGGTGACACCGTTCTCCAGGCGGGTGACATCGTCGCGATTTCGGGGCCGCACCAGGTACTTCTCGAACACGTCGATCCGCTCCTGCCGGAGGTGCACGACGCGCCGCTGTTGCGTCTGCCGGCCACCGCGGTCGATATCTTCCTGACCAGCCGCGCCATGAGCGGCAAGACGCTGCGCGAGCTGGCCGACCAACCCTTCGCGCGCGGCGTATACCTCCGCAAGATCACCCGCAACATGGTCGAGATACCGATCCTCCCCGAGACCGAGGTGCTGCGAGGGGACGTGCTGAGCGTGACCGGCGGCCAGCGCCATATCGAGCGTGCCGTCAAGGCGCTCGGTTTCGCGGACCGCCCGCTCGAGTCCACCGACATCATGACGGTGGCGGGGGGTATCCTGCTCGGCGGATTGATCGGCGCCGTCAGTTTCCAGTGGGGCAGGTTTCCGATCAGTCTTTCGACTTCCGGCGGTGTGCTGCTGGCCGGACTCGTTCTTGGCTATTTGCGGGCGGTCCGTCCGACGTTCGGCCGCATCCCGCCGCCGGCGCTCGTGCTCATGAACACGCTCGGGCTGAACGTGTTCATCGCCATTGTCGGTATCAACGCCGGACCCGGGTTCCTGGCCGGCCTGCAGCAGGTCGGACTCAGCCTGTTCCTCTGGGGAATGATCGCGACAGCCGTTCCGCTCATTTTCGCGGTACTGCTCGGACACTATGTCTTCAAGTTCCACCCGGCGATCCTCTTTGGCGTCTGCGCCGGTGTACGGACGACCACCGCCGCATTGGGAATGATCCAGGACGCCGGCAAGAGCAAGGTTCCGGCGCTGGGTTACGGGATGCCCTACGCCATCGGCAACACGCTGCTCACGATCTTCGGCATGGCCGTCGTGCTGTTCATGAGCAGGTAGATCCTTCGAACACAGATCGTGGGCCCGGCCCACGGTCACGAGGAGAGAGTCATGGACGCCGTCTCGCTGCAACAGTACGAAACGCTCAGCCCCTTCGAAATCAAGAACGACCTCGCCGCGGTCGCCACCAAGAGCGCCAAGGCCTCGCAGATCGCATACCTGAACGCGGGCCGCGGAAACCCGAACTGGATCGCGACGGAGCCGCGCTCCGCGTTCTTCCTCCTCGGCCAGTTCGCCATCACCGAGAGCCAGCGGACGATGAAGACGCCCGCCGGCATCGGCGGCATGGCGAAGGCGCCGGGTATCTCCGAGCGTCTGGACGGCTGGCTCGAAGCCCACGCGGACATGCCTGGGGCCACGCTCCTGCGCGAACTCGTGCCGTGGGCGTCGAAGACCTTCGACTTCCAGCCGGACGCCTTTGTCCACGAGCTCGTTGATTCGATCATCGGCGACAACTACCCGGTCCCCGACCGCATGCTCGTGCACAACGAGATAATCGTCCGCGAGTACCTGCAATGGGCGATGTGCGGTGATCCACGGCCCGCAGGCACCTTCGACCTGTATGCCGTCGAAGGCGGCACCGCGGCGATGTGTTACATCTTCAAATCGCTGAAGGCCAACCGCCTGCTGAACCATGGCGACACCATCGCGATGGTGACGCCGATCTTCACGCCGTACCTCGAGATGCCGCACCTCGAGGATTACGGTCTGCACATTCTCGGTATTCCCGCCCGCCAGGAGCAGCGCTGGCAGTTCACCGACGCCGATCTCGCGCCCCTCCTCGACCCGGCCGTGAAGGCGTTCTTTGTCGTCAATCCAGGAAACCCGTACGCGGTGGCCCTGAGCCGCGAATCCATTGCCGCGATCGGTCGCGTACTGAACAAGCGTCCGGACCTGATGGTGCTGACCGACGACGTCTACGGCACGTTCGTACCGGGATTTCGATCTCTGCTCGGCGAGTTTCCCCGCAATACGATCGGTGTCTATTCCTACAGCAAGTACTTCGGCTGTTCCGGCTGGCGGCTCGGCGTGATTGCGCTGCACGAGAACAACGTCTTCGATGAGAGAATCGCTGCCCTGCCGGAAGAGCCAATGAAGACGCTCGACAAGCGGTACGGACCGCTGACCCTCACTCCGCGCGCGATCAAATTCATCGATCGCATCGTCGCCGACAGCCGTGACATCGCACTCAATCACACTGCGGGGTTGTCGCTGCCGCAGCAAGTGATGATGACGCTGTTCTCGCTCGCCGAGCTGCACGATGAGAAGAAGGTCTACCAGCAGGGCTGCATCGAGCTGCTGCGCCGTCGTGCGCTCGCAACAATCGAAGGGCTCGATATCGCGATTCCGCCCAATCCGCTGTTCGACTGGTATTACGGGCTGATCGACTTCGAGTTCTGGATGCGCAAGTACGGCGGCGACGACGTCGTCGAGTGGATGAAGGCGAACGTGCATCCCCTCGACATCGTCTTCCGGCTGGCGGAGGACCATGGCATCGTGCTGCTGAACGGCGGCGGCTTCGACGCGCCAGACTGGTCGGTTCGCGTCTCGTTCGCCAACCTCGATGACGAGGTCTACGACGATATCGGTCGCGCCGTTCGCGCGGTGGCGCGTGGGTACGTCATGGCGTATCGAGCCGTTCACGCGGCGGAAGCCGCGCACACGCACGCGGGGACCGCGACGTAGCCGGCTGGCAATGGCTGGCCCGCTGATCACGGTCTTGCAGAAGCACCCCGAGATCACGTTTTTTCTCGTTCTCGGGATCGGATACGTCCTCGGCAAGATCAAGCTCGGGAGCTTCTCGCTCGGCGCCGTGACCGGCACGCTCCTCGCGGGCGTGGCGGTCGGACAACTCGGCGTCCAGGTGTCGGGCGAGGTCAAGCAGTGCTTCTTCCTGCTGTTCCTGTTCTCGATCGGGTTCAGGACCGGGCCGCAGTTCTTTCGCGGTTTGCGCAGCGACGGCCTTCAGCAGGCGCTACTCTCTGCGATCATCGCGACAACCGGCCTGTGCACGGCTTACCTGGTCAGCCTCGTTTTTCATTACGACGCGGCGACCGCGGCTGGCGTGATCGCGGGATCCCTGACCGAATCGGCGACGATCGGTACGGCGAGCGACGCCATCACACGGCTTGGACTGTCGGCCGAGCAGGCCGAGGCGATGATCAATCGGATCCCAGTCGCCTTTGCCGTCACCTATCTCGTCGGCGTCGTCGGCGCCGCCTGGTTCCTGGCGCAGCTCGCACCGAAGATCATGGGCGTGAATCTCGAGGAGGAGTGCAGGACGTACGAGCTCGAGATGCAGGGCGGACACACTTCGCACTCGACGGCGCGCCGCGACATCGATCTCCGCGCATATACCGTGCAACCCGGGTCGCCCTTGATCGCGCGCTCGATTCCGGAGATCGAGGCACTCGCGCGCGACGCCCGCCTATTCGTGGAGCGCATGCGACGCGACGGACACATCGTCGATCCGGACGCCTCGACGACGGTTCGGCCGGGAGATGCCCTGGCGATCAGCGGCCGCCGCGAGCTGCTCATCCGCCGCGTCGAAGAGCAGAGGCTCGGCGTCCTCGAAGTCGACGATCGCGAGCTGCTCGACATTCCCGCCGAATCCGTCGATGTCGTTATCTCGTCCGACCGAATCGACGGTCGAACGCTCGCCGACGTCGCGGGCGATGAGTTCGCGCGCGGGGTTTTCCTGCGGCGCATCAGCCGCGCCGGCACCGAGGTTCCGATGTTTCCTGCGGCCACGCTGCAGCGCGGCGACGTTCTCACCATCGTCGGTCCGCTCAGACGCACCACCGAGGCCGTCAAGGTCATCGGCGTTGCCGATCGCGCGACGGAAGTGACCGACATGGTTCTCGTCGCCTTCGGCATTGTCGCTGGTGCTTTGATTGGCATCCCCGCGCTCATGCTGGGACGCCTCGAGCTCGGGTTGAGCCTCAGCGTTGGCGTCTTGCTCGGCGGCCTCGTGTGTGGCTGGCTGCGTTCGATGTGGCCGCGATTCTTCGGCCGGATTCCCGCGCCGACGTTGTGGGTGTTCGAGTCGGTTGGTCTTGCCGGCTTCGTCGCCGTCGTCGGCCTCAATGCCGGTCCTGATTTCGTCCGCGGGCTCAAGGCGAGCGGCGTGACCCTGCTCGTCGCCGGACTCGTCACGGTCATGGTTCCGCATCTCGTCGGCGTCGTGCTCGGCCGGTGGGTGTTCAAGATGCACCCGGGCGTCCTCCTCGGCGTCTGCGCCGGGGCCGGCACGGCGACGCCGGCGCTTGCGGCAATCCAGGAAGCGGCGAAGAGTCCAGTCCCGACCTTGGGCTACGGCGTGTCGTACGCCGTTGGCAATGTGCTCCTCGCGCTCTGGGGCTCGATCATCGTCACGATGCTTCGATGAATTCGGGTTGTCTGCGCCGATGCGTTCTCGCTCTGGCGATCATTACCTCGCCTTGCGCGGACGCGCGAGGTCAGGGCCGCACGGACGTCGTCACCCTCCCGAATGGCGATCGGATCACCGGCGAAATCAACGAGCTCGAACGCGGACGCCTCGAGTTCAAGACCGACGACGCCGGGACGCTGATGCTCGA
>DATLLF010000254.1:0-2049 GCA_035537955.1 Vicinamibacterales bacterium | reverse complement strand
CGGCGAACCTGGCGGCCCCACTCACGGTCAGGGTGCCGCTGCGATAACGCCCCTTGGACGTATCGATGCGCGCGTGGGGGCCATCCCACGCGCCCCCCCCGACGCTGCAGCCCCGCTCCTGGCTCCTAACTCTCAGCTCCTACCTGGCAGCTCCCATGTGCGTCCATAATCAGTGAGTGCTGCCCACCCCGCCCGAGGCTACCCTCGAGCGTCGCTCCACGTTTCCATTCGAACGGCTCGGCGCCATCTTCGAGATCGTGCTCTGCTCCGGGTTTCCAACGCAGTTGCTGTTGATCGGGATACTGCGCGGCTTTGGGATGCCGCTGCAGCTTTCCGAGGGCGGCTTCAATCCGACGTTCGTCTTTACCGTGTCGATGCTGGACGCGGCGCTCGTCGTTGCACTGGTGCTGTTCCTTCTGAGGGTGCACCGGGAGTCGGTGCGCGACGTGCTGCTCGGGCACGGCCGTCTGCTCAGGGAGGCCCTGTTCGGCATTGCCCTGATCCCCATCGTCTTTTTTGTCGTCGTGCTGATCCTCGGCCTGATCCTGACGTTCGCTCCGCAACTCCATAACGTTCCGAAGAACCCGCTCGAAGACATGCTGCGCAACGACACCGATGCGGCGATCTTCGCCATCGTCGTGATGGTCGCCGGCGGCCTGCGGGAAGAGGTGCAGCGCGGCTTCATCGTGCATCGCTTCGGGCAGTATCTCGGCGGCGGGGTCGTCGGCGTGCTGTTCTACAGCGTGCTCTTCGGCCTCGGGCACTACGAACAGGGCTACGACGCCTCGCTCGCAACCGCCGCGCTCGGGGCCATCTGGGGTTTCGTCTACCTGCGCCGCCGCAGCATCGTCGCACCGGTGCTCAGCCACGCGGGCTTCAACCTCGCACAGGTCCTGAAGTTCGTGGCGCTGAGGTAACATTCCTAATTACCCTGGTCGAACACTGCAGCCGGTTTTTCCTCCTGAGCCGACGCGAGTTCAGCGTGCTCGCGCTCCTCTTCATCGTGTCGCTCCCGGCCGTGACCGCGCGCCTCTACTCATCCGACGAGGTGCAGTACTTTTCATATCTGCGGTCGCTCTACTTCGATCACGACGTGTCGTTCGAGAACGAATATCGCTACTTTCACGATCGCAACATCGCGCCGTCGGCAGGCTTCCACGAGACGTTTCTCGAGCGCGAAACGACCGTGGGTCGGCGCGTGAACTACGGCACCATTGGCGCCGCGATTCTGTGGCTGCCGTTCTACGCGACGGCGGATCTGTGGACTCGGGCCGCCGGCGCCGCTGAGGCCAACGGATTCACGCAGCCCTACATCGCGGCAGTCGCATACGGATCCGCGGTCTATGCGTTCCTTGCGCTGCTACTGTCGGTGCGCGCCGCGCGCATGGTGATCGGCGAACACAGTAGGGGATCGATGATTGCGGCGCTGGCGGTGTGGTTCGGAACGCCGCTGCTCTTCTACATGTACATCGCGCCGCCGTTCTCACATGCGTGCTCGGCGTTTGCGATCGCGCTGTTCGTCAACGCGTGGCTGCACGTGCGCCGTGCGTGGTCGCCGATGGGCACTTTCGCGCTGGGACTCTCCGCTGCTTTGATGGCGATGGTGCGAGAGCAGGATGCGTTTGCTGCGCTTGGGCCGATGATGGATTTCGTTTGGACCTTTCGGTCTGCATTTATTACTGCGCGTGGGGCCCCACCCTCACGCGCTCTCACTCGGCGGTCCGCCTTCGGCGGACTGCCCTCCGGCGCCTCGCTCGGGCCGCAGGCGCTGCTTTACTCTGGCTTGATTGGTCTCGTCGGTGTCGCTGCCGGATACGCTCCCCAGCTACTCGCCTACAACGCGATCAACGGCTATCCCGGACCAGCGGCGCACGTCTCGCGCAAGATGTCGTGGTACGCGCCGCACGCGCTGCAGGTGATCGCGTCGCCAGAGCACGGCTTCTTCTTGTGGACTCCGCTTGCAGTCCTGGCGGTCGCCGGACTGTTCCTGTTGCGCGACCGGTGGATCGCCATCTGTCTGCTCGTGATCGTGGGCTCGCAGGTGTACGT
>DATLLF010000253.1:0-8482 GCA_035537955.1 Vicinamibacterales bacterium | reverse complement strand
CCCACCGACGACATGACGAAGACGTGATCCAGCTCGAATGTCACAGCGCTCATCGCACTTCAGGGAGGCCGTCACCAAAGGAGCGGCACCGTGATTCACACGCGTGGGTGCGCGATCCTGACCCTCGATGCGCTCCTCTCTCAGGTGACGGTGGACCGGGTCACCCCGCCGGCAGCTCCGAGGCACTGGTCGGCTTTGCGAGCTGCACCAGGTCCCACCGGTTGCCATACAGATCTTCGAAACGACCCACCGCTTGTCCTGCTCGGGCTGGCAGGTGTCCTCGACCAGCGTGAAATGGAGCGTGCCGCAGTAGAAGGCAATGGCCTCGTCGTAGTCACGGACGACGAGGGCGACGTGGATGATCGATTGGCGCATGCGAGTCGAGTCACTTCACCGGCTGCCTCAGCGCCTCGGCGATGGCCCTCTCGGCCAGCGGCCCCATCACGGCGTAGCCCTCTTCCGTAGGGTGGACGCCGTCGCTCGCCAGCCCGGGCTTCATGCCACCCTCGGGCGTGGCCAGCGCCGCGTGGTAATCGAGCAGCACGATGCCACGCGTCTGCGTGAATGCTCGAATCCACGTGTTCAGCGCGGTGATCTTCGGCGCCGGCTCCATGCCCGACCGCCAGGAAAAGTCGATCGCCGGCGTGACGGTGGCGAGCACCACGCGGATGCCATTTCCCTGCGCCAACTCGACCATCGAGGTCAAATGGCCTTCGATCGCTTCGAGCGTGGTCGGGCCGGTGTTTCCGGCGATGTCGTTGATGCCGGCGAGGATGACGACCACCACGGGCTTGAGATCGATCACGTCCGGGCGGAAGCGGATGAGCATCTGCGGCGTCGTCTGGCCGCTGATGCCGCGATTCACGTACGGCTTGCCGGCGAAGAAGCTGACGCCCAGGCGGCGTCCCCACGCATCGGTGATCGAGTCACCCATGAAGACGACGCGAGGCTGTCCGTCAGCCGGTGCCTCCAGCTTCGCGTTGTCGTCGCGATAGCGCGCGAGGTTCGGCCAGTCGTTCAGCAGCCGCTGCTGGGCTGCCAGCAGGCGCGACTGATCATCGGCCTGCGCCGTGGCCGCCGGCGTTTGGGACGACGTGTCCAAAGTCTGCGCCGTGCCCGCGGCCGCCACACCGCAGCATGCCGCCGAGACGAGAAGCATTCTCGAGACTCCCAGCATGGTGTCAAGCTCCCATTGAGACGTTGCAATCTAGCACGCCACGCCGCTCATCAGGTCACTGACGCCAGAACGGCCCGCGACGAGCGGTCATCGCCGGTCGGCGACCTGAGGGGTTTCGCGGCTCGAGACAATGGTCGCGGCCACCATATCGCCGGTGACGTTGAGCGTGGTGGCGAAAATGTCGGGAATGGCGTCGACGGCAATCAGCAGGCCGATGCCCTCGGCTGGGACTCCCATCGTGGTCACGAGCGGCGTGAGTCCCAGGAGCCATCCGTGCGGGACGCCCGGCGTGCTGAAGCTCGTCAGCACCGACGTCAGCACGATCACGACGAGTTGCGTCGCGCTCAGCGGAACACCGTAAAGGTGACCGAGCGACAACGCGGCGATGGGCCAGAGCACCGGTGCCGACACCTTGAACGTGGAGACGGCCAGCGGCAGCACGACCGAGCTGACCTGTGAGGGCAGGCGGAGCCCGTGTTCCGCCCCTTCGAGCAGTGCGGGCAGCGACGCCAGGGACGAGCTCGAGGCAATCGCCACCGCCTGTGACGGCAGGACCGCGCGAGCGAAGCGAAGCACCGGAACGCGGCCGGCGATCGCGACAATCGGGTAGAGCAGAGCGATGAAGAGTGATTGCGCGACAACGGTCACGACCACGTAGTAGGCGAGTGCGCCCGCCGCCGCCAGGCCGGTCCGGCTCACCACCGGGACGATAAGGGCGAAGACACCCACTGGCGCCAGCGCGATGGCCGCGCGCACGATGGCGAGCATCGTGTCGCCGATGCCGCGAAGCAAGGTCAAGACCGCCTCGCGGCGCTCGGCCGCAATCGTCAGCAGACCCAGGCCAGAGGCGATCGCGAACACCACGACCGGTAGCAGCAGGCTGTCGGCGGCGGCCTTGATCGGATTGGCGGGAACGATGCCGAGTATCCAGTCCCGGAGGCTCGGCACATCGGCTGGGGGGACGAGGGCATTGGTGGTGCCGCGGATCGACGCGACCGTGGCCGCGTCCACGTGCAGCCAGGCGAACATCGGCGGCACGGCCACGAGGCTGATGATGGCGAACGTGATCAGCAGCGTCAGGAACGTCGCAAGCGTGCGCAGACCAACCGAGCGAACGCTCTGGAGGTCGGTTGATGCGGCGATCCCGACGATCAGCAACGAGCCGACCAGCGGGATGACGGTCATCCGGATGACGTTGACCCACAGCGTGCCGATCGGTTCGATCACCGCGACGAGGGTGGGAAGCGAGGTGGCCGGATAGGCGCGAACGACCAGACCGGCGGCGACGCCAGCAGCGAGCGCGATCAGAACCCGCGATGTGAGGGAGGTCGGCATCGATCCGGTCTAATCGCTACTTCGTCAGGCGCGGCAACTCGCGACGTGGCAGTCGCTCCGGCCGTGTGGCGGCTTGATACACAACCGTTGCAATGACCGCCGAGGCCTGCATCAAGTCGGCCGGCACGGCATGATCGAATGTGTCCGCCAGCGTGTGATGAGTAACCGTGCCGTAGTCGAGCGGATCCTGTATGAACTGGAACCCGGGCAGGCCGACGCGTGCGAATGACAAGTGATCGGTACCGCCCGTGTCTTGAATCGTAATCGTCGTGACGCCCAGGTCGCGGAAGGGCGCGAGCCACTGCTCGAAGATCGGCCGCATGGCCTCGTGTCCTTGCAGGTAGACCCCGCGAATGCGTCCGCTGCCGTTGTCCAGGTTGAAGTAGCCCGAGAGCTTCTCGTGCTCGGGTTTCAGCACCATCGTGTCCGGGTCGGCGAAGTGAGTCGTGACGTACGCGCGTGAGCCGAGCAGCCCCTGCTCCTCGCCGCCCCACAAAGCGAGCCGAACCGTGCGATCCATGCGCAGGTCGAGCGTCTTCAGGATGCGCATCACCTCGATCATCACCGCGCTCCCGGCGCCGTTGTCGGTGGCTCCGGTCCCGGTGTGCCACGAGTCGAAGTGGGCGCCAATCATCACGACCTGATCGCCCTTGGCGACACCCGGGATCTCTGCCACGATGTTTCCACCATCGACATCGGTGGCGGATGCCGCAGTCTTCACGTCGATGCGGAGGCGGACCGGTTGCTTCTGCTCCGCGAGACGCACGAGCCGGTTGTAGTGCTCCGCGGTTACGACCAGGGTCGGGGGCGCCAGCGGGTCGCGCGCTCGATACGAACCGGCGGCTTCGCCTGCCAGCAATCCCTCGCGCGCGCGCTGGTCTGCCTGCAGCACAGCGGCAACGCCTTCGTCGCGCAAAAACCTGCTCCGGGCGGCGCCGAGCTCGTCGTATCGCGCGATGACTTGGTCGAGCAAGGCCTCCGGCATCGCCGTGAACAGCTTGAAGACCGCCTCGGGTTGTTCCGGCCATTCGAGATCGTCCAGGCGGGTGGCGGTCAGCTGCGCCGCAGGTTCCGGCGCGCGTGCGAGCTCCTGCAGTTCGGCCTCGGTCTGTTGCTTGAACAACGGAGTCTGTCGCGGCGCCGTCTGCTGCGCCGGGGTGAACAGCACGATTCGTCCGCGCAGCTTGCCGGCCCATCGTCGACGATACGCGTCGAAGTCCTCCGCCAACCGCTTGGGCCCGCGGGCGAACGCGAGCTCGAAGGGCGCGAGCAGCGGCTCGCCACTGATCGGCCCGTTTGTCGAATCGCTCCACGCAAGCGGCATCGCCGACAGCCGCATGTAATGCGGGGCCAGAAGCTCGCATGAGTATTGTTCGGCGGACCACCGCCGGCCGAAGGGGAAGCGCTCAATGTGCACGTTACTGACGCCGTACTCCGTGAGTCGCTCGGTGGTCCACTTGGCCGCGTCCTCGAATTGTGTCGAGCCGGTGAGCCTTGGCCCGTGCACGTCGGTGAGATAGCGGAGGTGATCCATCACCCGCGAGCGCCCGATGGCCTCCGACTTGATGCGATCGACGACGCCGAGGTCGACGCCGTCCTGCGAGCGCAGGAGCGCGGAGAGGCAGAGCAGAATTGCCGTGGTAACGACGATCGGTTTCAGGCGCATGGGAGTGACCCTTCGATGAAGGATGGCTGAGGCGTCGATTCTGCTCCCCCTCCGTTACAGAATCGAGTGGATTTTCAGCGTCGGCTCCTTCGTTGACGACGACTGAAACGCTGGTCGCGCGCCGAGACTTACAACGCGTTGCTGGGCTCGCCGGCCGCCTGGCTGATACGGATTGCGAGAAATCGTGCGATCGATCTGCTGCGCGCCCGCCGCGCCCGGGCCAACGTCGCAGTCGAACCCGCAGCCCCTGCCGGCGGCGATGCGGCTCAATCGATTGAGCCCGTCACCCGCGACACGCCGGAGACGGCGCTGGCGGGGCACGCGATGGCCGACGCGGTGCGTGCTTCGTGATCAGCGGGTCCGTGGTGATCGACGGCCGCGTGCTGCGGGCCGGGGATTTCCATCCCGCGGACGAGGATTCCGAGCACGGTGAGATCACGACCACCGAGGGTGCGGAGGTGCTGATCGTCGGCGCCGTCGAAGACTACCTGCCGGCGGCCGCGGCGCCGTCCGACGAGGCCGGCCGGTCACAGGATCGGTAGAACGACCTGGCGCCGGCGCGTCGTTGTCCTCCATGACGCCGCACGCTCCAGGCCGGCTCGACCGAGCGCGTCACAGTCGCAGCCTTACCGGGTCGGCAGCATGTTCCGGATGGCCGACAGCCGCCAGCCTTCGGTGGTGCGGACGGCGACGAACGTGCTCCACATGCGGCGCGTGGCCGACCCGCCCGCGCCGGTAATCTCGTAGCGGGCATCGGCAACCGCCACATCCGATACGGGGAAGCGAATGGTTTCGACAACCAGCGTGCGATCGCCCGGGTTTGTGCTAGAGCTCCGTAACATTCCCTCCACCAGCTGCTCCCGGCCGCGCCGCCACTCACCCGACGAGACGAGCTGATCGGCATCGGCCGTGAAGAGGGCACGGATCGCCGCCGGGTCCTCGTTGTCGCGAGCCGCGTTGTACCGGGCCACGAGATCCTTCACGGCCATGTCGTCACGCTCCCGCGTGCCTGGTGTCTGCCCGTCCACCGCCGTCGCGAGTGCGAGGCTCCAGAGGAGAACGAAGGTGATACGCATCGGGAATCTCCTGCAGCCGACGGACCGACCCCAACGGTAGTCGTGTCGCGAGAGTTTACCAAGGACCTTAGCCAGACATGGCAATCTTCTGAGCCGGCAGGAGTTCGTCAAGGAAGCGCCGAGCCGTATAGTTGAACTGTTGAAGCCAAATGGCGACGCGGGCCGACGTCCAGCGCTTCGCACTGTCGCTGCCCGGCGCAGAGAAAGCGGTCGATCATTTTGCGTTCGGGGTCCGCAAGAAGGGCAAGCTGAAGGGGTTTGCCTGGGTGTGGATGGAGCGCGTTGAGTCGAAGAAATCGCGCGTGCCGAATCCACGTGTGCTCGCCGTCCGCGTCGCCAACCTCGCGGAGAAGAACGTCTTCTCGATGAGTTTCGGAAAGAATTGTTCACCGAGCCGCACTACGAAGGGTTTCCGGCGGTGCTCGTGCGTCTTGACGTCGTACGCGTGCCGCTGCTCCGGGCGCTCTTGACGGAAGGGTGGCGCTGCCAGGCGACCTCCGATCTCCGCCTTGGCGGCCCGAAGCCGGTGACGCCGCGGCGCCGGCGCAGCGCGGCGCAGCGCGGCGCGCTAGCGCCGCGAGTAGTATCCGTCGAACGCCGTCTTCCACGTGCCGCCACCGTCGGCCGACGTCTCCCAGAGCTGGCGGAGACGGCCGTCGGCCAGCGGTGTCCACGTGATGCGCTGCATGACACTCGCGCCCTCGCGGTCGCGCGATCGCTGTTCCATCACCATCCGGCCGTCCACAAGACCGCCGACCAGATCCAGCCGCGACGGGGTCGTATCCACCCACGCCTGATGCCATCGGCCGTCGTTCGGATCGAACGCGTTGTGGGAGACGCCGCGGACCTTCGCGTCCGCGCTGGTCCACTCTTCCTGCAGCGCGCAGCCAGAGAGGATCGACGTGATGCGGTTGTTGCCAAGTAGGCGGCCGTCTCCGCTTCGGACCTCCCACTCGCCAATCCAGAAGTCGAACTGGCGGTGCTCGGAAGCGGCACAGGGCTGCGAAGCGGTAGACCCGGGTGTGGCGACCTGAACGAGGAGGAGCAGAAGGGTCAGCATGGCGGCACCCTATCGGCGGGTGCGGCGCCGACGCTATCAAGATCGTGCTGGCCTGGCCCGCCGCCCCGGCCCCATCCGACCCGGACCGCGTAGACGCACGCGCAGCGTCCCGGCGCTGACGCCCGCGACCACCGCGCGAAACTCCGACGGACAGGCGCCGAACGCGCGGTGGAACGCCGCCGTGAAGTGACTGTGGTGCGAGAATCCGGCGGCGAGTGCGGCGTCGACGATGTCCGCCCGGCCGTGCAGCCACTCCAGCGACCGGCGCAAGCGGAGATCCGTGCGGTACGCATGCAGGCTCGTCCCCGTTTCACGCCGGAAGACGCGGCAGAGGTGAAACACCGACGTGCCGACCGCGGCAGCGACGTCGGCCACGCTCTCCTTGCGCAGGTAGGTGCGGTTCAGATGCTCGCGTGCACGCTGCGCGAGCCGATGGTGCGTCAGCGACGACTCCGCCAGGTCACGTGTGCCAAAGGCGCGCTCGAGTACGTCGGTCAGCGTTGTCAGCACGGCCTCCTCGACATACAGCGGATCGGGAGGGCCTCCCGAGTGCAGATGGTGGAAGACGTAGCGCTGCGCGAGGAAGGTCGCTGCCGTGGCCGGCACGGACGGGATGGGGAAGAGGTGATCGTAGTCGTCCGCGCGTCGCCGGTCCAGCGCCGACACCATCTCTCGCAACACCGGTGGCGCGACGGCGAACCAGTCCGTGCGATCGCCATCCGGGCTGATCGCCCCGCGCCGATACGGATGGCCCTGGTTGTACAACGGGATGACGGTGGAATCCGCGACGAACGCGCGTGATCCCTGCTGCTCGATCCAGCAGGCGTTGCGTGGGAAGACGAAGCAGTACTGGCGGGTCGGGCCGCTGTCTTCGAACAGGCGATCGCCGACCGGGCACCGGAATTCGCCGGCCGAGACCAACGGGGTTTCGAACACGATGCGATCGGGACCTGACGGGGCAGCTCGGTTCGACATGATCGGGCGGATACCCGGATCTCGCCAGAACCGTGGCTCGCGTTCAAGGGGATTGCCGTTCGTACTCCCGCTCCTCACCGCATTCGTCCCGGCAAACGTGCGGGACAGGTGCCGACAGGTGCGGGCAGGTGCGGGCGGGTGCCGACAGGTGCCAACAGGTGCGGACAGGTGCGAGCATCCCCGTGGCAGAATCTAGCCCGATGCCACTCAGCCCGGGGACCCGGCTGGGTTCGTACGAGATCGTGTCGCTGCTCGGCGCCGGCGGGATGGGCGAGGTGTATCGCGCACGCGATCTGCGGCTGCAGCGCGAGGTGGCCCTCAAGGTCCTGCCCGACGTCGCGGCCGCCGATCCAGACCGCCGCGAGCGATTCAAGCGCGAGGCGCTGGCCATCGCCGCGCTCAACCACCCGCACATCGTCACCATCCACTCGGTCGAGGACGCGGACGCGACGCTCTTTCTCACGATGGAGCTCGTGAGCGGACGATCTCTGGCCGACCTGATGCCGTCGGGGGGCCTGCCCCTCGCGCGCCTGTTGACCATCGGCATCGCGGTCGCCGACGCCATGGCCGCGGCACACCAGAAGGGCATCACGCATCGTGATCTCAAGCCGGCGAACATCATGCTCGGCGAGGGCGAGCAGTCCGGCCGCATCAAGGTGCTCGACTTCGGCCTGGCCAAGGCGATCGAGCCGGGAGCCGGACTTGTCCGCCGTAGCCCTGGCGAGGGCGGAGAGTCGGGAGTCGGAAATACACTTGCCAACTCGCCAACGTTCACCTCACCGGCCGTGACCCAGCATGGCGTCATCCTCGGGACCGCTGCGTATATGTCGCCCGAGCAGGCCGAAGGGCGAGGGGTGGACGCGCGCTCGGATCTCTTCTCGCTTGGCGTGGTGCTCTACGAGATGGCGACCGGGCGGCGCCCGTTCACGGGCGAGACGAGCCTGTCGATCCTGTCGTCGATCCTGAAGGACACGCCGAGGCCGGTGACCGAGATCAACCCGGCGGTGCCGAGCGACCTCGGTCGGATCATCCGCCGCGCGCTGTCCAAGGATCCGGAGCGGCGGTATCAGGACGCGAGGGACCTGCGCAACGACCTCGAGGATCTGAAGGCCTCGCTCGATTCAGGCGAGCTGAGCGCGCCGCGAGCGGCGGGCCAGCCGGTTGTCGCGCGGAAGCCCTCCCGCACGCTTGCC
>DATLLF010000252.1:0-3977 GCA_035537955.1 Vicinamibacterales bacterium | reverse complement strand
GTTCAGGAATCCGTTGACCGCTTCGGCGATGGCCGTCTGCCGCCGCGCTTCCACCGCCTCAGTGGCCGCCTGGCGTTCGGCGCGCACTGCCCGCAGCAGCGCCCACGACGTGCCGACGACACCGGCGATCAACGCGAGGACGACAGCGGCGGCGGCGAGGACACTCGCGCGATGGCGGCGGAACATTTTGCGCGCGCGGTAGAAGCCGCTTGGCGGACCGGCGAGGACGGGCTGGTCGTGGAGATGGCGAAGGATGTCGAGTGCGAGCGCGTGCGCGGTTTCATATCGTCGCACGCGATCCTTCTCGATCGCCTTCATCGTGATCCAGTCGAGGTCACCGGCGATGGCGCGTCCAAGCGCGCGCACGTCCACACGCCGGTTGGTCGCCGAGACCGTCGAATCCTCCGCGCCGCTGGTGATGCGGCTGCTCGGACGCGGCGGTTCCTCGTGCCGCAGCTTGCGCTGGATCTCGGCCATGCCGGCGCGGCGCAGCTCCTTGGGATCGAACGGTTGATGGCCCGAGAGCAGTTCGTAGAGCAGGACACCGAGCGAATACACGTCCGTGCGCGTGTCGATGTCGAGATTGGTCATCTCGGCCTGTTCGGGGCTCATGTACTCCGGCGTCCCGATCACCTGTCCGAGCTCGGTGTAGGCGGTGTGCTCGGTGAGCCGCTGCGAGATCGCCTTGGCGACGCCGAAGTCGATGATTTTCGGGATCCGCTCGTCGTCCTGCGTGGAGACAAGGATGTTGGAGGGCTTGATATCCCGATGGATGATGCCCTTCTGGTGCGCGTGCTGCACACCCTCGCAAACATCGACGAACAGCGTCAACCGATCGCGGATCGAGAGTCGATGCTTGTCGCAGTACTCCGTGATGGGAATCCCCGGCACGTACTCCATCGCGAAGTAGGGCCGCCCCTCCGCCGTCGCGCCCGCGTCGTAGACGCGCGCGATGTTCGGATGATTCATCAGGGCCAGGGCCTGCCGCTCGGAATCGAAGCGGGCCAGGACCTCCCTGGTATCCATGCCCCACTTGATCAACTTGAGCGCCACGGTCCGGCGAACGGGCACCTCCTGCTCCGCCTCGTAGACGACGCCCATCCCGCCTTCGCCGATTTTCCGCAGAATGCGGTAGGGGCCGACGCGCTGCGGGGTGTCAACGCCCGTCGGGGCCGGCGTCTGCGTAAAGGTCGGTTGGTTGCTGTCGTCGCGTCGGTCTTCGGCCATGGTGCGTCCTCGCCTGCGCTGCGATGTGATCGGTGCCCAAGAATAGTCTGCGAGATGCCGCAGCGCCTACTGTGCCGGATTGAGCAGCGACACGAGTTCCGGCAGGCCGCGCGGCGGTGCCCCCTGTCGCCTTGTCATGCTGATGACGATCGTCTGGCGAGCTCGCACAGAGATGGCGGCCGAGATTGCCGAGAAGACCGGCAGCCATCCGATGATGACCTGAAGATCCGCGCGGGGTTCAGCGCCCGACAGCGGCTGGCGGATCAGGAATCGCTGGCCGTCGTGCGTCACGTCGTAGTCGAACCAGCGAGCCGCGTCGCGGTAGTCGGTCAGATTGGGCTCCGCTCCGTCGATGTGAAAGAGGAGCGAGGGAACCGGCAATGTCATGGAGGGATCGACCGCCACCCGGCGCCGGCAGCTTGTGCCCAACGCCGGGATCGCCATGGTCCATAGAAGCCGGCCGCATCGTAACGGTCGGCGCCGCCCAGCAGTGCGCCGCTCGCACCGGTCCAGGGGAGGCTCGCGAACTTGTCCACCGTCGCGATCACGAAACAGGGCAGGCGGCGATAGAGCGGCTCGTCCACCGCAACGATCGGCAGCGGGTTCTGTCCGCGGAACCGGCATTTCAGGTTCGAGCACAGGATCGCGAGCTGGTCTGGTTCCCGGGTGTCTGACTGCATGCCGCCATCAGGGCGAGTGCGCACCAGCTGAAACGCCAACGGCTTCAACTTGACGCCGCACCATGGGCAGGTCTCGACTGGGACTGGCGCCGCCTTGCGGCTGTTGTTCTGATACGCGATCGTCTTTGCACGGGCAGTGCTCTGGTCCTTCTCCCCCACCTGCCCCATGCGGTTGGGCGTCGCGGCCTTGCCAACCCACAGTCCGATTTCGAAGGGCCACTTGCCGAGCGTCTCTGGCGACTCCTGCCGCAGGATCTCGAGCGCGCAGATCAGCGTCGCGGCGCGCCCGAGTTGATCGAGCGTCAGCAGGCGCAGCGTGTACCGCATGAGCACCGTCACGCCCGCGGATGTCAGGTTTGGATCGCGCAGCCGGCGAAGAAGGATGGTGAACGCCGCAAGCCCCAGGTACACCTCGGTCTTCCCGCCGCCCGTAGGGAAGAAGAGGAGGTCCACCAGCTCGCGATCCGTATGGGCGGGGGATACGATGCCGCGCAGGTTCATCAGGATGAACGCGAGCTGAAACGGACGCCATTCAGGGGGATCGACGCCCGCCGGATCGATCCCCTGCTCCATCGCGCGCCGCTGCCGGGCCGCCATCGCCATGGCGCGGTTCGCGAGGCGGAACGCCTGCAATACCAGCGGTTCGTCGAGCAAAGCGAGACCAGCGTCGATCCGGCCGGCGGCCAGATCGGCGCGCTGGAGAAGCGTCGCGGCGACGTCCGCCTGCTGCCCTTTCTTGGGCGCGCCTTCGCGTTGGCCGGCAATCCACTCGCGGTACTGCTTCGTAATCGGGGCGAGCTGCGCCTTGAGGACTGCCGACTCTGTGATCTCCGCCAGCGCTTCCATTCGAAATTCGACGCCGGGGATCCGCTCCGGCTCGACACGCTCGACTTCGGCTTGCGGTACCCAGGTGGTCGCCGCGCTCGAGCAGGTGCCGTCATCCACCCAGGCGCGAGTCGAAGTGCCGTGCCCGACGCTGTACTCCATCACGTCGCGATACTGCAGGTCGGCGATGCGCTCGTCCGTGTCGTCGCCGGTGCGCCCGCGTGGATTCGGCCGCGGCACGAACGGACGGTCCGCCTCGAGCGTCAGGCCTGCCTGAAACGCGAAGGTCGTGTCCTTCAGTTCTTCCTGGCCTTCGATCGGCGTGCGGCGGTTGACCAGGAAGACGGAGACGGCGCGCGTGCCCGCAGGCAATCCGCCGGATTCGTCGGGATGACGAACGGCGCGGACCGAGGTGACAATTTCGAGCCTTCGGCTGTCCGGAACCGGTTCTACTGCTCGAGACTTCGCACCATCGAGGCGTACCACCACGGCTTCCTGCCGCTCGCGGCGGTCCCACTCCACGTCGGGCCGCGACCCAACCTCGCGCGCAGAGTAGTCGCCCCAGCGCGCGGTGACGCGCAACTCAGTCGCATTGCCGGGTACGAGTACGCTGATGCCGATCGACGATGGGAGTGACCGCGGCGGGCGGCCGGCGGTTCGTCGGCGGTCTCGTCATCGTCCGCGCCAGTGGCCGGTTCGACAAACCCCAGCTCCCCCTGCGCATCGTCCTCATCCTGCTTCTGGCGGAGCGGTGCCGACCAGGGGACGAGAAAGCCGGTGAGGTACCAGCGGGACGGCGGGACATTCAGGACTTCGGTGACTTGCGGCTCGCCAGGGTCGGGTCCGATAAGGTCGAGCCTGAGGGCGCTGGTAAGCCTGGTCCGCACGTCCGCCGGGGTCATTGCGGGCATTCTATCCGGTGTGAGCGTAGAGGCCGAGCTGGATTTATCACGGCCATGTTAATTAACTTGGCCACGATAATTAACATGGCCATGTTATACTTGGTCAGCAAGATTGGACTCGCATGGAAAACCCCGATTTCTCGAGCAAATCGTCCCAAGCGCAGAGGTGGCAGGTCGCCGCAGACCGGCTCAAGCTCATCCTTGAAAAAGGAAGATGGCAGATCAAAGGCATCGACCGACAGGGGCGGTCTGAGGGGGATTTCCGAGTCAGGAGCCGCCAATTCGACTATTCCGTCGAGCTGAAAGCTGCGTCAGAGGGTCGCGCCGACCGACTCATCCCCCT
>DATLLF010000251.1:0-28219 GCA_035537955.1 Vicinamibacterales bacterium | reverse complement strand
AGCTGTAGCCGTCGCTCACCAGCAGCTCGAGCGCTGCCGGCGTGACTGTCAGCGTCCGGTGGCTCTTCGCGAGCGAGGCCTCAATCTTCGCCAGCTGCTGCACGGCGATCTGCCGCACTTCGTCCTTCAGCAGCGGCTGGAAGAGGACGATCTCGTCGATGCGGTTGCGGAACTCCGGCGAGAACCGGCGCTCGACCTCCCGCATGATCTCTCCCTTGATCTGATCGACCCCGACCTGCTTGGAGAGGAACCCCATCGGGCTCGACAGCTTGCGGAACACGTCCGAACCGATGTTCGACGTCATGATGACGATGGCGTCGCTCAGATAGACACGCTTGCCGCGGCCGTCGGTGATCCAGCCTTCGTCGAACGCCTGCAGGAACAGGTTCAGCATGCTCGGGCTCGCCTTCTCGACTTCGTCGAGCAGGACGACCGAGTACGGGTTGTCTTTCAACTGATTCGTGAGCACGCCGCCGCGCTCGGAGCCGACGATGCCGCGCGGCATGCCGATCAACTTGTCCACCGCCACGGCGCCGTCCTGGTACTCGGACATGTCGACGCGGATCATCTTCTTGTCGTCGCCGAAGAGGAACTCGGCGACCGACTTCGCCAGTTCGGTCTTGCCGACGCCGGTCGGCCCGAGGAACAGCAGGACGCCGTCCGGCCGGTCGAAGCCGTCCTTCAATGGTCCCTTGTTGAGAACGAGACGACGGGCGACCGCCTCGATCGCTTTGCGCTGGCCGACGACGCGGTCCGAGAGCCTGACCTCTACGTCGCGGAACCGGTCGGTCACCTCGCGGAACACCATGTCTTCGGGGATGCGCGCGATTTTCGAGATTACATTGACCACATCGGCGCCCGTCACCTCCCAGCGGCGGCCGATCTCCGCCTTCACCGCCGCCGTGTCGAGCCATCCGATCACCTTGTCGGGAAGCTGCAGGTGCCTCATGTAGCGCGGCGACATTTCGAGCGCCGTTTCGATGGCTTCGTCCTGGATGCGCACCGAGTAGTTGCGCTCGAGCCGCGGCCGCAGGCTGTAGAGGATCGTCCGCGTTTCCTCGATCGTCGGTTCGGCGACGTGCACGGGACGGAAGCGGCGCGCGAGCGCCTCGTCCTCCTGCATGAACTCCTTGTACTCGCTCGATGTCGTCGCACCGATGATGCGCACCTCGCCGCGCGCCAGAACGGACTTGAACACGTTGGCCGCGTCGGAGGGTGCTCCGAGCGCGGATCCAGCACCGATCATCGTGTGCACTTCATCGATGAACAGGATCAGGTTCGGCCGCTCCTTGATCTCGCGGATCACGTTCTGGATCCTGTCCTCGAACATGCCGCGCAGCATGGTGCCTGCAACCATCGTGTTCATCTGCAGGTTGACGATCTGGCAGTCGCGCAGCCGCACGGGCACCTTTTCGGGTTCGAACTCGATGCGGCGCGCGAGCCCCTCGGCAATAGCCGTCTTGCCGACGCCCGGCTCGCCGAGCAGCAGCACCGAGTTGGCGCGCTCGCGGTGGCAGAGGATCTCGAGCACCTGATCCATCTCGTAATCGCGTCCGAAGACCGGCGGGATCTTGTCCTGGCGTGCGAGCTGATTCAAGTTCGTGGCGAAATGCTTGAGGAACGGCGGCAGCTCGAAACGTTTCTTCAAACGCTCCTCGCGGAGCTCGTGGTCGCGCATGCGTGTCGCGAGCCGCGAAACGAGCGTCTCGGGCTCGATGCCGTGCCGGCGGATGATCGAAACGGGGATGCCCTGGGTCTCCTCGAAGATCGCGGAAAACAGGTCAGTCGCCTCGATGGAGTGGCGCCCGGAACGGCTGGCATGCAGCAACGCCAGTTTGAAGAGCAGCTTGGTCGACGGCGCGACGCGGACTTCACGTCCGGCTACGCTCGGCAGCAGGCGAAGATGCTCTTCGAGCGCCTGCAGGATCTCGTGCGGGTTGAGCTCGAGGTCGCGCATGACCTGCCCGAACATGTCCCACTCGACCTGCGCAAAGGCCAGGCACACGTGCTCGTTGGTGAGCAGGGCGTGCTCTCGCCGCCGCGCCTCGTCGACGGCGCGGTCAACGACACGCTCTGCGGACTCAGCCAGCTTGTTCTGTGGGATGTCGAAGTCCTCCACGGCGTCCTCCAGCGAAATCGAACCTGTCGCAACATGAGCAAGTGTCGCGCCAGCCCCGGACCATGGGGCCGGCGTGATAAGTCGCTGAAGACGCAGGGAAACGCGGGGTGGGAAGCGCGGTGCCAACCGCCGGCGCCCCCGAAACGGGGGCGCGGGCGACCTACCGTGGAAGCAACATTACTTAGATGGTGGTGCCGAGGAGAGCCTGGATGCGCGCCTCGGTGGGCGGGTGGGAGCTGAAGAGTGACATGACTCCTCGCCCCGAGAAGGGCTTAATGATGAACATATGCGCGGTTGCCGGATTTGCATCCATCGGGATCCCTTTGGCGGCCGCTTCGATCTTGCGCAGGGCATTGGCCAGCCCGTACGGCGTGCCGGCGATCTGCGCTCCGCCGGCATCAGCGGCAAACTCGCGCGAGCGCGAGATCATCATCTGGATCATCATCGCGGCGATTGGTGCGAGTATCAGCATCGCGAGCAGCGCGATCGGGTTGCTGCCCCCGCCGCGCTCATCGCGGCTGCCGCCGAAGAACATGGCCATGCGCGCGAGCATCATGATCGCCGCCGCCATCGTCGCGGCAACGGAGCTGGTGAGAATGTCGCGATGCTTCACGTGGGCGAGCTCGTGCGCCATCACACCTTCGAGCTCCTGCTCACTCAAGACGCGCATGATGCCTTCGGTCGCGGCAACCGCCGCGTGTGAAGGATTGCGCCCTGTCGCGAAGGCGTTCGGCGACGGATCCGGAATGATGTAGACCTTCGGCATCGGCAGGCCGGCGCGCTGCACGAGACGCGCGACGAGCTGGTGCAGCGCATGCTCGGGCCCCACCTGGCGGGCGCGATACATGCTGAGGACGATCTTGTCCGAGAACCAGTACGAACCGATGTTCATGATGGCCGCGAAGAAAAATGCCATCACGAGCCCCTGCGAGCCCCCGGCCATGTCGCCGATGACCAGGAGGATGCCGCTCAGAAGCCCGAGCAGGAGGGCCGTCTTCAGTCCATTTGCCATAGTCTTATTTTACCCGTTCAGACGGCACAAAAGAGCTGCAAGAAACGCGGCGCGCCAGGGAAGATCCGCGAGCACGACGTGCTCGTGCAGCGCGTGTGCGCCGTCTCCACGTGGACCGAGTCCATCCAGCGTGGGTAAACCGAGCGCCGCCGTGAAATTCCCATCGGATCCGCCTCCGGTGCCGCCTTCTTCGAGATCATGGCCGAGCGAAGCGGCAACCTGGCGTGCCTGTTCATAAAGACGCGCCACGCCAGCGGTGCGTTCCAGCGGCGGACGTTCCACGCCGCCATGCACCTCGATTGTCACTGCGGGATTGATCGCGGCCAGCGCGCGGATTGCGGTCTCCACCCGCGCCGCATCCGACATGGTGGGCACGCGAACGTCCACGACCGCGGTTGCCTGCTCCGCGATTACGTTGCCGCGAGTGCCGCCTCTGATGACACCAACGTTCACGCTGATGCCGCGTTCGAGATCCTGCAGCGCTTCGAGCGAGCGAATCTGGTGTGCAAGCTCATGGATCGCGCTTGCCCCCTTCCGCGGGTCGATGCCCGCGTGGGCAGAAACGCCGCGGGCGGTGATGGTGAACTCGCCACAACCCTTCCGCTGCGTCTTCGCGGCGCCGCCCGGCAGCGACGGCTCGAGCACCAGCACCGCGTCGCTGTCGCGGGCGGCATCCTCGATCGCCACCCGCGACGTGCCGCTGCCGACCTCCTCGTCTGTGGTGAACAACATCACGACGCGCGGTACGGATGCGGAGCGCTCCCGCAGAGTGCGCATCGCGTGAGCGGCTACGGCGATCGACGCCTTCATGTCGTACACGCCAGGCCCATACAGCCGTCCGTCTTCTTCGCGCAGGGGCATGCTGCGAATGCGACCAACCTCCCAGACGGTATCGAAATGGCCAAGAACGAGCACGCGGCCGGGCCCGCCCGGAAATTCAGCGCGAACGTGGTCGCCACGCTCGGTCTGCGGAAGCGAGGAGACCGTTCCCCCCGCCTCGCGCAGCATTTGCGCCACCGCCGCGCCGCACCGATCGACCGCGGCTTTGTCTGTGCTCGGCGACTCCAGCCGCACGAGCCGTTCGACATCCGCCCGCAACGCCGACTGCTGTGCTTGGAAATACTCGACCAGCGTCATCCCTCACCTCTCACCTGCCCGCCGCACCTCGCACGTATCCTTATAATGGTTCCATGCACGCGCAAATCATTGCCGTCCTGATGCTGGCGGGCACCGTCGTCGCCGCTCAGGTCCCGCAGCCGTTCCCCAAACCCGGTCAGCCCGCGCCAGCAACAACGCAGCCCGCCGATCCAGCGGCGCCTGTGTCAGCGTTGCCGGCGGAGCCGCAACCGACGGACAGCTCGCTTGGCGTCGCGATCTATCCCACCGCGCAGTTCATCACGTCATACGACGCGGGCAAAGGACAGCGCTATTACCTCTTCGGCACAACCGCAACCTTCGCCGAAATCGTGCAGTACTACCGGTCCACACTGAAGCAGCGCGGTGAACTCGTGTTCGAGGAACCGCAGATCCACCAGTTCGAGATCGGCCGGTTCCGCGAAGAGACGATGGCGTTTCCGCCCAGCGTGACGGTGAAAGACTACACGTGGGGCGGCGGCGCCGGTTATCTCAACCCGAGACCCGGGGCGAAGCCGGCGCGTTTTCCAACCATCATTCAGATAGTGCCCAATCCGGGGGTCGTCCGCAGGTAAGAATCTTCAACTCTCAACTTCGAACTCCTCGCCCGCAATTGGGCTTGGCGTCGGCGGAAATCCCGCAGCTGGAAATGGAAAGTTGGTAATTGGGTATTACGCGCGATGCGTCGGAGCCGCGGAACGAACCGGACCAACCGGATCGTGTCTCCGAGGCGGTGATAGCAGCGGACGAGAACTCTCTGCCTTTGCGAGCGCCAGCCACTCCCGCCCGTCGCCGTGGTCGTCAATGTCGCGCATCACCCATCGTACACAGCAAGAGGCCAGCGAAGCGCTGGCCTCTGGTCTTCACGCGCGATGCTGATCCCGCTACTTCTTCTCTGCCTTCGGCATCTCGATCTTCGAGACGACGATGGCGCCGTCCTTGACCTCGCCGGTCAGCATGACCTCGTGCGCCGCGTGGGCTTTGAGCCCCGCGAAGGACTGGTTCGAGATCTTCATCACCTTGCCCCCCGTCAGGAACACGTACTCGCCGCCGTCGGCGATGCACTTCTCGACGCAGGCGCGATGGTCCATCGGCTTATCGCCGTGTTTGTCGGCCGAGTGCTTCAGCCCGCACATCGAATCGCTGATCGTCCCCTTCAAGGTTTCCTCGGCGCGCGCCTGCAGCCCCGCCGAGACGAGGACGACGGCCGCCGCTAATACGAGCATCTTTCGCATGTGACCTCCACGAATCTGGGTGAACGTGACCCTGTAAACCCGAGGGGGAGTCGGGCTATTCCCAGTTCTCAGTCCTGCTTGAGGTAGATGGCCCCACCCTTTTCCCTGAACTCCCGGGACTTCTCCTCCATCCCCTCGGCCGCCATCCGGCGGACCTGCTGTGTCAGCTCCATGGAACAGAACTTCGGCCCGCACATCGAGCAGAAGTGGGCCAGTTTGGCCCCTTCGGCCGGCAGTGTCGCGTCATGGAACGCGCGTGCCGTCACCGGATCGAGCGAAAGGTTGAACTGGTCCTCCCAGCGGAACTCGAATCTCGCCCTCGACAGCGCATCGTCCCAGGATTGTGCCCGCGGATGCCCCTTGGCGAGGTCGGCCGCGTGCGCCGCGATCTTATACGCAATCACCCCCGCCTTCACGTCGTTTCGATCGGGAAGACCGAGATGCTCTTTCGGCGTGACGTAGCAGAGCATCGCGGTCCCGTACCAGCCAATCTGCGCGGCGCCGATGGCAGACGTGATGTGGTCGTAGCCCGGAGCGATGTCGGTCGTGAGCGGGCCGAGCGTGTAGAACGGCGCCTCGCCGCACCACTCGAGCTGCTTCTCCATGTTTTCCTTGATCAGGTGCATGGGCACGTGGCCGGGCCCTTCGTTCATCACCTGAACGCCGTGGTCCCACGCGATCTTCGTCAGCTCTCCCTGCGTGCGCAGCTCGGCGAACTGCGGTTCGTCGTTCGCATCCGCGATGGAGCCCGGGCGCAGGCCATCGCCGAGTGAAAACGACACGTCGTAGGCGCGCATGATCTCGCAGATGTCAGCGAACCGTGTGTAGGTGAAGTTCTCCTGGTGATGCGCGAGACACCACTTCGCCATGATCGAGCCGCCGCGCGACACGATGCCGGTGACGCGCCGGGCGGTCAGGGGGATGTACCGCAGCAGCACGCCGGCGTGCACGGTGAAGTAGTCCACTCCCTGCTCCGCCTGCTCAATCAGGGTGTCGCGGTAGACCTCCCAGGTGAGCTCCTCTGGCCGGCCGCCGACCTTTTCGAGCGCCTGGTAGATGGGCACGGTGCCGATCGGCACGGCGGAATTTCGGATGATCCATTCGCGCGTCTCGTGGATCTCCTTGCCCGTGGAGAGATCCATCACGGTATCGGCGCCCCACAGCGTCGCCCATCGAAGTTTGTCGACTTCTTCCTGGATCGAGGACGAGACGGCGGAGTTACCGATGTTGGCGTTGATCTTCACCGCAAAGTTGCGGCCGATGATCATCGGCTCCAGCTCCGTGTGGTTGACATTGGCGGGGATGATCGCTCGGCCGCGGGCGACCTCCGACCTCACGAACTCCGGATCGAAGCCCTCCCGAATCGCGACGAACTCCATCTCCGGCGTGACGATTCCCCTGCGCGCGTGCTGCAGCTGGGTAACGGTTTCCGTGCCGAGACGCGGACCGACCCACGGTGCGCGCAGTTTCGGCAATCCAGCGCTTACGTCATGCCCCTGCGGGCCGCTCGAGTCGTAAACCCTGAGTGACTCGCCGCTGGTCAAAGAAATTTCGCGCATCGGGACACGCACGTCTCGATCTTCGACGTACACCTTGCGCGAGTTGGGGAACGCGGACGCGAAATCGGACGGCAACAGGGGAACGAATGTCTTGGACATTTTGTTACTCCGCCTGCCTCGCCGTAGCCTTGGCGAAGGCGGGGACTCGGTGCTCGGTGCTGAGCGCTCAGTGCTCGTGCTCAGTGCTCGTGCTGGTGCTTGGTGACTGTTTTGCCTTCTGTCGTGACTATAGCAGGCCGCCGGCGGCAGGCGTGTCACGACTGCCTGGCGCCGGAAAGCTGCTGCAGTACCGTCACGGCACGACGGAGGACGTCGCGATCCCTGGCTGGCAGCTTGCGAAGCTCCGCCGTGAGCGTCGCCACTCGACGCGCGCGGCCTTCCGCCATAAGCTTCTGCCCTTTCGCGGTCGCGCGCAGCACCGACGCCCGCGCGTCCTGCTCGTCGGCCTCGCGGGTGATGAGCGCCTGGCTTTCGAGCGCAGCGACGATGGGAGTGACGGTGGGGGTTTTCACTTGCTCGGCGCGCGCGAGATCCGAGATGCGCATCGGGCCGCCGAAGGCCAGTACGGAAAGCGCTGACAAGCGCGCCGGGCTGAGGCCCGTCTCGGTATCGACGCGGCGAAGCCGCCGAAGCAGATGGATGGCGGTGGAATGCAGCCGCTCGGCGAGCTCTTCGACAGGATCGCGTTTTTCGCTTGCGCTGGGAGACATGCCGGCAGTATAAACTTAGTTAGGCTACCTAAGTAAATGCGGGCTGCACAGCGGGAGGACATCATGCTGGACCCGAACTCGGACATTCTCAACGCGCTCTATCGTGGACAGCGCGACGAAGCGACACGGCTCGCTGGCACGGCTTCGTCGCTCACGATCTGGGAGGCGGCGGCCCTCGGTCGCGACGCCGACGTCGAAATGCTGCTCGAACGGGATGCGGCGCAAGCGAACGCCTTCGCGCCCGACGGACACGTTCCAGTCGGGCTGGCGGCGTTCTTCGGCCACCCTTCGACGGTGAAGCTCCTTCTCGATCGCGGCGCCGACGTTCAGGCGGCGGCGCGCAACGAGATGAAAGTGCAGCCCCTGCATGCCGCCGTGGCCGGCCGCAACGCCGACGCCGTCGCGGCGATCCTGGACCGTGGCGCGGACCCGAATGCACGACAGCAAGTAGGCTACACGCCGCTCATGGGCGCCGCCGGGGGCAATCGAGAGGACCTCGTCGAGCTCCTGCTCGCGCGCGGCGCGGACCCGTCCCTTGTGAGCGAAGACGGAAAGACGGCCGGCGATATCGCCGCCGCCCACGGCTTCGCCACCCTCGCCGGGCGCCTTGAAATGCTCGACACGCGTTCGAAAACGGGACGCTGAGTCGCGGAAGCGAACAGAAAATCGCCGCCGGTGCTCCTTGATTCACGGCACGGCATGGCGGGGGCACGGACCTGGCGATCGAGACCCGTGGCATGTTCCTCGCTTCGCCGCACCGCCATGGACAGGCTGCTTCAGGACATCCGCTACGCCGTCCGGGGCTGCGTCAAGGCTCCCGGTTTCACCGTCGTCGCGCTGGTCACCATGGCGATCGCGATCGGCGCCAATGCGACGGTGTTCAGCTTCGTGAATGCTCTTCTGCTGCGACCGCCCGCCGGCGTGCAGTCGCCGCGCTCGCTGCTGGCGGTATACACAAGCGATTTCAGCAGCGGTCCGTATGGCAACACGTCATACCCGGACTACGACGCGATCCGCGCAGCCGGCATGTTCAGCGACGTCGCCGCCTACGCCGACGAGCGGCCTGGCTTGATCCGAGTCGGTGCGGAGACGCAGCGGGTCCGGACGATGGCGGTCACGGCGACGTACTTCGATATTCTCGGCGTGCACCCGCTTCAAGGCCGCGCGATCGGCGCCGCAGACATCGACGCAGCGCAGACGCCGGCGACGGTCATCAGCGAATCGCTGTGGCGCCGTGCCTTCGCCGCCGACCCGTCCGCTGTCGGAGCCACCATCGCCATCAACGGGACGCCCCACGTCATCGTGGGAGTCATCCCCGGAACATTTACCGGCTTGCAACTCGGTTCTGCGTTCGACATCTGGACGCCTCTCGCGCCGGAGCGCGGCACAGACGCGCGCGGCGACCGAAACCTGGAGGTTGTCGGACGACTCGCACCAGGCGTGACGCTGCAGCAGGCACAGTCACAACTCGATGGATTAGCCGCCCAACTCGCTTCAACGTACCCGGCGACCAACCGTGGAACTCTGCAACGGCCCGATCAGCCGCGGCCTTTCAAAGTCCTGCCGCACACGCGACTTGGGCCCGACTTCCGCGCGGAGGTCGGCATGATTGGCGCCGTGCTCCTCGCCGCCGTCCTCCTCGTGCTGCTGATTGCGTGCGCGAACGTCGCCGCACTCCTGCTGTCGCGCGCGACGGCGCGCCATCGTGAGGTGGCGTTGCGGATCGCGCTCGGCGCCGCACGAACTCGCCTGGCGCGACAGATGCTCACCGAGAGTCTTCTACTCAGCGCCGCCGGCGGTGCTCTTGGTCTGCTCATCTCACTGTGGACCGCCGACGTGCTCCCCTCCTTCTTCCCGCCCGAACAGGCGCGCCTGCTGGATGTCACGGTCGACTGGCGAGTGCTGGCGTTCACCGCCATCACGACGATCGTGAGTGGAATGACGTTCGGGATCGTCCCCGCGATCCGTGGCATCAAAGCGTCGCCGGCCGACGCGCTGCGCGCGGGCAACGATCGAGCCAGCGAAACGCAGTCCGGTATGCGCCTGCGAAAGCTGCTCGTTGCGTCGCAGGTTGCGCTCGCGGCCGTCCTGCTGGTGTCAGCAACGCTTCTCGTCCGCAGCCTCTCGAATGCAATGCACGCCGATCTGGGTTATACGACCGAGCGCGCCGTGCTCTCGACATTTGAGCTACCGCGCTCGATGGAGGCGGACTCCGCGAAGGTCTATTTCGATGCCGTCACCGATAGCGTGAGACGGCTGCCCGGGGTCGAAGACGTCGCCCTTGCGCAGTTCCTGCCGGTCGCGGGCACATCGCGACGCGGTTTCCGCATTCCCGGCTACGTCACGCGCCAAGGCGAAAGCACTGAGTTCCACTACAACGTGGTGAACCGGACATTCTTCGACACGATGGGCATCAGACCTGCGAAGGGGCGGGCGTTCGAAGCCGCCGATCGCGGCGGCCGTGCCGTTGCCGTCGTGAATCACGTGCTCGCCGACAGGTACTACGATGGACAGGCCGTCGGCCGCATGATCCGCGACTCGGGTGGACGCGAGCTCGAGATCGTGGGCGTCGTTCGCGCCGACCGTCGTCTCGACCTTCAGGATCCCTCTCTCCCTGTCGTCTTCTATCTGCTCGATCAGCAGAAGAGTCTCCGACTGACGCTTATCGCAAGAACATCCGGAGACCCGGCGCTCGTGGCTGACACCGTTCGCCGCACCATGATTGCCGTGAACTCAGACGTCGCGGTGTTCAGGACGGTGACGCTGACGGCACAACTCGAAGAGGCGCTCGCCGCGAACCGGTTGACGGTCGCGCTCGTGACGGCGTGCGGCGTGATGGCACTGACGCTCGCGCTCGTCGGCCTCTACGGCGTCGTGTCGTATACGGTCGTGCGACGGACGCGTGAGATCGGCGTCCGCGTCGCGCTCGGCGCCAGGCCGTCACAGGTGCTGCGTCTGCTCGTCACGGAGAACGGCATCGTGGTGGGTATCGGGCTGGCTGGCGGGGCAATCGCGGCGGCCGCGGCATCGAATCTGCTCGGCTCGATGCTCTACGGCATCGGCGCGACGGATGCGGCGACGTACGGCGCCGTCATCGTGACGGTGGGGATCGTCGCGGTGCTGGCGAGTCTCATTCCAGCCGTTCGCGCCCTGCGAGTGGATCCGATAGCTGCGCTGCGGCACGAGTGACCTCATTTACGCCAGCTTCCTGAGGATGAAGCACTTCAGGTAAAAGGTCTCGGGCACCGTGATCAGCACAGGGTGATCGCGTCCCTGCAGCCGCTTCTCGACGACAGCGACGTCGACCTGCGCGTCCGCCGCGGCGGATGCAATCACGTCCGCGAACATTGATTCGCTCACGTTGTACGAACAACTGCACGTCACAAGGTACCCGCCGGGTTTCAGGAGCTTCAGGCCGCGCAGGTTGATCTCCTTGTACCCCGACAACGCCTTCGGCACCGCCGCCTTGTTCTTGGCGAAGGCCGGCGGATCCAGAACGATCGTGTCGAACTGCTCGCCCCGGCGCTCGAGCTCCCGCAGCTCGTCGAACACGTTCATCGCCCTCGCCTGAACGTTCTTCAGTCCATTGCGCTGCGCGTTGAGGCGAATCCGCGCGACCGCATCTTCGGAGATGTCCACCGCGATCACCTCATCGCACTGCGGCGCCAGCGCCAGCGCGAAGCCGCCGTTGTAGCTGAAGGCGTCGAGCAGCCGTCCTGACGCGTATCGCGCGGCGGCGGCACGGTTCTCGCGCTGATCCAGAAACAGGCCGGTCTTCTGCCCGCGGAACGGGTCGACGACGTAGTGAACGTGTCCCTCGCGAACTTCGATCGTCTGCGGCACTTCGCCATGGACGACTTCGACGCGCTTTTCGAGCCCCTCGAGCAGGCGGACGCGTGGATCGTTGCGGGCGAGCACCCCCCTGACGCAAGTCAGCTCGGCGAGCAGGGCAGCCATGCGCGGCTCCAGCCGGTCCATCCCCTGGGAAAGTGACTGGATGACGCAGTAGTCCGCATAGCGGTCCACCACGAGCGAGGGGAGCAGGTCAGCCTCACCGTGGACGAGACGGAACGCCGTCGCATCGATCTTCAGCGACTCGCGAAATCGGATCGCCTGCGCGAGCCGGCTGCGCAGCAGAGCGTCATCAGCTCGCACGTCACCCCGCGTGAGCATCCGGATCGTGATCTCGGATCGGTCACTGAAGAGCGCGTCACCAAGCGTTCGTCCGCGCGCACCCGTGACGGTCACGACATCGCCAGGCGCGGCGTGCGCCTGCGCGATGTCGGATCGGTACACCCACGGATGCCCGGAGAGGATGCGATCCTCCCCGCGCCTGGTGACGGTCACGTTCGCCATGCGTCAAACGCTATAATTTCACAACATGCGCATCGCCATCGGAGCCGATCACGCCGGCTTCGCGCTCAAGCAGTACCTCGTTGCGTGGCTGCGAAGGCTCGGGCACGACGTCGACGATCGCGGCACGCACAGCGAGGCTGCGGTCGATTACCCGGCGGTATGCGCCGAGGTCGGGCGTGAGGTCGTCGGGGGGCGCGCCGAACGCGGCATCGTGATCGGCGGCAGCGGCCAGGGCGAACAGATCGCGGCCAACAAGGTACTCGGCGTTCGCGCCGCACTGTGCAACGATCTGTACACTGCACGGATGTCGCGCGAGCACAACGACGCGAACGTACTTGCGATGGGCGGCCGGATCGTGGCCCCCGGCCTTGCCGACGAAATCATCAAACTGTGGCTGGCGACTCCGTTCGAGGGCGGCCGGCATCAGCGCAGGATCGACCAGATTGCCGCCATCGAGCGCGGCGAACGCCCGGCCTGAGCCGGGCACGGAAGCGTTATGGCCAACACGACTGAAACTCCTTCACGCTGGCGGACGCTGGCAGCGACCGATCCCGACATCGCGCGAGTGCTGCGCGACGAGCGTCACCGGCAGAACAGCGGGCTCGAGCTGATCGCTTCCGAAAACTTCGTCTCGCAGGCGGTGATGGAGGCGCAGGGTTCCGTCCTGACGAACAAGTACGCGGAAGGGTACCCGGGCAAGCGCTACTACGGCGGCTGCGAGTTCGTCGACGTCGCCGAGTCGCTCGCGATCTCGCGGGCGAAGGAACTGTTCGGTGCGGAGCACGCGAACGTGCAGCCGCACTCCGGGGCGCAGGCGAACATGGCGGTGTACTTCTCGCTGCTGAAGCCCGGAGACACCGTCCTCGGAATGAACCTCGCGCACGGAGGACACCTGACGCACGGTCATCCGCTGAACTTCTCCGGCAAGCTCTACACGATCGTCCCCTACGGTGTGCGCAAGGATGACGAGCGGATCGATTACGAGGAGCTCGAGAAGCTCGCCCACGAGCAGAAGCCTAAGATGATCATGGTAGGCGCGAGCGCGTATCCGCGCGTGATCGATTTCGAGCGGATCGGCAGGATCGGCAAGGATGTGGGCGCCCCGGTCGTGACCGACATGGCGCACATCGCCGGTCTCGTCGCGGCGAAGATCCATCCGAGTCCGGTTCCACACTCGGACTTCGTCACCACCACGACGCACAAGACACTGCGAGGGCCGCGCGGAGGTCTCGTCCTGTGCCGAGCCCAGTACGCGAAGGACCTCGATCGCACGACCTTCCCCGGAATCCAGGGAGGGCCGCTGATGCACGTGATCGCGGCGAAGGCGGTCTGCCTGAAGGAAGCGCTTGAGCCGGGGTTTGCCGATTACCAGAAGCAGATCGTCGCGAACGCGAAGCGACTGGCCGCGAACCTGTCGTCCGCGGGTTTCCGCCTCGTGAGCGGCGGAACGGACACTCACCTCATGCTCGTCGACGTGTTCTCGAAGGGGATCACGGGAAAAGCTGCCGAGGCGGCGCTCGGCCGCGCCGGCATCACGGTGAACAAGAACGCGATCCCCTTCGATCAGAATCCGCCGATGGTCGCGAGCGGCATCCGCATCGGGACACCGGCCGTCACGAGCCGGGGCATGCGCGAACCGGAAATGGACATCATGGCGGACCTCATCGCCCGCGTCCTCGCCGCGCCGGACGATGACGGTATGCTCACCGGCGTGCGAACGGAAGTCGAGGTGCTGTGCCGGAAGTTCCCGCTGTACCCGGAAACCTAACGGCCCGCGCGGGCGCCGCGCTGCGCCGTGGCGTCGCGGACACGTTCGCGCCAGATGGCGCCATCGCCAGGGCGCTACCCGGTTTCGAAGCCCGCGATGCGCAGCTGAAGATGGCCGTCGCCGTGGCTGAAGTCTTCGCCGACGGTGGTGTGCTGCTCGCGGAGGCCGGAACCGGCACCGGCAAGACCCTCGCCTACCTCGTTCCCGCGATACTGAGCCGCAACCGCGTGCTCATCTCGACTGGCACGAAGAACCTTCAGGAGCAGATTTTCTTCAAGGACATCCCGCTTCTGCGCGACTCTCTCGGCGTGCCGTTCTCCGCCACGTATATGAAAGGGCGGGGCAATTACCTGTGCCTTCATCGGTTCGGCGACGTGCGCGATGCCGGCATTCATTCGGGTGACGAAACACACTACATCGAGCTGATCGAGGCGTGGCGAAAGGATACGAAGACCGGCGACCGCGCCGAGATCGAAGACCTGCCCGAGGACCTGCCATTCTGGAACGACATCTCGGCGAGCGCCGAGAACTGCATCGGCGCCGATTGCCCGCAGTATCAGGAATGCTTCGTCACGACGATGCGACAGCGCGCGGCCGAATCCGACGTGGTGATCGTGAACCATCACCTGCTTTGCGCCGATGCCGCAGTACGGCAGAGTGCCTACGGCGAAGTCATTCCGTCGTGCGAGTATGCGGTGGTCGATGAAGCCCATCAGCTCGAAGATGTGGCCACCCAATACTTCGGAATCGCGGTGAGCAATTACCGTCTCGACGACCTCGCGCGCGACGTCGAAAAGGCGGTCTCGGCACGGCTCATCGACGACGCGGACCGCGAGCATGAGATCAGGCACGACGTCGAGCGGCTGCGCATTCATTCGCGCGAGTTCTTCGGCGCACTGCAGATGCTCCGGTTCGATCTGCCTGGCGGCGGAGGCGGAAGCGACTCGAGGGTCCGGATCCGCGCAGCGCAGCTGGCAAACATCTGGGAGATCGCGCACGCGCTGGCCGGCGCCCTCCAGGCCCTCGAAGCAGATCTGGCGCTGGTGCCGAATGCCCCAGAAGACGTCCTCGCATTGGCGAGGCGTGCTTCGGAGGTTCGAACGAACATCGAGTTCCTGATGCGCGCGGACGATCCGACCTACGTGTATTTCCTCGAGGTGCGCGGCCGAGGCACTTTTCTCCGCGCGGCGCCGATCGATGTGTCGGAGATCGTCCGGGAGCTTCTGCTCGACCAGATGAAGGCGACAGTCCTCACATCGGCGACGCTCGCAGTGGACGGGTCCTTCGACTACGTCAAGGGCCGCCTCGGGATCAAGCGCGCAAAAGAGGTCCGGCTCGATTCGGAGTTCGATTACACGCGCCAGGCGATCCTCTACCTGCCGAAGCGCATGCCGGACCCGCGCGCGCGCGACTTCGGGTCCGCGGCGGCGCGCGAAGTCGTCGAGATCCTCAGGCGCACGCAGGGCCGCGCCTTCGTCCTCTTCACCAGCTACGCGAATCTTCGCGAAGTGCAGGCAATCGCGTCGGTGGAACTGCAGTATCCGCTCCTCGTCCAGGGCGAGGCACCCCGCTCGACGCTGCTGCGCGAATTCAAGGTGACGCCTCACGCGGTGCTGCTCGCGACTTCGAGCTTCTGGCAGGGCGTCGACGTCGTTGGCGAAGCCTTGAGCTGCGTGGTCATCGACAAGATCCCGTTCGCTTCACCGGGCGACCCCATCACCGCGGCACGGATCGAGGCCATCAACGCCGAGGGACGGTCGGCTTTCGGCGAGTATCAGATTCCGCTGGCGATCCTGACGCTGCAGCAGGGGCTCGGCCGGCTCATCAGGCACCGGCAGGACCGTGGTGTGCTCGCGATCCTCGACCCGAGGCTCCGCACGATGGGCTACGGCCGGCGATTCCTCGCGTCGCTGCCGGCCGCCCCTGTCACGCACGTGCTCGATGACATCGGGCGATTCTTCGCCGCCGACGACGTCGCGAGGGCGGGTGGCTGAGCCCGCCCGTCACGGTGTAAACTGAAATACGCTATCAAGCGTGTTTGCTTGTACTTAGGGAGGCTCCCATGAAGGTGTTCCGCATTGATCGCGCCTGGGTCGTCTGCGCGCTCGTGCTTATGCTGGCGGCGCTCGCGGTGCCTGCGCTCGCTCAGACCGGTCAACTGAAGGGCAAGGTCGTCGACGCGCAGAACAAACCGGTCGGAGACGCGAAGATCACCATGCTCGCGGTCGAAACGAATCGGAAGATGGAAACGAAGACGAGCAACAACGGCGAGTGGCGCCAGATCGGCCTTCCACCAGGCAATTACACCGTCACCGCCGAGAAGAACGGCATGACGCAGAGCTTCGATGTGCGGCTTGGCCTCGAGACCAAGGAAGTCAACTTCTCGCTCCAGCCTGGCGGTGCCGGTGGACAGATGAACGCCGACCAGGCGAAGAAGGAAGCGGCACGCGTCGAGGGCATCAAGGCCGCGTTCACCCAGGGAGCGGAGCTGACCAATGCCGGTAAGTACGACGAGGCGGTGGCGAAATTCAACGAGGTGATCGCCGCCGTACCCAAGTGCGCGGAGTGCTATCTCAACATCGGCGCGATTCAGTCGCGGAAGCAGGATTGGGGCAAGGCTGAAGAAGCGTACAAAAAGGTGCTCGAGCTGAACCCGGAGTCGGTCGAGGCTTACAACGGGCTCGCCAACGTCTACAACGCGCAGAAGAAATTCAAGGAAGCACAGGCGATGAGCGCCGAGGCGAGCAAACGCGGCGGCGCGACTGCCGGCGGCGGGAACGCCGAGGCTCTCTACAATCAGGGAGTCATTGCGTGGAACGCGAACGACTTTCCCAAAGCGCAGGAGCTCTTCGCAGCCGCCATCAAGGCGAATGAGAAGCACGCAGAAGCGCACTTCATGCTCGGCCAGGCATACCTGAATCTCGGCAAGCTCCCGGAAGCGGCCAAGGAGTTCGAGACCTACACGAAGATCGCGCCGGACGGACCGAACGTCGACAAGGCGAAGAGCAACTACGAGATGCTCAAGCAATACATCAAGTAGCGCTGCCGGTGAATGCGCTCGACATAGACATCGCAGGAAACCTCAGCGACGTGAAAGCACGGATCGGCGCGGCTGCCCGGCGCGCCGGCCGTGAGCCCGGAGAGATCACGCTCATCGCCGTTTCGAAGACATTCAGCGCGAACCACGTTCGCGCCGCGCACGAGGCCGGTCAGCAGGATTTCGGCGAGAACAAGGTCCAGGAAGCCCTGCAGAAGATTGCCGAAACGGCCGATATCCCCCTAAGGTGGCACCTCATCGGCCACCTGCAGTCCAACAAGTCGCGCAAAGTCGCGCTTCCGTTCGCCTGCATACATTCGATCGATTCACTCGAGCTCCTGCGCCGCATCGACGATGCGGCGGCGGACTCGGGCGGCGCACCGCAGGTCCTCGTGCAGGTGGACCTGGCGGGCGAAGAGACGAAGTTCGGCGCGCAGATCGACGAGGCACGGCGGATCGTTGACGCCGCGCTGGCCTGCCGCGCCGCGCGCCTCGCGGGACTGATGCTCCTGCCGCCCTGGAACGACGACCAGGAGCAGACGCGTCCCTGGTTTGCGCGGCTGAGCGCCTTGCGCGACCGATGGATCGCCGAGGGAGTGCCGCGCGACGCGTTGCGCCACCTTTCGATGGGGATGAGCCACGACTTCGAGGCGGCCATCGAAGAAGGCGCAACGATGGTGCGTGTCGGGACGGCGATATTCGGAAAACGAACGAAACCAGCAACCCCGTAGGCCCGGCATTTGCGACCGGGCGAGTTTCGCCCGGCGGAGGATGACCATGGCCGATCTGAACACCCTTGACGCGCCGCTCACCGGCAGCACCGCTGCCGCGCATGCTGGATCCCTTCCCCCTGGCCGCGTCATGCGGATCGCGCCGCTGGACCTGCGGCAGCAGAAATTCAAGACCGCCTATCGCGGGTTCGACAAGACAGAGGTGGTCGCGTTTCTCACCGAGGCGGCCGACGACTACGAGCATGCGCTGCGGGAGATTGACCGGCTGCGGCAGGATCTCGGTCGCATGGAAGCCCTCCTTGCCGATCATCGCGAGCGCGAGGTGACTCTCCGCAACACACTCACCACAGCCCAGAAGCTGTCCGACGAGTTGAAGGAAGCCGCGCACAACGAAGCCAAGATGATCGTCCGCGAAGCACAGGGACGAGGCGATCTGCTCCTTCAGCAGGCGCAGGCACGCTCCCACCAGATCGAGCGCGACATCGCGGAGCTGCGGCTCCGTCGCCGGGGCGTCGAGGGATCACTCGAGTCATCGATCCAGGCGCTCTATCACGCGCTCGAATTCATCCGCGAGCAAGACGCTGACAATGACGGGCGCAATGCCGAAGGTCGAGTGCTGAAGGCTGAAGTAAGAGAGCAGGTGAGAAGCTAGCAGGTTCACAGGACCATGCCTGTTCTGTCGGTGCGCGTGATCCCGCGCGCTTCGAAGTCAGGGATCACGGGCCGGCGCGGTGACTCCATTGTCGTGCGGCTCGCCGCCCCGCCAGTCGAGGGGGCCGCGAACGAAGCTCTCATCGACTTTCTCTCCAAAGCATTCGGGCGCCCTCGCCGCGACATTACGATCGTCTCCGGTCAGAAGTCGCGCGACAAGCGCGTGTTCATCGAGG
The DNA here is from genome assembly GCA_035537955.1 of Vicinamibacterales bacterium. Classification (GTDB taxonomy): domain Bacteria; phylum Acidobacteriota; class Vicinamibacteria; order Vicinamibacterales; family 2-12-FULL-66-21; genus JACDCA01. Next base: position 9,671 of record DATLLF010000251.1, on the reverse strand, counting down.
GCATCACGGACGCTGACCTCGCAGCCCGCCTTTCCGCTATTCTGAACCACGTCGATTGAATGCAGCCCGCTGACCTGATCATTCGCAACGTGCGAGAGGTCCTCACATGTGCCGGTCCCGCGCCCCTCGCGGGCTCGCGCCAGCGGGACGTGTCGGCGATACGAGACGGAGCGCTGGCGTCGTTCGAAGGGACGATCGTTTTCGTAGGCGCTGACGCAGCGCTGAACGGCGCCGTGACGCCGACGTGTGGCGCCACCGTGATCGACGCTGCCGGGCATTCGGTCGTTCCCGGCTTCGTCGACGCTCACACCCATGCAATGTTTGCCGGCGACCGGCGCGCGGAGCTGCGGCGGCGTCTTGCTGGGGCCACATACGCCGAAATCGCGGAGGCAGGCGGAGGAATCGTATCGACCGTTCAGGCGACGCGCGCGGCGAGCGAAGCCGAGCTCGTCGAACAGACGCGAGGGCGCCTCGACGAGATGCTCTCCTGTGGAACGACGACCTGCGAGGTGAAGAGCGGCTACGGACTGGACGTCGACTCGGAATTGCGGATGCTGCGGGCGATCGCGCGGCTTCAGCGCGAGCACGCGATCGGCATCATCTCCACCTTCATGGGCGCGCACGAGATCCCGAAAGAGTATCGGGGCCGGCGGGATGCGTACGTCGATCTCGTCGTGCGGGAAATGATTCCAGCCGTCGGCAGCGAAAAACTGGCGCTATGGTGCGATGTGTTCTGCGAGACGGGTGTCTTCACTCCCGAGGAGAGCGTGAACATTCTCGAAGCGGGTATGCGGCACGGACTGGCGCCGAGGATCCACGCCGACGAGCTCGGGCCGAGCGGCGGATCACTGGCGGCCGCGCAAGTCCGCGCGCGATCCGCCGATCACCTGATCTTCGTGCCGCCGGAGGGCATCGACGCGATGGCGCGCGCCGGCGTTGCCGCAACACTGCTGCCCATCGCGGCGTTCTATCTGAAGCTTGGGCGGTTCGCGCCGGCGCGTGCACTGATCGACGCCGGCGTACCGGTCGCGCTCGCGACAGACGTCAACCCGGGCGGTGGGTTTTCACCGTCGGTGCCATTCGCGATCGCCCTGGCCTGCTTCGGGATGCACATGACCTTCGAAGAGGCGCTGATCGCCGCAACCATCAATGGCGCATGGTCTCTCGACGTCTCGGCGAGCGTGGGCAGCCTCGAACGTGACAAGCTGTCCGACTTTGTCGTGGTTCGCGGGGATGCCATCAATCTGATACGCGTCGGCGCTTCGTCCATCGCCGCGGTCCTGAAACGCGGCCGCATCGTGCACGGGCAGGAGACTCTCACGTCATGAAGCTCACGGCTCTTTCTGTTTCTGAACTGCTGTCCGCGTTCCGATCCTCAGAACCGACGCCAGGCGGAGGGTCCGCATCAGCGCTGGCCAGCGCCGTCGGCGCGTCTCTGCTGGCCATGGTCGCTGCGCTCCCGAAACCGAGGACGACCACCGATGAGAACGTCGCCCGCCTCGCAGAGGCGGGACGCGGCTGTACCGCGCTCGCACTACAGCTCGAGGCGCTGATCGATCAGGACAGCGCCGCATATGACCTGGTCGTTGGAGCATTCCGCCTGCCGAAATCGACCGACGACGAAAAGACCGCGCGCGCTGGAGCTATTCAGAAGGCGTTGATTGCCGCGACTGAAGCACCGCTCGAAGTCATGCGCAGGTCGTCGGCCGCGCTGGCGCTCTCGTCCACGGTGAACGATCTCGGGAATCAGAACGCCACGAGTGACGTGCGGGTTGCGATCGGGCTGCTGCGGGCCGGGCTGCAGGGCGCCAGGCACAACGTCGAGATCAATCTGGGCAGCGTGAAAGATCCTGGCTACGTCGAGCGCGTCCGGGAAGAATCCGCCCGGCTCAGTGAATCTGCCTGAACAGTCGTTCCCACCGTGTGCCGGTGAAGAAATTCGTGACCACGGAGAAGGTGCGCTTGAGGGTCGCGCCCAGACCGTCACCGCTCTGCTGATCACCACCGCCTTCGTAGGACCAGTAGATCATCAGGGCCTTGCCCTTGATGTAGTGCCGCGGCAGAAAGCCCCAGAACCTGCTGTCCTGTGAATTGTCGCGGTTGTCACCCATCACGAAGAACTGGTCGGGAGGAACGGTCACCGGACCGTACCGTTCCCGCACATCGAACGACGTGACCTCGGAATCAGGATGTGACGGCTCGAGGAAGTGCACGTACGGCTCGTCGAGCGGATTGCCGTTGACGTACACCTTCTTGTTCCGCAATTCGAGCGTTTCACCGGGCAGACCGATGACGCGCTTGATGAAGTCCCGTTCCGGCTGCTCGGGGTATTTGAATACGACGATATCGCCGCGGCGGATGTCGCGTACCGGCAGCGCCGCATGTTCGATCGACGTCGCCGCGGGTGCGAAGACGAACTTGTTGACGAGCAGATGATCGCCGATGAGCAGGTTGTTCTCCATCGATCCGGTCGGGATCTTGAACGCCTGCACCACCCACGTCCGCACGAACAGCGAGAGGATGACCGCGATGACGATCGTCTCGAAGTATTCGCGGACGGTGGATTTCTTGAAATCAGCCATAGGTGCTGGAAGTTATGACTCGGTTCCCACCTTGAGCACGGCGAGAAACGCTTCCTGCGGGATCTCGACACGGCCGACCCGCTTCATGCGCTTCTTCCCTTCTTTCTGCTTCTCGAGCAGCTTGCGCTTGCGGCTGATATCCCCGCCGTAGCACTTCGCGAGGACGTTCTTGCGCAGCGCCTTGACGCTCTCGCGCGCGATGATGCGGCTGCCGATCGCCGCCTGGATCGCGATCTCGAACATCTGACGCGGAATCAGCTCGCGCATCTTGGACGCGAGCGCCCGACCGCGCGTATAGGCGGAATCCTTGTGGACGATGACCGACAGTGCATCCACCGGCTCGTCGTTCACCAGGATGTCCAGCTTCACGAGCGGCGCTTCCTGATAGCCGGTTACATGGTAGTCGAGCGACGCGTATCCGCGTGAGAGCGTCTTCAGCCGGTCGTAGAAGTCCATGACGACTTCGTTGAACGGCAGCTCGTAGGTGATGAGAACGCGGTCCGATTTCAGGTACTCCATCGACTTCTGCGCGCCGCGCTTTTCCTGGCACAGCTGCAGGATCGCGCCGACATGTTCCGCCGGCGTGAGCATCATCGCCGTGATGATCGGCTCCTCGATTTTTTCGATCCGGCTCGCGTCGGGCAGCTTCGACGGCGAATCGATCTCCACCAGCTGCCCGTCGGTCGTCGTCACGCGGTAGAGAACGCCCGGCGCCGTCGTGACGAGATCCATGTCGAACTCGCGCTCGAGCCGTTCCTGCACGATCTCCATGTGCAGAAGACCGAGGAAGCCGCAGCGGAAGCCGAAGCCGAGGGCCGCCGAGGTCTCGGGTTCGAAGAAGAACGACGCGTCGTTCAAACGCAGCTTCTCGAGCGCGTCGCGGAGCTGCGGGTACTCGCTGCCTTCGACGGGATACAGCCCCGCGAAGACCATCGGCTTGCTTTCCTTGAAACCGGGAAACGGCTCCAGCGTCGGACGGGCCGCTTCCGTGATCGTGTCGCCGATCTGCGCATCGGTGACCGTCTTGATCCCAGCGAAGATGAAACCCACTTCGCCCACACCCAGTTCGTCCACCGGGTTCGGCTTCGGCGAAAACACGCCGACCTGATCGACGATGTATTCCTGGCCTCGCGCCATGAGCCGGATCTTCATGCCCGCGCGCATGGTGCCATCGATAACGCGCGTCAGGATGATCACGCCCCTGTAGGCGTCGTACCAGGAGTCGAAAATAAGCGCTTTGAGCGGCGCCTCAGGCTGCCCTATCGGAGGTGGGAGACGGTGCACGATGGCTTCGAGGATCTCGTGGACACCCGTGCCTTCCTTCGCACTCGCCAGGATGGCGCCGGATGCGTCGAGGCCGACGATCTCTTCGATCTGCCGCTTTGCCTCCTCGGGCTGCGCCCCCGGCAGATCGATTTTGTTGATGACCGGAATGATGTCCAGGCCGTTGTCGACGGCCAGATAGGCATTCGCCAGCGTTTGCGCCTCGACGCCCTGCGAGGCATCGACGAGCAGGAGCGCCCCTTCGCACGCGGCGAGCGAACGGGTGACTTCGTAGGAGAAATCGACGTGCCCTGGTGTGTCGATCAGGTTCAGCACGTACGTATTCCCATCGTCGGCGCTGTATGTGAGGCGGACGGCGTGGGCCTTGATGGTGATGCCGCGTTCCCGCTCGAGGTCCATGCTGTCGAGGACCTGGGCTTCCATCTCGCGCTTCTGCAGCGCGCCGGTCACCTCGAGGAAACGGTCGGCGAGCGTCGATTTGCCGTGATCGATGTGTGCGATGACGGAGAAGTTGCGTACGAATCGCTGATCCATTTTTAATCGGCGGGGCCCCTGCACGCCTGGCGACCTTCACTCGCCTGCGCTCCGTGCCGGCCGCTGGGTTGATACCTAAGTATAGCGGGATGCATGACACCGAGTCGGAATGGACTGGGAGTCCGCGAATACCGACCCGTGCGGGAACGCTAACGCTGATCGAGCGGCAGAACGGTCTGCGGATATTGCGGACCGATGTAGTCGGTACGCGGACGGATCAGGCGGTTGTTGGCGTACTGCTCGAGGCAGTGCGCCGTCCACCCCGAGATGCGGCTCACGGCAAAGATCGGCGTATACAGATCGATGTCGATCCCGAGCGTGTAATACGTGGATGCAGAGTAGAAGTCGACGTTCGGAAACAGCTTCTTCTCGCCGGTCACGAGCGTCTCGATGCGCCGCGACATCTCGAACCAACGGGTGTTGCCGGCCTTCTCACCCAGCTCTTTCGACATGCGCCGCAGGTGCGTCGCGCGCGGATCCTCGGTGCGATACACGCGGTGGCCGAAGCCGGGGATCTTCACCTTGCGCGCGAGCCGCGAGCGGATCGCTTCATCGATCTTCTCGGGTGAGGAGTCCTGGCCGATCTCGATCAACAGGCGCATGACGTCCGCGTTGGCGCCGCCGTGCAGAGGCCCCTTCAGGGCGCCGATCGCGCCGACGATCGCCGAATACATGTCCGTGAGCGTCGCCGCCGACACGCGCGCCGCGAACGTCGATGCGTTCAGCTCGTGGTCTGCGTGCAAAACGAGAGCAATGTCGAAGGCGCGCGTCGCAAGAGCGTTCGGACGCTCGCCGGTCAGCATGTACAGGAAGTTCGCCGCATGACCGAGTGCGGCGTCCGGATGGATGGGCCCGCCTCCCTTCTTCATGCGCCCGTAGGTGGCCACAATGCTGGCGATCTGCGCCGTCAGCCGTACCGCCTTCCGGTAGTTCGCCTGACGCGAGTTGTCGCCGGTGAGAGGGTCGTATTGGCCGAGAGCGGATGTGAGCGTCCGCAGCATGTCCATGCCGTCGTTGGCCGGCAGTTGCTTCATCAGCCGAAGAACCTGTTCCGACAGCGGCCGGTCCGCGGCAAGCTGCGACTGAAGGTCGCCCAGCTCCGCCCGGTTCGGCAGGCGTCCGTGCCACAAGAGATAACAAACCTCTTCGAATGACGTGGCCCGCGCCAGGTCGTGGATGTCATAGCCGTAGTACGCCAGCACACCACGATCGCCGTCCAGATAACAGATGGCGGAGGTCGCGGCGACGACATCCTCCAAGCCGCCCTTCGGCTTCGCTTCAGATGTGGACATGCTTTGATTCTAGCCGGGATGGCTTCGGAGCGCAGGATCGAGTCAACTCCAAACTCCACACCTCAAACTTCAAAGAGTACGGAATTTTGAGGTCTTTGAGGTTTGGGATTTGAAGATTGGAGTTGCTCTTATTTCGCGACTTCCGGCGACTTCAACATCACGTTCTCGCCAGTGAACTGCTGGAAGATCGAGAGCAGGCCGGTGTAGAGGAAGCCCACCTGGAAGAGCATCAGGAACGGCAGCGTGCCGTAGATGCCGTTGGCCAGGGCGTAGAAGACCGTCGCCGTGAAATAGAGACCCAGCGCGAGTTCAACCATCGGCTGAACGCCGAACGTCTGGTGGTACTTCTTACCCACCCATTCGTCGCTGTCGCGTTCGATGCCGTATTTGGGCGTGCGCGCAAACTCGCTCTGTCTGCCGAACATCGCTTCGATGACGGCCCGCGTATTATTCACGCACAATCCGATGCCGATGGACATCAGGAACGGCAGGTACTTCAGGCGGGTTTTCCAGTCCGGATACAGCTCCCGCTGCGAGACCATGTAGAAGTTGCAGAACGACAGCGTCGCCGCGGCGAACAGCGGAATGTCGATCAGCATCATCTCCGTCCATCCCATGCTGTAGCGGACGTACATGGACGGGAACATGAGCACCGACAGGATCGACATCAGCAGGTAATTGAAATTCGCGGAGAGGTGAAAGAATGCCTCCGCTTTCACGGCGATCGGCTGCTTCGAGCGCAGGATCATCGGCAGCAGCTTCATGCAGGTCTGGATGGATCCCTTCGCCCACCGATGCTGCTGCGACTTGAAGGAGTTCATTTCCACCGGCACTTCTGCCGGCGCCACGAGGTCCGGCAGGAAGACGAACCGCCAGCCCTTCAGCTGCGCGCGATAGCTCAGGTCCAGATCTTCGGTCAGCGTGTCATGCTGCCAGCCACCCGCGTCTGAAATCACCTCGCGCCGCCAGATGCCAGCCGTCCCGTTGAAGTTGAAGAAGCAGCCCGACCGGTTGCGGCTGCCATGCTCCAGAACGAAATGCGCGTCGAGCAGGATCGATTGGATCTTCGTCAGGAGGGAATAGTCCTGGTTGATGTGTCCCCACCGCGCCTGCACCATCCCGATCTTCGGGTCGGTCTGGAAGTACGGGAGCGTTCGCATCAGAAAATCTGATGGGGGGACGAAGTCGGCGTCGAAAATCGCGATGAATTCACCGGCTGCCTGATGCAGTCCCGCTTCGAGCGCGCCCGCCTTGTATCCGGTCCGGTCGACCCGGTGCAGGTATCTGATATTGAAGCCCTTCGCGGTATAACGCCGCACCGCGAGCTCTGCGATGTCGCGGGTCTCGTCGGTCGAATCGTCGAGCACCTGGATCTCGAGCAGCTCCCGGGGATAGTCCAGCTCGCACACTGCCGCGATCAGGCGGTCCACGACGTACATTTCGTTGAAGATGGGGAGCTGGACGGTCACCGGCGGCAGGTCCCTTAAAGGCGGCAGCGGGGCCGGCGCCTTCTCCTTGTTCTTCATGTAAAGATAAACAAGGTAGTAACGGTGCCAGCCGTAGATTGCCAGAATGCTGAGCACGAAGAAGTAAAGAACGATTATCAGTGTCTCAGTCAACGTCATAGAAAGATGATTCCGTCACGCAACACAATCGGTCATTTTACAGTCGAGCTCAGCCTGAAGTCAACGCGAGTCAAGGACTTGCGGTTATGAACCGACTCGAGCTGCGAGCCATGCTCGACGACGTGCGGGCCGGCGCGTTAACGCCTGAGGCTGCGCATGGCCGCATCCTTCAATTTTTGCGCCACGCCCCGTTCGAGGATCTCGGGTTCGCGCGCGTCGACCACCATCGCAGCATTCGACAGGGGTTCCCTGAAGTGATCTTCGGGCCCGGCAAGTCCCCCACCCAGATCGCGGCAATCGCGCAGCGGATCGTCTCCGCGGGCGAAAACCTCCTGGTCACAAGGACCACCCGCGATGCGTACGCGGCCGTAGCCGACGTACTCCCCACAGCCACGTTCAATGAACTGGCACGGACGATCACTCTCTGCACGCAACCGCTGCCGTCCGGCAAGGGGACAGTGGCGGTAGCGGCTGCGGGTACGGCCGATCTGCCCGTCGCCGAAGAGGCGGTGGTCTGCCTGGAAGCAATGGGCAATGCGGTCGACCGACTCTACGACGTGGGGGTGGCGGGATTGCACAGGCTGCTCGCGGTGCATGATCGATTGACGTCAGCGCGCGTACTAATCGTCGTAGCAGGCATGGAAGGGGCACTGCCGAGCGTGATCGGCGGCCTCGTGGACGTCCCCGTCATCGCGGTGCCCACGAGCGTCGGCTACGGGTCCAGCTTCGGAGGGATCACCGCGCTCCTGCCTATGCTGAACAGCTGTGCCACCGGCGTATCCGTCGTCAACATCGACAACGGCTTCGGTGCGGCGGCGATCGCCAGCGCCATCAACCACCTTCCCTGAAGAAACAACTCCAAACTTCAAACGCAGCACGCGCAAAAAGGAGCGGAATCCTGCGTCAGCAGCAGTTCGCCATTTTTGTAGTTGTAATTTGGAGTTTCGTTGTGCCTGAGCTATAGTTAGCGATTGCCCTGGCGGCGGTCGTTCACCCCGATATTCATGTACCCCGGCCTCCTGCGCGCTCTGGAATTCGATCGCATCGTCGCCGTTGTCAGCGGATTCGCGCAGACACCGATGGCCCGCGCGCGCCTCGAAGTGCTCGAACCGTCCACGGAAGTGCCGGTGGTGACAGGCGCCCTGGCCGCGACCGCGGAAACAGTCCGCTTCCTCGCCGACAACCAGGTCGCGCTGCATTCGAGCGCCGAGCTCGATGTTCTGTTCATGTCGCTCGAGGTCAGCGGACGCGCGCTCGAGCCGCCGCAGCTCCTCGCGCTCGCCGCATTTCTGGCCTCTGTCGAATCGACCGCATCCGCGATCCGCCGCGCGCGGGCTGCGTTCCCTATCCTGCGCGCGATGGCGGATCGAACGGCGTCGTTTCAGCGTGAGATCAACGACATCCGCGCGAAGATCGACCCGTCGGGTGAAGTGGCGGACGATGCAAGCCCGGAGCTGAAAAGCATCAGGGACCGTCTGCGAAAGCAGCGCGCCCGTCTGCGTGGAACGCTGGAGTCCTACCTGCGCGGAAAGGACACGGCGAAGTACCTGCAGCAGCAAGTCGTCACCGACCGCAATGGACGCTATGTGCTCGTGGTTCGCAGCGAGCATCGCGGTGCGATCCCGGGAATCGTGCACGGCAGTTCGGGAACCGGTGCGAGCCTCTATCTCGAGCCGTTGAGCACCGTCGAAATCAACAACGACATCGTCGCGCTCGAGCAGCAGGAGAAGGAAGAGGTTTACCGCATTCTCGTCGCACTGTCGGATCTGTTTCGCAGCCGCGCTGAGGAGCTGCACGCAACGGTCGCAGCGGCTATCGAGATGGACGTGCTGCAGGCAAAGGCGCAGATGTCGCTCCTCATCGACGGCGTCGAGCCGAAGATCGCGCCGGATGAGCGCGTCGAGTTGCGGGCCGCCCGCCACCCGCTGCTCATCCCCGCGGTACGTCGTCAACTGGGTGATGACGCCTCCGCCGTCGCGGAAGTGACGACCGACAAGCTCCCTGCCCACAATCACGCGGAGCGCGGAGGCGCGGCTCCTGTTCCCGTCGATATCCTGCTGATCCCGCCGGTGCACGTGCTGGTGATCACCGGACCGAACACGGGTGGCAAGACGGTCGCGCTCAAGACCGCGGGCCTGCTTTCGCTGATGGCGCAGGCGGGACTTCTGATACCGGCCGCCGGCGGTTCGCAGGTGCCGGTGTTCCGATGCGTGTTCGCCGACATCGGCGACGACCAGTCCATCGCGGCGAATCTCAGCACGTTCTCCTCGCACATCAGGAACATCGTCGAGATGAACGATTCGCTGGAACTGCCGGCGCTCGTGCTGCTCGATGAACCGGGCGCCGGCAGTTCC